>JAJZCK010000017.1 GCA_021846125.1 Actinomycetes bacterium | reverse complement strand
TGCGAGGTCGGCGAAGTTCCGCAAAGCGAATCCACTGACGACGCCGTCGAGGGCGCCGTCGACGAACGGCAGGGCGGTGCCGTCGGCTTCCAGCACGGGGGCACCTCCCGCCCGCGACGCCGCGAGCATGCCGAAGGACAGGTCGGCACCGACAGCGCGAAAGCCGGCCGCTGCGAGCTCGCGGGCGAAGTCTCCGGTCCCGCAGGCGAGGTCGAGGACGAGCGAGGTCGGTGCGAGGAGGAGCATCCCGATCGTCCGTCTCCGCCACCCCTGGTCGAGCCCGAGCGTCATGAGGCGGTTCACGAGGTCGTAACGGGGGGCGATCGCGTCGAACATCGACCGCACCATGGCGGCCTTCTCGGCCCCCTCGGGCAGGGGCGAACCCGGCGTGCCTGCCGCGTGCCGGTGGCCGCCGGGCGCCCCGAGGGGGCGCTCGGCGCGGCTCAGTGGAACCAGATCCTGTAGTAGGCGCGGCTCTGGTTGTGGAAGAGGAGCACGACGAGCGCCACCTCGAAGAGCAGCGTCAGGATGCCACCACCCACGTAGCCGAGAGCGAGGAGCGCGAACGGTAGGAGCGACGCGACGACTGCCGTCCGGTAGCCCCACTTGCGCTCGTTCGCGATCCCGTAGCCGCCGACCGCCTCGACCGCGACGAGGACGAGCTCGAGGCGCCCGAGCCCGCCGGCCACAAGACCTAGGAGCAGGGAAAGCGCTGCGTTCCAGTACAAGAGCGCGACGGCGATCTGGAGGGTCTGCGGCTGGTGTGTCGGAAACCACCGCCGCTCGGTGAGGTTCGTGCTGGCCACGTAGTCATTCTGTCAGCTCGCGAGCCCGGGGGTCGCGCGCGCCGCGAGCTGCCCGCACGCTGCGTCGATCGAGCGGCCGCGCGTGCGCCGGACGGTGACGTTCACGCCGTGGCTCGCAAGACGGTCTCGAAACGCCCGCACGCCGTCGGGCGGTGTCCCCGCGAGGCCGATGTCGAGACCGCCTGCAGTCGGGTTGAGCGGGATGAGATTGACGTGCGCGCGCAGGGGAAGAGCAAGGGCCGCCAGCTCGTCGGCGTCGCGGCGCGTGTCGTTCACCGCGTCGATGAGCGCCCACTCGAACGACAATCGCCGGTGCGTCGCCGCGACGTAGTCGGCGCAGGCGGTCGTCAAGGCCTCGAGCGGGTAGCGCCGCCCGAGCGGTACGAGGCTCGTCCGAAGCTCGTCGTTCGCTGCGTGGAGCGAGACAGCGAGGTTGACCTGCAGCGGCTCCACCGAGAGGCGGCGGATGCCCGGCACGACACCGACGGTGGAGATCGTCACGCGCCGGGCGCCGATGCCGACGTCGTGGACGATGCGGCGTACGGCGGCGAGGACGTTGTCGTAGTTCGCGAAGGGCTCGCCCATGCCCATGAACACGACGTGGTCGAGGCGTCGCCCCGACGTCCTCGCAGCGCGAGCGGCGAGCACGACCTGCTCGACGATCTCGCCCGCCGTGAGCTGCCGCGTGTAGCCGGCCTGGCCGGTCGCGCAGAACGAGCACGCCATCGCGCAGCCCGCCTGGGAGGAGACGCATGCGGTCGAGTGCCTGGGGTGGTGCATGAGCACCGTCTCGACCCGGGCGCCGTCGCCGAGGGCGACGACCCACTTCACCGTCTCGCCTCGGTCTGCCTGCCGCTCGGCCTCGATGCGCAGAGCCGGGGCGAGAGCGGGCTCGGCGCCGAGCCGTGCGCGCAGCGCTCGTGGCAGGGTGCCCACGTCCCCTGGCTCTTCGAAGCGATGGTACAGGGCGTCCCAGAGCTGGTCGACGCGGTAGCGGGGCTCGGTGCAAAGGATGCGGTCGAGGTCCTCGCGAGTGACGTCGTAGCGGCTCACGGCTCCACCGACGCGACGTCGCCGACGTATGCCTGGTCGCGGTGGTCGATGCCGAACCCGGTCGAGTGGTAGAGGTGGACGGCGGCGGCGTCGGACGCGTCGACGTAGAGCATCGCGACGCCGAGCCCTCGACCTGCGAGGTAGTCGAGCCCGGCGAGGAGCACGGACCTCCCGAGGCCTCGCCCTTGCGCCGAGGGGTCCACACCGATCACGTAGATCTCGCCCAACCCTCGGGCACCGGCGCCGCCCTCGCAGACCTCGTCGCCGTGGATCTTCGTCCAGCAGAACGCGTCGAGGCGGCCGTCGCTCTCGTGGAGCAAGAAGCCAGCGGGGTCGAACCACGTTTGCTCCTCGCGCTCCGCGAGGGTCCCTCGATCCCATGCCCCCTGCTCGGGATGGGAGCGGAACGCCCGGTTGTTGAGGGCGAGCCATGCCGCCTCGTCCTCGCCGACGACGAAGGGACGGAGCGTGGCGCGTGCCGACCCCGCGAGGTCTGGACCGAGCGGCAGCGCGCGCCGCATCTGGTGTATCTCGCGCCCACGCGCGAGGCCGACGGACCGGGCGACGGCGTCGTCCGCCGCGTCGGGCTTCGGCACCCAGACGTGCACGTGCCCTCCGCCGGAGAGCGCTATCTCGCCGAGCGCGGCACGCAGCAGGTCCTCGACGACTCGCTCGCGCACGGCACGTGCTGCCGGATGGACGACGTACTCGATCGCCCAGCTCCCGTGTCCCCTGCTCAGCTGGGCGTAGCCGGCGAGCTGTGCCGAGCCCGGCCGGCGCGCGACGAAGCCGGCGAAGCCGGCGCGGCCGCCCTGGACGAGGTCGATCCACTTGTGCTCGCCGAGCGGAGCGTGGTTGTCGGCACGCTCCGCAGCACGCAGGAGAGCGGCGACGGAGGCGATGTCCTCCTCGCCCATCCGGCGCTTCACCTCGACGTCGTGCACCCTGCGAGGCTAACGGCTCACCGGTGTGCGGACAGAGCCCGGTAGCCTGCGCGCATGGCCCGGCCGAGGACTCCCGCAGGCAGGGCGAAGATCGTCGACGAGCGCCTCGCGTCGCTCTACCCCGGAGATGCGGCCTCGCTGTGCGCGCTCGACCACGACGGGCCCTACCAGCTGCTCGCCGCGACGATCCTCTCTGCGCAGTGCACCGACGCACGGGTCAACCTCGTGACACCGCAGCTGTTCGCGCGCTACCCGGCAGTCGAGGACCTCGCCGTCGCGGAGCCGTCCGACGTCGAGGAGATCATCCGCTCGACGGGGTTCTTCCGGGCGAAGACCGCAAGCCTTCTCGGGATGGCACGCGCCGTCGTCGACCGGTACGGCACCGTGGTGCCAGAGTCGCTCGAGGACCTGGTAACGCTTCCGGGCGTCGGCCGCAAGACGGCGAACGTCGTCCGATCGGTCGCCTTCGGCCTCCCCGGCCTTCCGGTCGACACCCACGTCGGCCGCCTGGGTCGCAGGCTCGGGCTGACGCGGCAGGAGGATCCCGTGAAGGTCGAGCACGACCTGTGCAGCCTCCTGCCTCCTCGACGCTGGGGAGCTTTCAGCATCCAGATGATCCTGCTCGGCAGGCAGGTGTGCGTCGCCCGCGGGCCACGCTGCGGCATCTGTCGCCTCGCCGACGTCTGCCCGTCCGCGGACCCGGCGGCCGTCGGTGCGCGGGCCACGGCACGGCGTCGGCCCGACCGGTAGCGTTGTGCCGGAGCCGGTTCCCGCCAGTCGGTTCCAAGGCGGTCAGGGCTGTTCCGCGGTCTCGACCGCCCGACGACGGCGCTCTTCGGGGCGCCGTCGTCCGCGCCGGCTAGGGCCGGCCAGCGCCGGGGCGCCGCGGGTTCGCGATCCGCTCGACGCGACGCTGCGCACCCGCGAGCGCGCGTTCCACGCCGAAGAGCTCCGCGGCGACGTCGTCCTCGTGCTGGGCAGCGGCTCGCTCGGCCATCGCAGTGACACGCGCCGTGATCTGGCCGAGCAGGGTGGCGACGGAAGACAGCTCGGAGGTCTCGGGCGGCACGGGGACATCTTGCCGGACGCGGGGACGGGCCGTCGCACGGACGCGAGCTCGACGGCGGCGTCGACCGTGCCCGAGACGGCACCCGGGCTCCGCCCGGGCCTCGAGCCTGCGCGCTCCGGGCCTTGGCTACGCTCTCCGCCATGCCCGACGCGCCCGACGTGCTCGAACTTCTCGACTTGCGCGGCCTTGCAGCGGGGGAGCCGCTCGTGCTGCCCCGGCCGGACCTCGGCGCCGAGGGACCTGTCGAGGACGTGCGAGCGATCCTGAGGGAGGTGCGTGAGCGCGGCGACGACGCCTTGCGGGAGCTCACGGCGCGCTTCGACGGCGTCGAGCTCGGCGAGATACGCGTCGCGCCGCCGGAGCTCGAGGCGGCGCTCGGGCGGATCCCCACGGCTCTGCGTCTCGCGCTCACGGAGGCGCGTGACGCGATCGACGCCTTCCATCGCCACCGGGCGGCGAACCCTGGTCGCTACGAGCGCGGAGGCGTCGCCGTCGACCTCCTCGAGATACCCGTCGACCGGGCCGGTCTCTATGCTCCGGGGGGTCGCGCCCGCTACCCCTCGAGCGTCCTCATGACGGCAGTGCCCGCGCGGGTCGCGGGAGTCGGCTCCGTGGCACTGTGCGTCCCACCGGGCCCTGGCGGGCGCATCGCGGACGAGATCCTGGCAGCAGCGACGCTCGCGGGCGTCGACGAGGTCTACGCGGTGGGAGGTGCCCAGGCGATCGCCGCGATGGCCTACGGCACTGCGTCCGTCCCGAAGGTCGACGTGATCGTCGGTCCCGGGAGCAAGTGGGTCTCGATCGCCCAGCGCGAGGTGCGCGGTGTCGTCGGCGTGCCCGCCGCCTTCGCCGGGCCGTCCGAGGTGGTCGTCGTCGCCGACGGCTCGGTCCCGGCCGAGTGGGCCGCCATCGACGTCGTCGTCCAGGCCGAGCACGGTCCCGACGGGCTCGCTTGGCTGGTGACCTGGTCGGAGGAGGCCGCCCACGCCATCACGGCCGCGGTGGCACGGCTCGTCGCAGCCTCGCCTCGCCGGGACGAGACGCTCGCGACCCTGCACGGTGGCGGCCACCTCGTGCTCGTCGACGGCCCGGAGCAGGCCATGCGGGTCGCCAACGAGATCGCACCCGAGCACCTGGAGCTCCTCGTCGCCGAGCCCGACGCCCTCTTGCGCCTCGTGAGGCACGCCGGAGCGGTCTTCCTCGGGCCGCTCGCACCTGCGTCGGTCGGCGACTACATCGCCGGGCCGAGCCACGTGCTGCCGACCTTCGCGACCGCACGCTTCGCGAGCGTTCTCGGCGTCGAGGACTTCGTGCGGCGCGTCCACGCGGTGCGGATAGACGAGGCGGGCATCGAACGCGTCGCCCCGCACGTCGCCGAGATCGCGGACGCAGAGGGTCTTCCCGCGCACGCCGAGTCGGTCAGGATGCGCGTCGGCGGCGCGACCTGGAGCGTCCCGTGAGCTCGCCCGGCGCCCGGCGCCCGGCCCCCCGGGCCGAGGTCGCGCTGATGGCGGGCTACCACTCGCCGCAGATCGACGTCGCCGTCCGCCTGAACACGAACGAGGCACCCGAGCCACCTCCTGCCGCGCTGCTCGACGAGCTCTGCGGCGCGCTCGCGGGCGTGTCGCTCAACCGCTACCCCGATCGAGAGGCTCTCGAGCTGCGTGCCGCGGTGGGGGCCCAGCATGGCGTCGGCGCGGAGCACGTGTACTGCGCCAACGGGTCGAACGAGGTGCTCCAGGCGATCTGCCTCGCCTACGGCGGAGCCGGGCGCTCCGCGGCGGTGTTCGAGCCGAGCTATGCGCTTCACCCGCACATCGCCCGGCTGACCGGGATGACGGTCATCGAGGGCGCTCGTGACGAGGAGCTCCTCGTCGACGAGAGCGAGCTCGCGAGAGTGCTGACAGCGGGGGGACGCTTCGGCCCGGCAGACCCGGCCATCGTGTTCCTCTGCTCGCCCAACAATCCGACGGGTCGTGCCGAGCCGCGCGACACCGTCGAGCGCGTCGTGGCGTCGGCCCCGGGCCTGGTCGTCGTCGACGAGGCCTACGGCCAGTTCGCCCGATGGTCTGCGTCCGAGCTGCTCCCGGACAACCCGCACCTCGTCGTCGTCCGGACCTTCTCCAAGACCTGGTCGCTCGCAGGTCTGCGGCTCGGCTACGCGATCGCCGACGCGGAGGTCGTCGACGCACTGTTCCGGGTGACCCTGCCCTACCACCTCGACGCTGTGAAGCAGCTCGCCGGGCGGCTCGCGCTCCGCCACGTCGACGAGATGCGCGAGCGCGTCGCCCGCATCTCGGCCGAGCGCGAGCGCGTCGTCCACGCGCTGCGTGCCCTCGGGCTCCGCCCCTTCCCGTCCGACGCGAACTTCGTGCTGTTCGAGGTGACCGGTCACGATGCCCGCGAGGTCTGGCGCTCGCTCGTGCGACAATCCGTCCTCGTGCGCGACGTCTCTGGCTTCCCGCGCCTCGCTCGATGCCTGAGGGTCACGATCGGCACGGCGGCCGAGGACGACGCATTCCTCGCCGCGCTCGGCGTGGCACTGTCGTGAGCCGCGGGCACGTGCTCGCCGGAAGAGGGAGCAGTCGATGACGTCGACGCACGAGGAGCCGGCACCGACGGTGACCGGCGGCGCGGCAGGAGGGCTCGTGGCACACCGGCGGGCCGTGCGGCGTCGGACGACGCGCGAGAGCGACGTCCTCGTCGAGGCCGACCTCGACGGGAGCGGTCGCTTCGAGGTCTCGACCGGCCTGCCGTTCTTCGACCACATGCTCTCCCAGCTCGCGCGCCACGGCGGGCTCGACCTCGTCGTGCGGACAGCGGGCGACTTGGAGGTCGACGCGCACCACAGCGTCGAGGACACGGGGATCGTCCTCGGCGAGGTCCTCGCCGAGGCGCTCGGCGACAAGGTGGGGGTGCGGCGTTTCGCCTCCGTCGCGGTCCCCCTCGACGAGTCGCTCGTCGACGTCGCGCTCGACCTCTCGGGTCGCGCGTTTCTCCGCTACGACGTGACGTGCGGGCCCGACGCCGTCCCGCTCGGCAACCCCGGCTTCGAGCCCCAGCTTGCCGAGGAGTTCTGGCGGGCCGTGGTCACCTCGGCGGGGATGACCCTGCACGTGACGCTGCGCTACGGACGCAACACCCACCACGTGCTCGAAGCGTCATTCAAAGCCGTCGCACGGGCGCTTCGCGAGGCGGCGCGGGTCGACGGCGCCTCCGTCCCGTCGACCAAGGGCGTGCTGTGAGCGCGCAGTGCCTGCCGGCGACGCGGGAGCGGCGCAGGCCGGCCGAGCGGGCGAAGGAGCCGGAGGGGGAGACGGCACCCGGGCCGGGATCGGCAGGACAGCCGACGTGATCGCCGTCCTCGACTACGGCATCGGCAATCTCCGCTCGGCCGAGAAGGCGCTGCAACACGTCGGAGGTGACGCCCGGCTCGTCGCCGAGCCCGAGGACGCTCTCGGCGCGAGCGGAGTCGTCCTCCCCGGCGTGGGAGCGTTCGGTGCGAGCGCACGGGCGCTCCGCGCGAGCGGGCTCGACGAGGTCGCCCTGCGAGCCGTGGCGGCCGGTGTGCCGTTCCTCGGGGTCTGCGTCGGCTTCCAGCTGCTGTTCGAGGGCTCGGAGGAGGACCCGCGTGCCGACGGTCTCGGCGTGCTCGAGGGCCACGTCCGCCGGCTTGCCGGGGACGTCAAGCTGCCACAGATGCAGTGGAACCGGACGGACGCGGTGGCCGGGGTGCGCTCCGCGATGCTCGCGCCCTTCGTTGTGCCGCCGTGGTTCTACTTCGTCCACTCCTTCGCGCCGGTGCCGACGGGCAGCGCCCGCGACGCCGTCGTCGCGACGTGCGACTACGGAGGGACGGTCGTCGCCGCGGTCGAGCGGGGGACCTGCTGGGCGACCCAGTTCCACCCGGAGAAGTCCGGCCGTGCGGGACTGCGCCTCCTCGAGGCGTTCGTGGCCTCCTGCTCAAGGGACGTGCGGCTCTCGTGAACCAGCGCTTCCCGCTCGGCGTGCGGGACCGCAGGACGCTGTCGGGTCCGTGGACGTGACCGATGCTTTGCAGTGCATCCCAGCGATCGACCTGCGTGACGGCCGATGCGTGCGCCTCCTGCGGGGCGAGTTCGCGAGCGAGACGGTCTACGGCGACCCGGTGGCCCAGGCGCGCGCCTACGGCGAGGCTGGCGCGAGCATGCTCCACGTCGTCGATCTCGACGCAGCGCGGACGGGCGTCGCGGCGAACCGGGCTGTGGTGCTCGAGATGGTGGCTGCTGCCGGGATCCCGGTGCAGTACGGTGGAGGCATACGGGAGGAGTCCGATGCCGTCGACGCTCTCGAGGCGGGCATCGCCCGGGTGGTGCTCGGCACGGCAGCCGTCGAGCGTCCCGAGCTCGCCTGCGCGCTCGCCGGGCGGTTCCCCGGACGTGTCGTCGTCGGGCTCGACCACCGACGGATCGTCGGGGCCGACGGATCCCGGCCGCGGCGCGAGGTCGCCGTGCGCGGCTGGGTGAAAGGTGGAGGTCTCGAGCTCGGCGAAGCCCTCGACCGGTTCGCAACCGCGCCGCTCGCCGCCGTGGTCGTCACCGACATCACCCGCGACGGCACTCTCGGCGGCCCGGACCTCGCCGGCTACGAGGAGCTGCTCTTGTCGACCACGCTCGGGATCGTGGCGTCTGGCGGCGTCGGGGGGCCCGCTGACCTTGCTGCGCTCGCCGCGCTGGAGAGCGGAGGAAGGCGGCTCGCCGGCGTCGTCGTCGGCAGGGCCATGCTCGACGGCAGGATGACCCTCGGGGAGGCGGTTGCCGCATGCGCGCGGTGAGGGTCGTCCCCTGTCTCGACGTCGACGGGGGGCGTGTCGTCAAGGGCGTGGGCTTCGTCGGCCTGCGCGACGCCGGCGACCCTGTCGAGCTGGCGCGGCGCTACGACGAGGAGGGGGCAGACGAGCTGGTCTTCCTCGACATCACGGCGTCGAGCGACGGTCGAGACACGATGCTCGACGTCGTGCGTCGCACGGCGGAAGAGGTCTTCATACCGCTCACGGTCGGAGGCGGCGTCCGGACCGTCGAAGACGCCCGGGCGCTGCTGCGCGCCGGCGCCGACAAGGTGGCCGTCAACTCGGCCGCGATCGCGCGCCCGGTGCTCGTCGCGGAGATCGCCGCGACGTTCGGGAGCCAGTGCGTCGTCGTCGCTCTCGACGCCCGCCGGCGCCCGGGCGGTGGCTTCGAGGTCTACACGCACGGCGGGCGCCGCGCGACAGGTCTCGACGCGCTGACCTGGGCCGTGCTCGCGGAGCGGCTCGGAGCGGGCGAGCTGCTCGTCACCTCGATGGACCGGGACGGCACCGAGGACGGCTACGACCTCGAGCTCGTGGGCGCGATGTCCGCCGCGCTCGGCGTGCCGCTCGTCGCCTCAGGCGGCGTCGGCAGCCTGGACCACCTCGTGGCGGGTGCCGGTGCCGGTGCCGACGCCGTCCTCGCCGCGTCGATCTTCCACTACGGGCGCCACAGCGTCGGCGAGGCGAAGCGCTACCTCGCGGACCATGCGGTGGCGGTCCGTCCGGAAGGGGCCTGAGTGCCTGGAGCCCTCTGGCTGGAGCCCTCTGGCCAGGATCGCGAGATGGGCCAGGCGGCCCAGGAAGTAGCGTAGGGGGATGCCGATCACCGGACCAGCGGCACGTGACGTGACGCTCGAGGGTGACAAGCAGGCCGTCACGATGCTGAACGACCGCGTGCTCGTGCGGGTGCCGCCGTCGGAGGGCGAGCGGAGGTCACGGGCCGGGATCGTGATCCCCGCCACGGCGCACGTGGCCAAGCGCCTCGCGTGGGCGTCCGTCGCTGCCGTCGGCCCGCACGTGCGGACCGTGAAGGTCGACGACACCGTCTTGTTCAACCCCGAGGAGTGCTTCGAGGTCGAGGTGCAGGGCGACGAGTTCTTCATCTTGCGCGAGAGGGACATCCACGCGCTGGCGGCGGAGCGGCTCGGTGGTGGCACCGGGCTCTACCTGTGAGCCCCGTCCTGTGAGCCCCGTCCGTGAGGGCTGACCTGTGATCGCCCCGAGCGAGGAGCAGCTCGCGTCGATCCGGTACGGCGTGGACGGGCTCGTGACCGCCGTGGTCCAGGAGGCGACGACCCGTGAGGTGCTCATGGTGGCCCACATGGACGCCGAGGCCCTGCGGAGGACGCTCGCGAGCGGCCGGACGTGGTTCTGGAGCCGCAGCCGTGCGGAGTACTGGTGCAAGGGCGAGACGTCGGGCGACCGCCAGTGGGTGCGCCGGGTCGCCTACGACTGCGATGGCGACGCGCTGCTCGTCGAGGTGGACCAGGACGGACGTGGCGCCTGCCACACGGGCGAGCGGTCGTGCTTCTTCCGTGACTTCGGCAGCTAGCGGCCAGGCCGCAGCCGCGGCGGAGGCGAGGCGCGGCGGAGCCGTGAGCTTCGCGAGGTTCCGCGAGCTCGCGGGCGCGCACAGCGTGGTGCCGGTGTGGACCGAGCTGCTCACCGACAGCCTGACCCCGGTCGGCGCCTTCCGCTCCGTCGTCGGCGACGGCGACGGGTTCCTCCTCGAGTCGGTCGAGCATGGCGGGCGGTGGAGCCGCTTCTCGTTCCTCGGGCGCTCGCCCGTCGCGACGCTCGTCGCGCATGGTCGGTGTGTCGAAGTCGTCTCGGGCGAGCTCCCCGTGGCGGTGCCTCTCGCGTCCGGCATCCTCGACTGCCTCGACGGCCTGCTCGAGGCGTGCCGCGCGCCGGAGCTCCCGGAGCTCCCGCCGCTGTCGAGCGGTGTCGTCGGCTACCTCGGCTACGACGTCGTGCGCGAGATCGAGCGGCTGGGCGAGCCGCTCGCGGACGACCGGGGCCTCCCTGACGCTGTCGTGTCGGTCATCGGGGAGCTGGTGGCGTTCGACCACTGGCGTAGCCGTGCCGTCCTTGTCGACAACGTGGTGCTGCCGGGCACCTTCGAGCTCCAGAGCCGCTACGAGAGCGCGCTCGGCAGGCTGGAGGTGCTCCGGCGCGATCTCGAGCGCCCTGTCGCCGAGCAGCTCGTCGCGCCCCCGGAACGAGACGAGACGCTCGACCCGAGCGCGGTCCGCCGCGTCCTCAGCTCGGAGGCCTACTGCCTCGCAGTCGACGCAGCCAAGGAGCACATCCGGGCTGGAGACGCCTTCCAGGTCGTGCTCTCGCAGCGCTTCGACCTCGAGCTCGGTGTCGACCCGTTCGACGTCTACAGGGTCCTCCGCCAGGTGAACCCGAGCCCTTACATGTTCTTCGTGCGCCAAGGTGGCGTCTGCGTCGTCGGCGCTTCCCCGGAGCCGATGGTCCAGCTGACCGGGGGACGGGTGGTGTCCCGGCCGATCGCCGGCACCCGACGGCGCGGAGCGACCGAAGAGGAGGATCGCAAGCTCGCGGCTGAGCTCTCCGAGCACCCGAAGGAGCGGGCAGAGCACGTGATGCTGGTGGATCTCGCGCGCAACGACGTCGGCCGGGTCGTCCGCTTCGGCACCGAGCAGGTCGACGAGCTTTTCACCCTGGAGCGCTACAGCCATGTCATGCACATGACGTCCCAGGTCTCCGGGCAGCTTCTCCCCGGGAAGGGACCGGTCGACGTGCTGAGGGCGACGCTGCCAGCGGGGACGGTGTCGGGTGCACCGAAGGTGCGTGCCATGGAGATCATCGACGAGCTCGAGCCCACGCGGCGCGGTCCCTACGCGGGGGTCGTCGGCTATCTCGACTTCTCTGGCAACCTCGACACCGCGATCGCCATAAGGACACTCGTCGTCGGGCCTGACGGTCGAGCGTCGGTGCAGGCCGGTGCAGGCATCGTGGCCGACAGCGACCCGGAGACGGAGGACCGCGAGTGCCAGGCCAAGGCGGCGTCGATCCTCGCGGCGGTCGCCGGGGCCCGGCGCATCGCCGCGGCGCGGGCGGCGTCTCCATCCCGACCGGGGGCCGGCGGGTGACGAGCGAGGACGGGCCGCGGCAGAGGCTCTCGATCACCGAGACCTACGACGCTTTCGCCCGTGGCGTGGCCGGGACCGTCACGGGCTGCGACGTCGTGCGCGCGACGGGACGCGATGCGTTGAGCTACCTGCAAAGTCAGTGCACGCAGGATCTCGCGTCGCTCGCGGTCGGGTCCTCGGCCGAGTCCCTCCTGCTCTCGCCACAGGGAAGGATCGACGCCTACGTGCGCGTGGCCCGCCCGGGCGCGGAGGAGGCCCTCGTCGTCGTGGCGGCTGGCTACGGCGAGGTGGTCGTCGCTCGGCTCAAGCGGTTCCGGCTCAGGGTGCAGGTCGAGCTGGAGCAGCTCGACTGGCAGTGCGTGCAGCTGCGCGGACCGGGAGCCGCCGAGCTCGCGGAGGAGCGCGCTCCGGACACCGTGGCTCTCGCGGCGTCGTGGCCCGGGGCGGCCGGAGTCGACCTCGTCGGGGCGGGTGCGCGTCTTCCCGCCAGCGTGGCCGAGGGTGATCCGGCGGCGTTCGAGGCGCTGAGGATCGAGTCGGGCCAGCCGGCGCTCGGCACCGAGATCACCGAGCGCTCGATTGCCCACGAGGTCGGCCTCACCGAGCGGACGGTGAGCTTCACGAAGGGCTGCTTCCCCGGCCAGGAGCTCGTCGCGCGCATCGACGCCCGTGGGGCCAACGTGCCACGACGGCTTCGCGGGGTCGTCGTGGCGGCGGAGGAGGTCGTCCGGCTGCCTGCGGAGCTCCGTCTCGACGGTCGGACAGTCGGCGAGCTGACGAGCGTGGCATGGTCGCCGAGGCTCGCTGCGTCAGTCGGTCTGGCGTCGGTGCGCCGCGAGGTGGTGCCCCCGGCGATGCTGACGCTCGTCCCGCTGGAGCCTGGTGCGCCATCTCCCGACGCGTCTTGGTCGGGCGGGTACCCGGCCGAGGTGCGCGAGCTCCCGATCACCGGCGGCTAGGCACCAGGGCTCGCCGGAGCGCGGCGGTGCGGCAGGTGGACACCGATCCGGGTGCCGCCATCTGGCCCGAGTGGCGAGTCGACGACGACCTCGCCGTGCATAGCGTGCGTCAGCTCCGCGACGATGGCGAGACCGAGCCCCGTCCCCGCTGCGCGCGTCGGCTGCCGGCTCGAGGTGAACAGGCGCTCGAAGATGTGCGGCAGGTCCTCGGCGTCGATGCCCGGGCCGTCGTCCTCGACCACGACGACGACGCGGCCTTCCGTGCTCGCCGCAGCACCTTCCGCCGCGGTCGAGCCTGTGCGCACGAGGACGCGCGAGCGTGCGAACTTGAGCGCGTTCTCGACGAGGTTCGAGACGACCTGGGCGAGGCGGTCCGCGTCGCCCACGACGACCAGGTCCGCCTGCGGGCGCTCGACGACGAGGTCGACCGCGGCGCCCTCGAACGCGTAGCGCAATGCCTCTGCGGCGTCCGCGGCGCAGCTCCCGGCGTCGAGCTCGACGAGACGGAGAGAGAACTGGTGCGCGTCGAGGCGCGCGAGGTCGAGCAGGTCCCCGATGAGCCGCTGCAGCCTCCTCGCCTCCGCGACGACGATCGCGGCGGCCCGGGCCGGATCCGGCGCGGCACTGTCGGCGATCGCCTCCGCGTAGCCGCGGATCGAGGTGAGGGGGGTCCGCAGGTCGTGAGAGATCGACAGGAGGAACTCCCGCTCGAGATGTCGGGCGCGAGCCAGCGCGGCGGCCATCGTGTTGAGCGAGCTCGCGAGGCCGGCGATCTCGGGGTACGCGTTGGTCGGTATCGCGACGCGCGCCTCGAGGTCGCCGGCGGCGACACGGGCCGCTGCGGCGCTCGCCGCCACGAGCCCTCGAGAGATGCGCCGTGCGATCTCGGACGCGGCCACTGCGGCGACGACGAGGGCGATACCGCTCGCGAGCAGGTAGTAAAGGGCGCTGCTCGTGGGAGAGCTGACGTCGCTCTCGAGCGCGTAGGCGACCGTCTGGCGAGCGAGGCCGGTGAGGGCAGGTGGTGTCGACAGGATCGGCACCGCTGCGAAGGCGACGCTTCCGACGACCCCGCTCGCCGGCTTGCCGTCCGCGAGCAAAGCCGCGTCGATCGCAGATGCCGGGACGCCGGCGAGCGGATCGGTGCGGAGCACGCCAGCCGACACGACGAGCACCGCCCCGCGTGTCCCGGCCACGCTGTCCACGAGGCGGAGGATCGCTTGGGACCCGTGCTGGTCCGGGCTCGCGAACAGCGCCGCGAGCGGCTTGGAGGAGATCGACGAGGTGAGAGCTTCGGCCTGTCGCAGCACGGCGGACTCGGCGCGCTGGTCGGCGGCCCGGCGCTCGAGGCTCAGGCTGATCACCCCGGCGACGGTGAGCGCGCCGACGAGGATCATGACGACGGCGAGGGTGATCCGGGCTCTCACGGTCCCGTCGTGCAGGTGGCGCTCACGCCGCGGTGCCCTGCCACGCCGCGGGGCTCAGTCGCACCGGTAGCCGACGCCCCAGACGGTAGCGAGCGGCAGCGCGTCGCCCAGCTTGCGGCGGAGCTGGCGGACGTGGACGTCGACGGTTCGCTCGTCGCCGTACCAGCCGCTGCCCCATACCGCGTCGAGCAGCTGCTGGCGTGAGAACACGATGCCGGGGTTCTCCGCGAAGTGGGCGAGCAGGTCGAACTCTCGAGCCGTGAGCTGGACGATCGCTCCGGATGCCACGACCTCCCTGCGCAAGGTGTCGACGACGACCGAGCCCACGGTCATCGGCTCGTCCGCCGGACGCCGGCCGTTCTCGGAGCGCCGCAGGATCGCGCGGACCCTGGCCACGAGCTCCCTCGGCGAGAAGGGCTTCGTGATGTAGTCGTCCGCACCGAGCTCGAGGCCGAGGACCCTGTCGAGCTCGTCGTCGCGGGCGGTGACCATGACGACGGGCACGTCGCTCGTCTTGCGCAGCTCGCGACAGGCCTGCAGCCCGTCGAGGGGGCCGGGCAGGCCGATGTCGAGCATCACGAGGCAGGGGCGCTCCTGGGCCACGAGCTCGAGCCCTCGACGGGCGTCCGAGGCCTGCAGGACGCGGAAGCCCGCGTTGCGCAGGTAGAGGTCGACGAGCTCGGCGATGTTGCGATCGTCCTCGACGACGACGATCGTGCCGTTCGTCGTCTCCTGCTCGACGGGTCCTTGCGTCGGCTCCACCATGGACACAGCGTGGCACGCTGGCGTCCTCTCGGCACGCGTTCGGCGACTGCCACGCCGCCGAGGGGGTCGAGGCTCTCGTCGGCGAGGTGCTGCGGCGGCGCGCCCGGTAGGGTGGCAGGGGTGGCGACGTACCTCGACGAGATCGTTGCGCACCACCGGGCCCGGGTGGCCTCGGACGCCAGGCCGACTGCCGTGCTCGAGCGGGCGGCGCACGCGGCTTGCTCTCCGAGGCCGTTCGCGAGCGCGCTGCGCGGGGGCGCCGGGGTGTCCCTGATCGCAGAGATCAAGAGGCGCTCGCCCTCGAAGGGCGTGCTGTCGCCCCGGCTAGATCCTGCCGCTCTCGCGCGTGCCTACGCGGCGGGCGGGGCAGCGTGCCTTTCGGTGCTCACCGACGAGGCGTACTTCTCGGGGAGCCCGGAAGACCTCGAGACCGCTCGCGCCGCTGTCACATTGCCGGTGCTGCGCAAGGACTTCACGCTCTGCGAGCGCGACGTCCTCGACGCGCGCGCCATGGGAGCGGACGCGGTCCTGCTGATCGTCGCCGCTCTCGACGACGGCGAGCTGGCACGGCTGCACGGCCTCGTGGAGAGCCTGGCCATGACCGCTCTTGTCGAGGTCCACGACGAGGTGGAGCTCGGGCGCGCGCTGGACGCCGGCGCGACGGTCGTCGGCGTGAACCAGCGCGATCTCCACACCTTCTCGGTCGACCCCGACCGTGCGGCGCGGGTCGCCGCCGCGATGCCCGGTGGTGTGGTGAAGGTGGCGGAGTCCGGGATAAGAGACCGTGACGACGTCGACCGCCTCGCTCGATCGGGGTTCGACGCGATGCTCGTCGGCGAGGTGCTCGTGACCTCCGGCGACCCGGCGACGGCTGCGCTCGAGCTCGTCGGCGGTGCCGGGTGTTCGTGAAGATCTGCGGCATCACGACCGAGGAGGATGCCCTCCTCGCCGTCGCGATGGGTGCCGATGCCGTCGGTTTCGTCTTCGCACCCTCGCCACGCCAGGTCGCCGTCGGCAAGGTCGCGGAGATCGTCCGGCGGCTCCCGGCCGAGATCGTCACCGTCGGCGTGTTCCGCGACGCGCTCCCCGCGCGGGTCGTCGAGCTCGTCCTCGGTGCAGGGCTCGGCGCAGCCCAGCTGCACGGCAGCGAGAGCCCCGAGCAGTGCGCCGAGGTCGCCGAGCACGTCCCGATGGTCCTGAAGGCCGTCGCCGCGCACGACCCGGGCCTCGCGACTGCGTCGCGCTACAAGGTCACGGCCATCCTCGTCGATGCTCCGTCGCCCGGGTCGGGCCGGGTCTTCGACTGGCGCCTCGCCGAGCACGTCCCCGGGGTGCGCCGGCTCGTGCTCGCCGGTGGCCTCACGCCGGGAAACGTCGGCGAGGCGATCCGCCGGGTGCGCCCGTGGGGTGTCGACGTGAGCTCGGGAGTCGAGTCCTCGCCGGGCCACAAGGATCCGAGCAAGGTCCGTGCATTCGTCCAGGCGGCCCGAGGTGCGAGCCCCGGGGCGTACGAGCCTGCGACCGACGCTCCCTACGACTGGCAGGAGGAGCTGTGAGCGTGCACGACGAGGTGCCGGCGACGTCGATGGGTAGACCCGGAGGCGACGGCCGGTTCGGCGAGTACGGCGGGCGCTTCGTCCCAGAGTCGCTCGTGCCCGCGTGCGTCGAGCTTGCGGACGCGTTCGAGAGCGCCTGGTCGGATCCGGCGTTCCGCGCTCGCCTGGACGGGCTCCTCGGCTCCTACGCGGGACGGCCGACACCGGTCACCGAGTGCCTCCGGCTCTCCAGGCGGCTCGGCGTGCGCGTCCTTCTAAAGCGCGAGGACCTCGCCCACACCGGGTCGCACAAGATCAACAACGTCCTCGGCCAGGCGCTCCTCGCCGAGCGGATGGGCAAGCGGCGCCTCGTGGCCGAGACCGGCGCCGGTCAGCACGGCGTCGCCTCGGCGACCGCTGCGGCCCTTCTCGGGCTCGAGTGCGTGGTCTACATGGGAGCGGTCGACGTGCAGCGCCAGGCGCTCAACGTGTTCCGGATGGAGCTCCTCGGTGCCGAGGTGCGGACGGTCCGCTCCGGGAGCAGGACGTTGAAGGACGCCGTCAACGACGCGTTGCGCGACTGGGTGGCGTCGGTCGAGACGACCCACTACTGCCTCGGGTCGGTGATGGGGCCGCACCCGTACCCGTACATGGTGCGCCAGTTCCAGCGGGTCGTGGGCGAGGAGGCGCGAGAGCAGTGCCGGGTGCTCCTCGGGGGCGACGATCCCGACGTGGTGGTGGCGTGCGTCGGCGGCGGGTCCAACGCGGCCGGGACGTTCGCGGGCTTCGTCGACACGCGTGCCGAGCTCGTCGGCGTCGAGGCGGCCGGCGGCGCCGCCCTCGGCAACGGGCTGCCCGGCGTCGTGCACGGGATGCGCTCGCTGTTCCTCCAGGACGAGGCTGGCCAGATCCTCGAGGCGCATTCGATCTCGGCCGGTCTCGACTATCCCGGCATCGGCCCGGAGCACGCCCACCTCGCGGCCATCGGGCGAGCCCGCTACCACGCGGTCGGTGACTCGGAGGTCCTCGACGCCTTCCGCCTCCTCGCCGAGACCGAGGGGATCATCCCCGCGCTCGAGGCGGCGCACGCTGTCGCCTGGCTCGTCCGCGCGGCCGGATCCGGCGAGCTCACGCCGGGCACGACGGTGCTCCTCACGATGTCCGGGCGTGGGGACAAAGACGTCCAGCAGGTGAAGGAGATGCTCGGGTGAGCGCGTCGGCGATCCCACCGCTCGACCGGTCCGCTCGGGGCAACACGGACGCCGGCGAGACCGTGCCGGGCAAGCTCGAGGCGCACCTGCGGTCGAGGCGCGCGCAGGGTCGCAAGCTCGTCGTTCCGTACGTGACCGGAGGGCTCGGTGAGGACTGGCTCGACGTCGTCCGCGCCGTGGTGGCAGCGGGTGCGGACGCCGTCGAGATCGGCCTGCCCTTCTCGGACCCCGTCATGGACGGTCCGACGATCCAGGAGGCGTCTCAGCGTGCCCTCGAGGCCGGAGCGACGCCGCAGGGGATCGTCGCGGCGCTGCGCTCGGCCGACGTGGACGTGCCGATCGCGGTGATGACCTACTACAACATCGTCGCTCGCACCGGGCACCGGCGCATGGCGAGCGAGCTCGCGCGCTGCGGGGTGTCAGCGGCGATCCTGCCGGACCTGCCGGTCGACGAGGCCGGTCCGTGGGCCGAGGCTGCCGACGAGGCCGGGGTCGAGACCGTCATGCTCGCCGCACCGACGACGCCCGACGACCGGCTCGAGGTGATCTGCAGGCGCTCCCGGGGCTTCGTCTACGCAGTCGGGCTGCTCGGGGTGACAGGGGAGCGGCGCGAGCTCGCCGCGTCCGCGGTCGCGATCGCCGCCCGCTGCAAGCGCGCGACGGACCTGCCCGTCCTCGTCGGGGTCGGCGTGTCGAACGCGGTCCAGGCGCGTGAGATCTGTGCTGTCGCAGACGGCGTGGTCGTGGGGTCCGCGCTCGTGCGGCGCCTGCTCGAGGGAGCCGGTCCCGATGGCGCAGGTGAGCTCGTCGCCGAGCTGCGGGCGGGCGTCGACGAGGGCTGAGCCTGGCAACGGGCCGGACCTGACAGGCGCCTGCATGAGTATGCGAACACGTGTATCATCATCCGAGTGAGAGCGGGCATCGTCGGCGGTTCGGGCTACCTCGGAGCCGAGCTGCTCCGCCTGCTGGCAGCTCACCCGGAGCTCGAGCTCGCCGCTGTCCAGGCTGACAGCTCTGCCGGGTCGAGCGTCGCCGCCGCCTATCCCGGGCTCGCCCGGGCCTACCCTCGCACGACGTTCGGCGTGCTCGACCCGGGGGCTCTCGGCGGATACGACGTCGTGTTCGTCGCCGTGCCGTCCGGCCGGTCCCAGGCCGTCGTGCCGGATCTGGTCGGAAAGGTCGGCTGCGTCGTCGACCTCGGCGCCGACTTCCGGCTGAAGGATCCTGCGGCCTACCCCGCCTGGTACGGCTTCGTGCACGACGCCCCGGAGCTTCTCGCCTCGGCCGTCTACGGCCTTCCCGAGCTGGGCCGGGAGCCGATCCGTGGCGCCCGTCTCGTTGCCGCACCTGGCTGCTACGTGACGGCTGCGGCCCTCGCCCTCGCGCCCCTGCTCGCAGCGGGGGTGGTGGAGCCGAGCGGTGTCGTCGTCGACGCGGCGAGCGGCACGTCGGGGGCGGGACGGGTCCCCTCCGCCGAGACGCACCATGCGGCGGTGAACGAGAGCTTCGCGGCCTACAAGCTCGTCGACCACCGGCACACGCCGGAGATGGAGCAGATCACTGGTGCCACCATCCTTTTCACCCCGCACCTCGCGCCGATGACGCGGGGCATACTCGCCACCTGCTACGCCCGTGCGAGCGGGCCGAGCTCGACGAGCGACGTCCTCGGCGTCCTGCGAGGCGCCTATGCCGGCGAGCCGTTCGTCGAGGTCGTGGAGGAGCCTCCCGCGACGCGGGAGACCTACGGAGCGAACACCGTCCGGATCACCGGACGCCACGACCCGCGCACGGGGCTCACCGTCGTTCTCGCTGCGCTCGACAACCTCACCAAGGGAGGTGCGGGCCAGGCGATCCAGGCTGCCAACCTTGCGCTCGGGATCGAGGAGACGGCCGGACTGCCCCGCGTCGCGGTGACGCCATGAGCGTGACGGCTCCGCAGGGTTTCGTGGCCTCGGGTGTCGCCGCGGGCATCAAGGCCTCTGGCGCTCTCGACCTGGCGCTCGTCGCGGCAGAGCCGGCCGGGGCGGTCGCGGGCTCGGCGACGTTCACGACCAACCTCGCCGCCGCGGCGCCGGTCCAGATCTCGCGCACGCACCTAGCGGCGACGAGGGGCCACGTCGCCGCCGTGCTGCTCAACAGCGGATGCGCGAACGCGGCGACCGGGGCGCAGGGGCTCGAGGCCGCACGCAAGAGCGCGGCTACGGTCGCGGCTGCTCTCGGTGTCGGCGTCGACGAGGTCCTCGTCTGCTCCACAGGGCTGATCGGCCCGCACCTCCCGCTCGGCCAGCTCGTCGCCGCCGTGCCGGAGCTCGTCGACCGCCTGGGCGCGAGCCGGTCGGACGCGGCGCGCGCGGCCGAGGCGATCCTCACGACCGACACGCATGCCAAGGAGGTCGTGGTCGAGCGCGACGGGTTCGTCGTCGGCGGGATGGTGAAGGGGGCCGGCATGATCGCACCCAACATGGCGACGATGCTCGCCGTCCTCACCACCGACGCGTCCGTCGGACCCCCGGTGCTCGGCGACGCGCTCCGGCGGGCGGTGGCGGCGTCGTTCAACGAGCTCACGGTCGACGGCTGCACCTCGACGAACGACACGGTCTCGGTGCTCGCGAGCGGCCTCGGCCGGGCAGTGGACGCCGACGAGCTGGCCGACGCGCTTCTCGAGGCCTGCGCGGACCTCGCCTTCCAGCTCGCCGAGGACGCCGAGGGCACGACGCGCGTCGCGCGCGTCGTCGTCACGGGAGCGGCGAGCGGAGAGGACGCCCGGAGAGCCGCGCGGGCGGTGGCGCAGAGCAACCTCGTCAAGACATCGCTCTACGGGGCGGACCCCTACTGGGGGCGCGTGTTGAGCGAGCTCGGCGCGTCGGGGGCGGCCTTCGACCTCGCGAGCGTGTCGGTGCGCTACGGGGAGACGCTCGTCTTCGCCGAAGGTTGCGAGGTCGGGCACGACCGCGCGGCCACGAGCGGGTACCTGTCCGGGAGCGTCGTCGAGGTCAGGTGCGACCTCGGCCTCGGGCAGGGCGAAGCGACCGTGCTGACGACCGATCTCGGCCCGGGCTACATCGACGAGAACATGAGGACGTCGTGAGCGTGGACGCGCCGCTACGGGCCCGGGTGCTCGTCGAGGCGATCCCGTACGTGCAGCGCTTCTCCGGTCGCGTCGTCGTCGTGAAGTACGGCGGCAACGCGCTCGCGGGCGCCAGCGGCGAAGACTCGGTGCTCCAGCATTTCGCGGAGGACGTCGCACTGATGAGGGCCGTGCGGATGCTTCCGGTCGTCGTCCACGGCGGTGGTCCGCAGATCGGCGAGCTCATGACTCGGCTCGGCAAGATCCCGGAGTTCCACGAGGGGCTTCGGGTGACCGACGCCGAGACGCTCGACATCGCGCGCATGGTGCTCGTCGGCAAGGTGAACCGGGACATCGTCGGCGCTCTCAACGTCCAAGGTGCGCTCGCTGTGGGCTGCTCGGGGGAGGACGCGGGGCTGATCACCGCCGCGGAGCGTGACCCCGCTCTCGGCTTCGTCGGCGACGTCGTCGCCGTCGACCCGACCCTCGTCGAGCACCTCGTCCGCGAGGGCCTCGTCCCGGTCGTCGCGACAATCGGCTCGGACGGCGCCGGACAGGCCTACAACATCAACGCGGACACCGTCGCCGGCGCGATCGCCGAGGCCGTCGGCGCGGAGAAGCTCGTGTTCCTCACCGACGTCGCCGGTATCCGCACCGATCAGGGTGATCCCTCGAGCCTGCTCGCGACGACGACTGCCGACGCGCTCGACGACCTCGTCGCGTCCGGCGCGATCGGAGGAGGGATGGTGCCGAAGGCACGTGCCTGCGCCCACGCGGTCCGCCACGGCGTGCGCAGCGCCCACGTGCTCGACGGCCGCGTGCCCCACGCTCTCTTGCTCGAGCTCTTGAGCGACGAGGGAGTCGGGACCATGGTGTCGGCGTCGTGAGTGCCTCCGGGGTCTCCTGCGAGCTCGGCCCGGCGACCGCCTCGCACCTGATGCCGACGTACCGGCCCGCGCCCGTGCACTTCGTCTCGGGCGAGGGGTGCCGGCTCGTCGACGACGAGGGTCGGACATATCTCGACTTCCTGTCCGGGATCGCGGTGACGTCGCTCGGGCACGCGCACCCCGGTGTCGCCGCCGCGGTCGCGGCGCAGGCGGCGCGGCTCGTCCACGTCTCGAACCTGTTCCACAACGAGCTCGCAGAGCCCGTCGCCGAGCGCCTCGACCATCTCGTCGGCGACGGCGGGCCCGCAGGCGGCAAGGTCTTCTTCGCGAACTCCGGCGCCGAGGCGAACGAATGCGCGATCAAGCTCGCGCGACGCTTCGGGGGCCGCGGGCGCCACGAGGTCGTCTCCGCGTTCGGCTCGTTCCACGGACGGACGCTCGCGACCTTGCACGCGACCGGACAGCCTGCGAAGCACGAGCCGTTCGCGCCCTTGCCGGAAGGCTTTCGGCACGCCGCGTACGGTGACATCGATGCGCTGCGTGCCGCGGCCGACCCGACGCGCGTCGCGGCCGTGATCCTCGAGCCCATCCAGGGCGAGTCGGGTGTCGTCGTCCCGCCCTCCGGCTACCTCGCTGAGGTCCGCCGGCTATGCGACGAGCGGAACATCCTGCTCGTCCTCGACGAGATCCAGACCGGGCTCGCGCGTACCGGGCGGTGGTTCGCGTTCCACGACGAGGGGGTCGCTCCCGACGTCGTGACCATGGCGAAGGCACTCGGCAACGGCATGCCCGTCGGTGCCTGCTGGGCCCGGGCAGAGGTCGCGGACTGCTTCGAGCCCGGCGACCACGGGAGCACCTTCGGCGGACAGCCGCTCGCGCTCGCCGCGGTCCGTGCGACGATCGACACGATGGTCGAGATCGACGCGCCGGCCCGGGCACGCGTGCGTGGCGCGCAGCTCGCTGCCGGCCTCGCCGGGGTGGTCGGCGTGCGTGCCGTCCGTGGTCGGGGCTTGCTGCTCGCCGCGGTGCTCGACGACGGCCTCGACGCCGGGGCGCTCGTCGCGGATCTGCTCCGTCACGGCCTCGTCGTGAACGCCCCAGCACCAGGGGTCGTGCGGCTCGCACCCCCGCTCGTCGTGAGCGCCGCGGAGTGCGACGAGGCCACGGGGCTCATCGCGGAGGCGCTCGGACGTGCGCTCGACGCGAGCCGCAGCGGACCGTCCAGGGATGCGGCGACGTCCACAGGAATGGAGGCGACGTGAGGGCGGACGTGCTGCGGATCTCCGATCTCGGTGCCGACGGTCTCGCCGCGGT
>JAJZCK010000223.1 GCA_021846125.1 Actinomycetes bacterium | reverse complement strand
CGAGGTGAACCGCCTAGCAGAGCGATTCGGCCTGAAGAACGTCCGCGTGTTCGGCTCCGTCGCCCGGAGCACCGACACCCGCCAGAGCGACATCGACCTCGTCGTGACGCGACAAGACGGCGTGTCGGTGTTCAAGATGGCCGCCTTCGCCGCTCTCGTCGAGGACCTCGTCGGCTACCCCGTTGACGTCGTCTCCGACTACGGGCGCACCGACGACGACCGGGTCCTCGTCGAGGCCCTCGCCCTGTGACCGACCAGCCACGGCGCGGACAGGGCCTGCCAGACCACCGGTTCCGCCCGACAGCGCGCCACGACGTGACCGGGCTCGAGCTCTCGGGTGACGAGGCGGCTGGTCGCGTCGAGCAGAAGCGCGAGGAGCGGCTGCCGCACACCCTCGCCGAGCTCAGGGTGCTCTGCGACGATGCGGCCAAGCTCGCCGCCCGAGGTCGGGCGCACTTCGACGCCGATTGGGGCGCCAAGCGCATCGGCAAGAACCTCGTGACCGAGGTCGGTGAGACCGCGACACGACTGCCGGCGTCGTACCGAGCGGACCACCCGGAGATCGAGTGGGCTTTCATCTCGGGGATACGCAATCGTGTCGTCCACGCCTACCAGGACACGGACGACGGCGCCGTATGGGATGCGATCGCGGTCGACATCCCGGACCTGCGACGGGCGCTCGAGCTTTGAACGCGTCCTAGCCGTCCGCCTCGCCGAGGTACCGCTCCGCGAGCGGCATCGCTGTGTCACGTATGAGGCGAGCCGAGCACCGCGAGCTCGGTCCGGGGCGGCTCGCCGCCCGGCCAGTCGGTGACGCAGGTCAGCCAGCGGACGGCGCTCGTGCGCGCCCGGTAGATGGGCGCGAGCCCGAGCGCAAAGGTCGTGCGGGCTCGCTCGCTCTGCACCTGTGCCCCGAGCGCGGCCTCGCGCAGCGCTCGGCGTCAGACAACGCGAGGTCCGGTGCGAGAGCGCGCAGGACGTTGACCGCCTCGCGCTCCCCCTTGTCTCTCTTGACCTTGGATCGGCTCGTCGTCACCGATGACCATGCGGCGATCTCGCGGGGTCACAAGCGGTGCGCCTCTCCCGGGGAGCACTGCGCGGATCGCCGCATGGTTGACAGGAGAGGAGAGGAGGTGCCGTGTCTCGGTCGGGCAAGCTCAGCCTCGTGCTCGCCGTCGGCGGCCTCGCCGTCGGCCTCGCTGCCTGCGGCGGGACGAGGCAGGCGATAGGACCGGGAATCTACCGATCCTCGGCGAGCCTGCCGACGGCCGGGCACCCGAGCACACGCCCCCCGGCTACGAGGCCCACGACATCGACGCCAGCGCCGACCTCCACGACAGAGCCGTCCTGCCGGCACCCGCCATCCGCCGACCACGTGGCCCCTACAGGTACTGGCCGGTCCCGACCCGCTCGATCGCCCTGCCGCTGCGGCCCTCGTCGCCGTGGTCGACGATCGTGCGCACGTAGACGATCCGCTCGCCCTTCTTGCCGGAGATCTTCGCCCAGTCGTCGGGATTGGTCGTGTTTGGAAGGTCCTCGTTCTCCTTGTACTCCTGCTTGATCGACTCGATCATGTCGTCGAGCCGGATCCCGCGGCCCTCGCCCGCGAGCCGGCGCTTGATCGCGAGCTTCTTCGCACGCCGCACGATGTTCTCTATCATCGCACCGGAGGAGAAGTCCTTGAAGTAGAGGATCTCCTTGTCGCCGTTCTGGTAGGTGACCTCGAGGAAGCGGTTGTCGTCGTCGACCCGGTACATCTCCGCGACCGTGCGCTCGATGATCGCCTGCACGGCCTTCTCCGGATCGCCGCCGCCGAAGCTCGCCACGTCGCTTGCGTCGAGCGGGAGGCGCGCCGTGAGGTAACGGGCGAAGATCTGCTGGGCGGCGATCTCGTCCGGGCGCTCGATCTTGATCTTGACGTCGAGCCGGCCCGGGCGCAGGATCGCCGGGTCGATGAGGTCCTCGCGGTTCGAGGCGCCGATGACGATGACGTCCCGCAGCGCCTCCACCCCGTCGATCTCCGCGAGCAGCTGCGGCACGATCGTCGACTCCATGTCCGAGCTGATGCCCGTCCCCCGCGTGCGGAAAAGCGAGTCCATCTCGTCGAAGAAGACGATGACCGGCACGCCCTCCTCCGCCTTCTCGCGTGCCCGCTGGAAGACGAGGCGGATCTGGCGCTCGGTCTCCCCGACGTACTTGTTCAAGAGCTCGGGGCCCTTGATGTTCAAGAAGTAGCTGCGGACGCCCTCGTTGCCGGTGAGCTCGGCGACCTTCTTCGCGAGCGAGTTGGCGACCGCCTTCGCGATGAGGGTCTTGCCGCATCCCGGGGGGCCGTAGAGCAGGATGCCCTTCGGCGCGGGCAGCTCGTGCTCCGCGAACAGCTCCCGGTGCATGTAGGGCAGCTCCACCGCGTCGGTGATGGCCTCGATCTGGCTGTCGAGGCCGCCGATGTCCGCGTAGGTGACGTCGGGGACCTCCTCGAGCACGACCTCCTCCATCTCGGGACGGGGCAGCTTCTCGAGCAGGAGCTGGGTGCGTGCGTCCATGAGCACGCTGTCGCCCGCGCGAAGGCGCGTGCCGAGGAGCGTGTCCGCGAGCTCCGCCACGCGCATCTCGTCCGCGCGCCCGACCACGAGGGCGCGGTGGCCGTCCTCGAGCATCTCCTGGACGGTGACGACCTCGCCTGCCTGCTCGTAGTGACGCCCGAGGACGACGTTCAGCGACTCGTTGAGCACGACCTCCTGGCCGCGTCGCAGCTCGTCCGCCGCGAGCGCCGGGTGGACGGCGACACGCATCTTCCGGCCGCTCGCGAACACGTCGACGCTGCCGTCGTCGTTCGCCTGGAGGAACGTCCCGTAGGCGCTCGGAGGCTGGGTGAGCTTGTCCACCTCGTCGCGCAGCGCCGAGATGTTCTCCTTCGCCTGCTGCAGCGTGAAGGTCAGCTTCTCGTTCTGCGAGAGAGCGTGCCGCAGCTGGCCGGTGACCTCGAGGAGGCGCTCCTCGAGCACCCGGACGCGCTGGGGTGCCTCCTGCAACCGGTGCCGCAGCTCAACCACTTCGGACTCTGCCACTTCGAGCTGGGCTCGCAGGCCCTCGCGCGTCTCGTCGTCCATCGTCGGGACACCTCCTCACGGCGTGTCGTTCCCCCTGCCACGCGGACCCTACACCGGCAACCGCTCCCGTCCATGCACCGTTCCCCGGACTATCGGTACGTACGCTCGCCGACGACGAGTGATCGTCCGGGGAGCAGCTTGCAGCCCTTTCGTGCCGCACGAGCGCCTCTCCGCTATGGCCGGGACGGCCTGCCGTGCCGCCTTGACACACCTAGGTGGGCCGCTAAGCTTCGAGATCCCAGGTGGAGAGCACGGCTGCGCGCCCGCGCCCGCGGCCACCTGAGGCCGAAGGAGCCGAGCAGCATGAAGGTCTGGATCGACCAGGATCTGTGCACCGGGGACGGGCTCTGCGAGGAGATCTGCCCGAGCGTGTTCACCCTCCTCGACGACGGTCTCGCTTACGTGAAGGACGGCGAGCAGGTGATGAGCGACCCGGGAGGAGCGCAGGGCATGGTCGCCGTAGCGAGCGGGCTCGAGGACGCAGTCACCGAAGCGGCCGAAGAGTGCCCGGGCGAGTGCATCTTCATCGAGCAGAGCTGATCCACGCGCCTCGCGTCTCCTGCGTTCAGCCCTTCCAAGAGGCACGGCGAGCTTCGCCGGCACCGATGCGCAACGACGGGTCCTGGTAGGAGCCCGGAGGCTGGCTCCTGTGCTTCGCGTCCTGCCACCAGCCGGTCGGGACCTGCTTGGCTGCCTTCTGCGGACGGAGCTGCATGATCTTCGAGACGAGGCCATCCTTGCGCGGCATCTGCGGTCCTTTCGATCGACACCCCAGTGTGGCTCACCTTGACACCGCTGCCCGACGACGCTCGCCGACACCGCTCGCCGACGCCGCTGCCCGACGGCGGATACCCGGCATGGACCGCTAGCCCGCCAGGCCTGCCTCGCTCGGCACGGCCTCCTGCTCCTCGTGCCAGCGCGCCGAGATCCGGCGGGCAGTGGTGACGA
>JAJZCK010000222.1 GCA_021846125.1 Actinomycetes bacterium | reverse complement strand
CCGTGCAGCGCGCACGGGCGGCTGCCGGCCCGGCTCCTCGGCCCGCGCCAGCAGGCGGGGCGTCGTAGCGTTGGTGTGCATAGGTCGACCTCTCATCTTCCTAACCTTTGGACCCAGAGGAGGGGTGGCCAGTCGAGCCTCCCGGCGACGAAGCTCCCGATGCACCAGCTCCCGATGCAGCGAAGCCCCCGGACGGCGCCGACGTTCCCGCCGCAGTAGCGGCCACCGACGTCGCTGAGACGGCACCGGCTTTCGACGTGGATCCCTCGACGACGACCGAGTCTCCGGGGCGAAGTGCCGCCGCGCTGGACGGAGCGTCTCTCGTGACCTTCGTCGAGGGCCCGAGCATCACCTCGACGATGCTCCCGCCCGCCTCGGTGACATACAAGGTGGCGCCGTCGACGACCGTGATCGTCCCGGTAGCCGCGGCGGTACTGGCGGCGCCTCCACCGCCGAAGGCGCCGGCAAAGCCAGAAGCGCCCGAGGTGCCTCTGCCGACAAGGGCCCGGAACCGCGAGGCCAACGCCGTCGCGGCGCCGCTCGTCGAGCCGCCCTGGCTCCGCTGTACGGCTGCGCCGCCCCAGAACGCCCCTGCGGCGACCAGCAGTGTCAGCAGTATCGCCGTCGGGCGCCGCATCGAGACTCCTCGGCGCGTCGTCCTCACGGGCCATTCGTCGCCGGCGAGATCGCCCGTCAGATCCTCGGGCATTGGTGCTCCCTTCGATCATTCATAGCGCAGGGCGTCGATCGGGCGGAGCGAGGCCGCGCGGTTTGCCGGGTAGAAGCCGAAGAAGACCCCGACGACGATCGACACCCCGAAGGCAAGGGCGATGGAGTAGCTCGCCACCACGGGCTGGACGCCGTCGATCCGAAAGCGCGAGCCGACGAGTCCGACGACGACCCCGGCCGCGCCGCCGAGGAGTGACAAAAGGACGGCCTCGAAGAGGAACTGCGCGAGGATGACCGACTTCGGTGCTCCGATCGCCTTGCGGATGCCGATCTCACGGGTCCGCTCGGTCACCGAGACGAGCATGATGTTCATGACGCCGATGCCACCGACGAGCAGGGATATCGCTGCGACAGCACCGAGGAGGACGGTGAAGGTGCTCGAGGTCGACGTCGCCGTGCTGAGCAGCGTCGCCTGGTTGACGACCGTGAACGGGAGGTTCGCAACCGTCGTGTTGTCCTGCGCCGCGAGGATGTCCTCGACCTCTGTCGCCGCGAGGTCGAGAGTGCTCGAGGAGCGGCCCTGGACAAGCAGCTCGGTGAAGGTCGACGCCTCGCCCGTGAGCTCGTCTTGGACAGCGGTGTACGGAGCAATGATGACGTTGTCCTGGTTCGTCACGCCTGACGTCCCCTTCGTCGCGAGCACGCCGACGACCTTGAAGGTCGCGGAGCCGAGCTGGATGCTCTGGCCGATCGGGTTCGTCCCGGCGGCGAACAAGCTGCTGAGCACGGTCTGGCCGATCAGCACGTCGCGCGCCCGGCTGGATACCTCCGCGCTCGTGATCGGGCTTCCGGCCTCGACGGTGTAGTCGTCGGCAGTGAGGTAGGACGGCGTGCTCCCGACGACGGACGCGGTGGTCGTCGCCGCGCCGAAGGTCGCCGTGACGCTCGTCGAGATGACCGGCGAGACGGACAGGACGTCTGGTGCCTGCGCCGTGTTCCCTATCGCCTGGACGTCCGCCAGGGTGAGCTGCGCCGGCTGGGTCTGCGTTGCCGTCGTCGACGGGCCGCGCCCGAACGACCCGCGGTTGAGCACGGTGATCGTGTTGGTGCCGAGCTGGTCGATCCGCGCCTGGACTGCGGCGGACGAGCCCGTGCCGACGGCGACGAGGATGATGACGGCGCCGACGCCGATCAGGACGCCGAGCACGGTGAGGAGCGAGCGGAGCTTGTTCGCGAGGACGCCCTGGACGGCGATGTGGAGGTTGTCGATCCAGCTCACGACGGCACGCCAGCCTCGGAGACCGTGCCGTAACGCTGTGCGTGGGGCGCATGGTCGAGAAGCGGCGGCGGCCCGAGCACGGGCGAGGTACGGCGGTCGTCGACTATCGCGCCGTCACGCAGGCGCACGATCCGCTTCGCGAAGTCGGCGATGTCGTCCTCGTGGGTGATGAGCACGATCGTCCGCCCGTCGGCGTTGAGCCGGCTGAACATCGCCATGACGTCGTTGCTCGACGCGGAGTCGAGGTTCCCGGTGGGCTCGTCGGCGAGGACGAGCGACGGGTTCGTGACGACTGCCCGTGCGATGGCAACCCGTTGCTGCTGTCCACCGGACATCTCGCTCGGGACGTGGCCGCTCCGGGACCCGAGACCGACGCTCTCGAGTGCCTGGAGCGCCCGGGAGCGTCGCTGGGCGGAGTGGACCCCCGCGTAGGCGAGCGGCAGCTCGACGTTTGCGAGCGCCGTGGTGCGCGGGATCAGGTTGTAGCTCTGGAAGACGAAGCCGATCTTCCGGTTGCGGACCGCAGCGAGGTCGTCCTCGTCGAGCGTCCGGACGTCCACACCGTCGAGCCAGTAATGTCCGCGGCTCGGTACGTCCAGGCAGCCCACGATGTTCATGAGCGTCGACTTGCCCGATCCCGACGTGCCCATGATCGCGAGGAAGTCACCTCGCTCGACGGTGAGCGACACGCCTCGCAGTGCATGGACCTCGGCCTCGCCCATCGCATAGGTCTTGACGACATCCGTGAGGGCGATGACGGGTCGTCGAGACGCCGCCGCCGCCGGGCTACCCGGGGGGGCGCTCATCCCGCTCCTCCGCCCAGTCTGCCCCCCCCGAGCCCGCCGAGCCCCCCGAGCCCTCCGAACCCGCCGCCACCAGCTGTCGTCGATCCCGATGCGGCTGCGACCGTGACGGTCGGCAGGACGACCTTCTCACCCGCCTTGAGCCCGCTGACGATCTCGGTCGTCGAGCTCCCGACGATGCCCGTTACGACGGGCACGGAGGCCTGCGTCGTGCCTCGTTCGACGGTGACCGTCGAGGTCGTACCGGCGGTCGTGATCGCGGCGCTCGGCACCTCGAGGACGCCGGTCTTCGAGGCCACGACGACGCTGACGTCCGCGGTCATGCCGTCGCGTACCGTCGCAGGTGGGTCGAGGATGCTGATCGTGGTGTCGTAGGTGACGACGTTGCTCGCCACCGTCGAGGTGGCCGAGATCGCCGTCACCTTTCCGGAGAGCTCTGTGCTCGGAAGGGCGGGCAGGGTGATCGTCGCCGGCTGGCCGACTGCGACCTGCCCGATGTCAGCCTCGGGGAATCCGACGACGACTTCGAGCTCGCCGAGGTCCGTGATCGTCATGAACCCCGACGAGCTGGACCCTGATCCCGACGACGCGGCGCCGGACGTCGCCGAGGACGATCCGCTCGAGGTGCTGCCCGCCGTCGCCGACGTCACCGTCGACGTCCCCGCGCTCTCGTTCGAGCCGATCGATCCGTCGATCGAGCTGACCGTGCCGCTGATCGGCGAGGTGAGCGTCGTACCGGAGAGGTTCGTGGCGTCCTCGGTCACGGTCGCCTGGTCGAGAAGGACAGTTGCCTTGTCCTCGGCAACGGTCACGGCGTCCGTCTGCGTGCTGGCGGCGATCGAGGCCTTCTCTCCCGCCAGCGCAAGCTGCGCCTGGACGAGAGTCGCCTGCTCGTGAGCGAGGGTCTGGGAGTCCGCCGTGACTGTGGTGCGGTCCACCGCGCACGAGCTCTGCGCCGTCGTGAAGCTCACGGTCGCTCCGTGGACTGTGCCGAACGCATTGGTCGCGACGAGCTGGAACGCGTAGGTGGTATCCGGCCGAAGGCCCTGGACGTCGGCCGTGACCGCCGTCGCGGATGTCCCGCTGCCGACGCCGACCGACGGCGTCGATCTCGCGAGGTTCGACGACGTCCCGTAGTCGAAGGAGTAGGTGGTGTCGGATCCGTCGGGGTCGACGGATCCGCCGAGCGACGCACCTGTCGCCGTCACGCTGCTCGCGGACGCGGTGGTGACGCTCGGAGCAGCGCTCGACGTCGAGCTGGACGAGCGCAGCTGCCCGGTCGAGCTGCCCGTGCCGGTCGAGCTGCCCGTGCCGGTCGAGCTGCCCGTGCCGGTCGAGCTGCCCGTGCCCGTCGAGCTGCCCGTGCCGGT
>JAJZCK010000221.1 GCA_021846125.1 Actinomycetes bacterium | reverse complement strand
GATACACGGTCATTTGCAAAGTAGCGGCGGGATCCTGAGCAGATCGAGGGCGACACCCGGTTGACGTGCGAGCTGGCGGGTTGCCGCCGCGATGTTGACGGATCGGTAGGTCGCATGCCGGATGATGCCGATTGCGAGATTGCGGAGAGTCGCAAGGACCCGCGGGACGGTCCCGGTTCGAACCTGGGAGGGGAGCCGTCGTCCCCCGGCTGCTCCTCGAGGTCGGCGCGATGGCCGCCACATCTGGCAGATGGTCTCGTGGCTCGAGATCCCGGGGGACCACTCGCCGGCACTCAGCTCGATCGCGCCTCCACCCGTGCCAGCTTGTCCGCGAGGTCGCTGAGCACCTGGTCCTGTGCGAGGAGGTGCTCCTGGATCTTCACCGCCTCGTGGAGCACTGCGTCTGCGTCGTTGTAGGTCGCCTCGGACCGCTTGTCCGCGGCGGCAGCCAGCACGTTCTGGCCGACGATGATCACCGACAGCAGGACCAACTGGAGGAAGGTCTGCGACACCCAGGACACGAGGGTGACGGCACTGTGCGAGCTGATGGCCTGGGGCAGGCTGATGAGCGCCAGGGCGGCGAAGGCATAGGCACACCACATCGTGCCTACCCCGTTGGTCACCTTCACGGCGAACCACGCGTTGAACCGAGCTGCGGCGTTGCCGGTAGGGAGCTGCTCGGCGACCTTGACCGGCTTGCCGGGACCCCCCTCCAGCTTGGCCTTCGTCCGGTGGTGCGGGATGTAGTCGTAGATGGCATGGTCGGTCATCGGACGGCTCCTTTGGGTGGGCGTTGGCTGCTGCTCGACGTCCTCAGCCAGGGGCACATCTTGGCCGAACCGTCCGGGGGTCACCTCGGTGCGCGTGGCCTGGTAGGGTGCACCGCACGCTGGGAGCCGGCGAGCCCGCGCACGGCTCGCGCTCCAGTCGACGTCGCTGGCGTCAACGTCGCTGGAGCTCGGCGACCTGACGCTGGAGGTCGAGGACCCGCGCCTCGAGAAGGAGGATGCGACGGATCCCGGCGAGGGTCATCCCTTCGCCGGTGAGCGCGACGATCCGCTCGACGTCGCGGACCTCCTGGCGCGTGTAGCGGCGCTGGCCGCCGTCAGATCGCGCCGGCTGGACGACCTCCTCCGAATCGAGCCGCCGTAGGAATGCCGGCTGCACGTTGAGCATCCCGGCGACCTGGCCGACGGTGTAGAGCGGCGCGTGGTCGTCGTCGAATGGGAGTGACTGCATCACGCTTCATCTCTCGTCGAACGTGCGGCGGCGAGGGCCCGGACGGACCCGGACCCTCGCCGCGCGCTCCGGCAGTGACCGACCTCATGCACTGATCGACGCCGGGACCTTCTGCTCGGTGCTGATCGCGACCTTGCGGGGCTTCGCGCTCTCGGCTACCGGGATGCTCAGCGTCAGGACGCCGTCGACGTACTCCGCGCCGATCCGGTCCGTGTCGAGCATCTCGCCGAGGAACAGCTGGCGGCTGAACGTGCCCTGCGGGCGCTCGCCCACGATCCATTCGGCACCGTCGGCCGACGCACGGGCCCGCTGAGCCCGGACGGTCAGCACGTTCTGCTCGACGGTGAGGTCGATCGAGTCGGCCTGCACGCCCGGCAGGTCGAACTGGACCGTGAAGACGTCCCCCTTGCGGTAGGCGTCGATCGGCACGGCCGCGGGACGGGTGGGGGTGCCGAAGACCTCTTCGGCCAACCTGTCGAAGGACCGGAACGGGTCAGTGCGCATCAACATGGTCGCTTCCTCCTTCCAGGGCAGGCACTCCGGTCTGCCCCTCGTCATCTGCTCTCCAGATCCTGCTCTACTTCCTGGAGAACACCTACAACAGTAGATGGAGGTTTGATACATGTCAAGCAGCCGAGAAGATGCACGTGCGATCCGAGGATCCGTCCTACCCGGCACGCCGGTCTGCTCTTCGCAGCGGCTCCTTCGAGCCGGCTCCTTCGAGCCGGCAGCGCCCTCGGGTCAGCGAGCCTCGCCTGCTGGCCGCGCCTGCGTGCCGGCGATCGGGCCCTGCGGGCGCGCCCGAGACAGGTGGCGCGCCCCCGCGATCCAGGCTCCTACGCTCCACGCGGGCGAGCGCTGCTCGCGCGAGAGGGCGCGGAACTGGGCTCCGGCCATGTGCGCGGCGCCGCTGATCCTCTCCTCTGCCAGCTTGCGGGCTGCGTAGGGATTCAACACCGGACCTCCCCGAGACGCATCGAGACCTGCGGCGAGGCGGGCAGTCGTCGCCAGATGCACGTGCTGACGTCTCGGATGCGACGGAGCATCGCAGGCAGTGACGCCGACCCGTCGCCCACTATGGCGGGCGACCCGTCACGGAAACCTCCGTGAAGCTCACGGATGTCGCGCAGTGGCGGGCGTCGTCGTCGGCGGGGTCCCGAGGCGACCGAGGTCCCGTCAGGCCGGACGCAGGGTGCGAGCGCCTCCCTCGGGTCCGTCTCTGTCTGCCGCTGCGGCGACGAGCTGGCGTCTCGAGGCGAAGCCGAGCTTCGCGAGCGCGTGCGAGACGTGGGTCTCGACGGTCCGTCGAGACACGAAGAGGCGTTCGGCGATCTCCGGGTTCGACAGGCGCTCCGCGACGAGCTCGACGACCTGCATCTCCGCGTCGGTGAGGGCGGCCCAACCGGCCACTGGTCGCCGGCGCCGCCCCCGTGCTCCCGCGTGCACGCCGAGGGCCCGGAGCCGCGAGCGGGCCGAGGAGATGCGCTGCGACGCGCCCAGGGCGTCGTAGTGCTCGATCGCTTCGGCCAGCAGGCGTCCGGCGGGCACCGCCGATCCCGCGGTCGCCAGGGCTGCGGCAGCGTCTTCGCAGGCGAGGCCACGATCGAGGGGGCGCGCCACGCGATGCTCGGGCCGCACGACCTCGAGAAGCAGGTCGGCGTCCGACTCTGCGACCCCGCGGGACCAGATGGCCGCGGCGCGCAGCCTCGTCGCTCCGGGGTTCGCGCGAGCCAGGACCTCGACGGCCCCCGCCACGGCGCGTGCGGTCCCCGGATCCCCTGCAGCCAGGCTCCATCGTGCGAGATGAGGTCCGATCTCCACCTTCACCATCGCGAGCGGCACGGTCTCGGCGAGATGCCACACGGGCGACAGCGCGTCCACCGCGTCGGAGGGACGTCCGGTCACCTCGAGGGAGAACGCCCGAGCCAGCGCGAAGTGGTCGACGGCCCAGCACGCGCCGCCCGACGCGATCTCGCGTTCGACCAGGGCGAGGTCGTCGTGCGCGCGCGCCGGCTGCCCGCGATGCAGGGCGATCGCAGCCCGGAAGACCAGCGCGTCGGCCCACGACCCCGAGCCCGGCTCCTCCCACGCCAACGCGGCGTCGAGGTCGGCCAGCGCCACGTCCCATCGACCGGCGAGGAAGTGGAACCGTGCGCACGCGACGTCGAGGAGCGCCGCGCTGGGGGAGCGAGGGAGCGCCCCCGAGAGGCGTCGGAGCCGCCCCACCGTGTCGAGCGCGTCGTCCAGGCAGTCGCGCTCTTCGAGCAGCCACGCGTAGCAGACGTGGGCGGGCGCCACCACCATCTCCGCCGGGGGGAGGGTCTCCGCGTCGCGGACGGCCTCGGCGCCGTGCTCGGCCGCTTCGTCCAGGCGACCTTCGTTGGCCTCGGCCATCTCGAGCCCGACGAGGCAGCGACTGCGCACGTTCGCGTCGCCGAGACGCCTCGCGTCCTCGAGCAGGTCCCGCATCCGTCCCAGCACGGGCTCGTGCACGCCGAGCGACATCGAGGCGATCGCCTCGGTCAGCAGGAGCAGGATCCTCGTCCGACCGTCGTCCACGCCGGCGGCGAGCGCCCGGGAGCAGACGCCTCTCGCCTCCTCGACCCGGCCCCTGTTGAGCAACGACGACGCGAGCCACCACGATGCTCGCCCGCGGAGATCTGCGACGGCGGTCTCCGCGATCACCTCGCGTGCCAATCGCTCGCCGTCGGCGACGCGCCCGGCCCATACGAGCGCGAACGCGAGGTCCGTGCGGATGACGTCTCGCACGGGATCGTCGAGACGGGCCAGATCGGCGCCGCGCTGCAGCAGCTTCGTGCCGGCAAGTGGCGCGAGCGGAGCGACCTCCAGGCCGGCTCGCTGCAGCCAGCGGACCGCTTCGGA
>JAJZCK010000220.1 GCA_021846125.1 Actinomycetes bacterium | reverse complement strand
GGTCGAGCGCGCGTGGGTCGAGGTCGGGCCGCTCCGGCGGGCCACCGCCTACCCCGGGATCGGCGACGCGATCCTCGACTTGCTGTGAGCACATCCTCGTGAGCACATCCTCGTGAGCAGCTCCGGGCGGTCGACCAGGGGCGTGGTCGCGCTCGCGGGTGCGTCTCACGTCCCTCTCTGGCTGGACTCGCCCGCACGGCCGGCGCCCCGCGCTTCCCTCGCCGGCGACGTCCGGGCGCAGCTCTGCGTGGTGGGGGCGGGCTTCACCGGTCTGTGGACCGCTCTCCGTGCGCTCGAGCAGGAGCCGTCGACGTCGGTGGTGGTGCTCGAGGCGGACCTCGTCGCGTCGGCGGCGAGCGGGCGCAACGGCGGCTTCGTCGAGGCGAGCGTGACCCACGGGCTCGAGAACGGTCTCGCGCACTTCCCCGGTGAGATCGACGTGCTCGAGCGGCTCGGGCGGGCGAACCTCGACGGCCTCGAGGCCACGCTGCGCCGCGAGCGGATCGACTGCGGCTACGAGCGGACGGGCTCGATCGACGTCGCGACGGCGCCGTGGCATCTCGCCGCTCTCGCCGAGAGCGCGCGGACGGCCGGCGAGCACGGCCACGCCGCCGAGCTGCTCGACGCTGACGCCCTCCGGAGCCGGGTGGACTCGCCGACGTACCTCGGGGGCCTCGCCCACCCTGGCACGACCGCGATCGTCGATCCTGCACGCCTCGCTTGGGGGCTCGCCCGCGCGCTCGAGGGCCGCGGCGGCTCCGTGTACGAACGCTCCGCTGCGACCGGTCTCGAGAGCGCGGGCACGTCGGTCCGCGTGGCGACCGCGAACGGCTCGGTCGTCGCGGACAGGGTCGTCCTCGCGACGAGCGCGTTCCCGCCGCTCGTCCGGCGGATCCGCCGGTACGTCCTGCCCGTGTACGACTACGTGCTCGCGACGGAGCCGCTCGACGCAGCGCAGCTCGCCTCGCTCGGCTGGGCAGGTCGTGAAGGGCTGTCCGACGTGGGGAACCAGTTCCACTACTACCGGCTGACCCCCGACGACCGGATCTTGTTCGGCGGCTTCGACGCGATCTACTACTTCCGGAACGGCATCGGCGGGGAGCGCGACGTGCGCCCGGCGTCGTTCGAGCGTCTCGCGGCGCACCTGGGCGAGACGTTCCCGCAGCTCGACCAGGTCCGCGTCAGCCACGCTTGGGGCGGTGCGATCGACACCTGCTCCCGCTTTTGTGCCTTCTTCGGCAGGGCGGAGGCGGGACGGGTGGCGTATGCAGCGGGCTTCACCGGTCTCGGCGTCGGCGCCTCTCGGTTCGCCGCCGACGTCCTGCTCGACCTCGTCTCGGGGCGTCCCAGCGAGCTCGCCGACCTCGAGATGGTCCGCACGATGCCGTTCCCGTTCCCGCCCGAGCCGCTGCGCTCCCTCGTCGTGCACAGGACGAGGCGCTCGCTCGCCAACGCGGACGGCCACGGGGGGCGTCGGGATGCGTGGCTCCGGCTGCTCGACCGCTTCGGGGTCGGCTTCGACTCCTGACCTGCGCCGCGCTCCGCGGCACCGACGTCGTCAGCCCCTGGAGGGCCCGTGGAGACGTGCGAACTCGTTCTCTGCTAGGGGCTCGCGGTAAGGAAACCGTTGTCATGGCGGTTCGTGGCGACGGAAATACTTGCGGCGACGCGATCCAGGTGGCACGATGCCGATCCAGGTGCCACGATGCGCACGCCGGCCCGGCGTGGACATGTGGAGCGGCCGCGTGGAGCGGGTACGAGGATCGAGGTGCAGCCCATGAGGATCGGGATCCCCCGGGAGCTGAAGGACAACGAGTTCCGGGTGGCGATGACGCCGGCAGGGGTGCGCGAGCTCGTCTCGATGGGGCACTCGGTGCACGTCGAGCACGACGCAGGCGCCGGGTCGTCGATCACCGACGAGCAGTACGCGAGAGCCGGGGCGACGATCCTCCCGGGCGCTGACGACGTCTGGGGCGCGGCGGAGCTCGTCTGCAAGGTCAAGGAGCCGGTCGCCGAGGAGTTCCACCGCCTCCGCGAGGGCCTCGTCCTGTTCACGTACCTCCATCTCGCGGCATCACGCGCGTGCACCGACGCCCTCCTCTCGACCGGCACGGTCGGCATCGCCTACGAGACGGTGCAGCTCGCGGACGGATCGCTACCGCTCCTCGCGCCGATGAGCGAGGTAGCAGGGCGGATGGCGCCGCTCGTCGGCGCGGCGCACCTGCAGCGTCCCGGCGGCGGCCGCGGCGTCCTCATGAGCGGAGTGCCCGGTGTCGCGCCCGCCAGGGTCGTCGTCATCGGCGCGGGCGTGTCCGGGGTCAACGCAGCGGCCGTGGCCGTCGGCATGCATGCAGACGTCCTGGTGCTCGACCGGGATCTCCCGAAGCTCCGCGCCGTCGACGCCGCCTACCAGGGTCGTCTCACGACGCTCGCGTCGAGCGCGCACACCATCGAGGAGGCGTGCCTCGAGGCGGACCTCGTCATCGGTGCGGTCCTCGTGCCCGGAGCCAAGGCTCCGAGGCTCGTGAGCGACGACCTCGTCGCGCGGATGCGCCCCGGATCGGTGCTCGTCGACATCGCCGTGGACCAGGGCGGGTGCTTCGAGTCGACGCGGGCGACGACGCACTCGGACCCGACGTTCATGGTGCACGGCTCGGTCTTCTACTGTGTCGCGAACATGCCTGGCGCAGTCCCGCACACCTCGACCCACGCGCTGACGAACGCGACGCTCCCGTACACGATCGAGATCGCAGCGAAGGGCTGGCGTGCCGCTGCGGCGGCCGACCCCGCGCTCGCCCTCGGGGTGAGCACTGCCGGCGGCGCGGTCACCTACGCTCCGGTCGCCGAGGCGCACGGCCTCGCAACCGTCCCCCTCGCCGACGTGATCGGCTGATCCGCGCCGCTACGCTGCGCGTCCATGACCGCGCGCGCCGGGTACCTGAGCTCTCGCCTGCAGGGCTACACGACGACGATCTTCGCCGAGATGTCGGCTCTCGCACTGGCGACCGGGTCTGTAAACCTCGGCCAGGGCTTTCCCGACACCGACGGCCCGGAAGAGATAAAGCGTTGGGCGATCGACGCGATCGAGGCGGGGCACAACCAGTACCCACCCGGCAAGGGCATAGCTGAGCTGAGGCGAGCGGTCGCTGCGCACCAGCGCCTGTTCTACGGCCTCGACTACGACCCAGAGGACGAGGTGCTCGTCACGGCCGGAGCGACCGAAGCGATCGCCGCGAGCCTCCTCGCGCTCTGCGAGGTCGGCGACGAGGTGGTGATGCTCGAGCCTTACTACGACGCCTACGCGGCGTGCACCGCGATGGCAGGCGCGACGCGCCGGATCGTGCCGCTGCGCGGACCCGGCTGGCGGTTGGACCCGGCTGACCTTGCCGCCGCGATCGGCCCCCGGACGCGGATCGTGCTCGTGAACAGTCCGCACAACCCCTCCGGCCGGGTCCTTGGACGGGACGAGCTCGATGCGATCGCCAGGGTCTGCGTCGACAACGACCTTCTCGCGGTCACCGACGAGGTCTACGAGCACCTCGTCTACGAAGGCGAGCACATTCCGCTCGCGTCCCTGCCGGGCATGCGCGAGCGGACGGTGTCGATCTCGTCCGCCGGGAAGACCTTCTCCTTCACTGGTTGGAAGGTCGGCTGGGCGTGTGCGCCGGCACCGCTGCTCGCCGCAGTGCGCACGGCCAAGCAGTTCCTCACCTACGTGAGCAGCGCGCCGTTCCAGCACGCCATCGCCGCGGCACTCGACGCAGGGGACCGCCACATCGCGGGGACGGTGGCGAACCTGCGGGCGAGGCGGGACCAGCTGTGCGCGGGGCTTGCCGAGCTCGGCCTCGAGGTCGTCCGACCGGAGGGCGCGTACTTCGTGACGACCGACGTGCGGCCGCTCGGCTTCGACGACGGTCCGGAGTTTTGCAGGATGCTGCCGGCGCGCTGTGCAGTGGTCGCGATCCCGAGCGTCGTCTTTTACGACGACCGGGCCGCGGGGCGGCCGCTCGTGCGATGGACGTTCTGCAAGCGTGCCGACGTCATCGACGATGCCCTCACCCGCCTGCAGGTCCTCCGCCGATGAGCCCGGGCGTCGAGTCCCCTGGAGCCCCTGCCCCTGGAGCCCCTGCCCCTGGAGCC
>JAJZCK010000219.1 GCA_021846125.1 Actinomycetes bacterium | reverse complement strand
TGCGACGTCCGCACCAGATGTGGCGCCGCGGTCTGCGGTCGCGAAGAGACCCACCGGCGTCCACGCGAGCGGACCCGGGGAGGACGGAGCGAAGTCGACACGGGCGGTACCCGCCGAGACCGCGGCGGCCCAAGCTCGAGTAGCGAAGCTCGGAGCGGTGGTCCGATCCTCGACCCCCGGAGGGGTTCCGGTGACCACGAGAGCCAAGGCGGCGGCCAGGGACATACCCGCGAAGACGGCGCCCGCTAAGGAAACGCCAGTCAAGGAAACGCCCGCGAAGACCGCGGCATCGAGGAGGACCGCCGCCGAGCCGGCGCCCGCGAAGACCGCGCCCGCGAAGACCGCGGCATCGAGGAGGACCGCAGCCGAGCCGGCGCCCGCGAAGACCGCGCCCGCGAAGACCGCGCCCGCGAAGACCGCGGCATCGAGGAGGACCGCAGCCGAGCCGGCTACGGCGAGCATGCGAGCAGCTGCAGCCGTCTCGGCATCGAGGTCGACGGCTGCCCCCATGCCGGCGGGTTCCCCATCCAAGATGCCGCCTCCCGTGAGCGCGGCTCGGGTAGTAAGCGGGGGCCCGCGGGTAAGTCGGCAGGTTCGTGAGCAGACGCGCGAGATCCACGCTGAGCGCGACGTGGAGTCGACCGCCCGGCGAAGGTCCGGGCCGCGGCGAAGCGGACGGTGACTGCGATGACAAGAGATGCAGTGCCCGCCGATCGAGAGGAGGCGTGTCGCGAGCGGGCTGGATGCCCGAGGCCAATCGACGTGTTGCCGCACCGCGAGCCATTCCTTCTGTTGTCGGAGATCGTCGAGCTCGATCCTGGTCACGGCGCTCGGGGTCGATGGGTGCTCACCGGCGACGAGGCGTTCTTCGCGGGTCACTTCCCCGGCAGGCCGACACTGCCGGGGGTCCTGATGGTCGAGTCCCTGGCTCAGCTCGGGGCGGCTGCGGTCCTCGCAGACGGGCATTTCGCCGGCCGGCTCCCACTCTTCGGCGGGATCGAGCGAGCTCGGTTCCGCCGCCAGGTGGTGCCAGGCGAGGCCCTCGATCTCGAGGTGACGCTCGATCGACTCTCGGTGCGAGCGGGCACCGGTCACGGCCGGGCCAGCGTGGACGGGGCCACCGCCTGCGAGGCCGACCTCCTCTTCGTCCTCGTCCCGAGGTGACCAGCTGGTGCGCCTCGCCACTTGGAACGTCAACTCCCTCAAAGCCCGGCTCACGAGAGTGGAGGCGTGGGTCGGCGCGCACCAGCCGGACGTGCTCTGCCTTCAGGAGACGAAGGCGACCGACGCGGCGTTCCCCTCTGCCGCCTTCGCGGCCCTCGGCTACGAGAGCGCGCACCATGGCAGCGGGCGATGGAACGGCGTGGCGATCCTGTCCCGAGTCGGTCTCGACGAGGTCCAGCCCGGATTCCACGACGAGGACCGGGTGGACGCCTCCGAGCCACGGCTGCTGTCGGCAACCTGCGCAGGTGCCCGGATCCTGAGCGCGTACGTCCCCAACGGTCGCGCCGTGGGCTCGCCCTTCTACGAGGCGAAGCTCGTCTGGCTCGCCCACCTGCGCCAGGAGCTCGACTCGACCTGCGCGGCGGGCTCGGACGTCGCGGTGTGCGGCGACTTCAACGTGGCGCCCGACGACCGCGATGTATGGGACCCGGGAAGCTTGGACGGTGCGACGCACGTGAGCCAGGCGGAACGTGAGGCCCTACGCGGGGTGGTCGCGTGGGGCCTGCGGGACGTCGTCCGCGAGCTCACGCCCGACGGTCCGGGACCGTTCTCGTGGTGGGACTACCGGGGAGGCGCTTTCCACAAGGGAGAGGGGATGCGGATCGATCTCGCGCTTCTCTCCGAGTCGTTGGCGCGACGGGTGCGTCTCGCATATGTCGACCGCGAAGAACGCAAGCGGGGGGCCTCAGGAGGGGTGCCGTCGGACCACGCTCCGGTCGTCGTCGAGATGGAGTGCTGAGCGAGGGAGAGCCATGCGCACGGTCATCGCAGTCACGAACGTGAAGGGCGGGGTGGGCAAGACCACCTCGGCGGTCTACCTCGCGGGAGCGATCGTCCGCTCCGGGCGTGGTCCGGTGCTCCTGGTCGACGCGGATCCTCAGGCGTCGAGCTCGGAGTGGATCGAGCAGGCGCCGGTGCCCGGGGTCCGGCTGGTCGAGGCACCTACGCCGCGGATGGTCGTACGTGCGATGGATGCCGGCAAGGAGCGCATAGCCATCGTCGACTCTCCGCCAGGCGACGAGAAGACCGTGCGAGCGGTTCTCGAGCGAGCCGACTCGGTCGTGATACCGACCCGGGTCGGTGGTCCCGAGCCGAGCCGGGTGCGGGCGACGCTAGAGATGCTCGTGCCGGGTACGCGGCACGGGATCGTCGTCTGCGCCGCGAGGGCGGGTACGCGCGATCTCGAGGAGACCCTGAGCGGCTGGGAGGCAGAGGGCGAGGCCATCTGGGGGGTGGTGCCGGAACGTGTCGCCATCGCCACCGGTTCAGGTGCCGCGTTGAGCGTCGTCGGCCTCGTCCACTACGAGAACGTCCTCATCCAGGCACTCGAGCAACGGCCGCGGCGGCGTGCGCCGGTGCCGTCCGGCAGGTAGGGACGACGGAGGTGGAGCTGCTCGGCGACGCGGCGCTTGCGAGCGCGCTCGAAGGCCTCGACTGGGAGCTCGAGGACGGGCAGCTGGTCAAGGTCGTCCGGCGCTCCGGGTTCTCCGGCGCGCTCGCCTACGTCGGTGAGGTGGCAGGGCTCGCCGAGCGGGCGGGCCACCATCCCGACGTCGAGATCCACTGGGACACCGTCACCCTCCGGCTGTCGACGCACTCGGCCGGCGGCATCACGTCCGCGGACATAGTGCTCGCGACCGGGATCGACGGTCTTCCATGAGCACGCGCCCGCCTACCGCACGGCGGACCTCGTGAGCTCTGCCGGGAGCCCCCGGCCCCTGCCCTTCGTCGCCTGCGGCGATCTCGGGGACGTCCCCCACGTCGTCGTAGACGGTGCTGCCGGCGCGTCGACGGCGCTCTCGCTGAGCCACTGGCCCGCGAGCCCGACCCCTCGCGCGCTCGGGCGCGACCTGTCGGCCGAGATCGCGTTCGCGTACCTCGACGCTCCGCGCTGGTGGTGCGACGAGGCGCAGGCAGCGACGAACGACCACGTCGACCAGGACGGGCTCGCCGCTCTCTACGTGCTCGCCGATCCCGAGCACGCGCGGGAGCACAGGCACGTGCTGGTAGAGATCGCGCGTGCCGGCGACTTCGCGGTCGTCGACGACGACGATGCGGCACAGGTCGCCTTCGCGCTTGCCGTGCTCGGAGATCCTCGCCGATCACCGCTCGCCTCGCGGCCACCAGAGGCGCCTGCAGCTCCACCGGCCCGACCGACCTCGGTCACGCCGGTACCGGCGAGCGACGCTTGGTCGCGCGCGTGCTATCCCTACTTGCTCGACCTCCTGCCGCGACTCGTCGAGCAGCCCAGGCGCCACGCCGAGGCTGGCGACTCCGAGCGCTGCGCGCTCGAGGTGAGCCGCCACGTGCTCGCAGACGGACGGGCGACGATCAGGGAGATCCCGAGCGCCGGGCTTGCGGTGGTGGTGGTGGACGAATCCGTGGGTCACGTCAGCGGGAGCCGGTTCTGTCACGAGGTGACCGGTCCCCTGCATCCCGCGGCGATCCATGGCGCCACCAGGTCGCCACGGGTCCTCGTGGTCCAGGGCCGCAGGTACCGCTACTACGACCGCTACGAGACCTGGGTCCGCTACGAGAGCGCAGCGCTGCCTCGCCGGCGCGACCTCGCGATGCTCGCTCGAAAGCTGTCGACCCTCGAGAGCGCGGCGACGGCGTGGCACGCGGACTCGCCGGGAACGCTCGAGCCCGAGCTCACCCACGCGAGTGACGAGGAGAGCTCGCTCGAGCTCGGCGAGGTGATCGAGATCGTCGTCCGCTACTTGGCGACCTCGCCACCTGCCTGGGACCCGTTCGCCGGCGAGAGCACCCTCCTTGTGGGTCCGAGCGGGTCGGGGCCCAGCGAACCGGGGCCCAGCGAACCGGGGCCCAGCGAACCGGGGCCCAGCGAACCGGGGCTCAGCGAACCGGGGCTCAGCGAACCGGCAGCCTCCAGAGGGGAAACCAGCGGTCGAGGTCGGCTTCGACTGCGAG
>JAJZCK010000218.1 GCA_021846125.1 Actinomycetes bacterium | reverse complement strand
CGGCCGGGGAGCGGTCCTCGAGCGGGCGGCCGTTGCTTTGGAGTCGGGCGATGCCCGCTTCGCCGCCGAGCTGGCGACGTACGTGATCCGCCTCGACCCGACCGACATGGATGCCCGCCGGGTGAAGGCCGCCGCCTACCGGAGGCTGGGCTATGCCACCGTCAACGCCACCTGGCGGGGGTTCTACCTGACCGGCGCCCGGGTCCTCGACGGCAGCCTCGACCCCGCCCCGATCTACCAGATGGGGGTGCAGATGACCGTGACCGACGAGCTGCTCGGCCTGCTCCCGGCCCGGATGCTGGTCGAGTCCGCCCCGCCCCGGCTGAAGGCCGAAGATGTCCTCGACGTCGAGATGTGCACCGGGTGGTGCTTCACCGACGTCGGCGAGAGCTTCACCATCACCATCCGCCGGGGTGTTGCGGTGGTCGAGGCGACCTCTGCTGTGTCCCTGGCCGACGGTTCGCTCCCGGCCGTCGCCGTCATCAGCGGGCCACGTTCGGCGCTCGGTGCTGCCCTGGCCGGCGTCATCTCCCCCGCCGACTTCGTCGGCTGCCCCGGTGTGCAAGTGGCGGGCTCGGCCGAGGAGCTCGCCTCGTTCCTCGGCTCCTTCGAGCAGCTCGGAGCCGACTGGCCCAACTTCTACCTGCGGTAGCTTTGCGCCATCTGTGGTGGCACAGCCGGACTGCGCAGTAGCTCGGTTCTTTCGTCAGTAGGATTGTTTTCGTGGGGGGAGCCCGCGACGTTTCGTTCGAACCGAGTGTAGATGCGATGGTGTTGGCGTCGCGACGTGGGGCTGTGGGTGGCGAAACGCCGGGTGGAGCACCTCGAGTCGGTTTGGTCGGCCGTCGGGGCGAGCTGGGACAGCTTCGTGCAGAGTTGGCTCGAGCGTCGGGTGGAGAGCATCGCCTGGTCGTGATCGAAGGGGACGGGGGGATCGGCAAGACGAGTCTTGTCGGCCAGCTCACCGATTCGTTGTCCGACGGTGTTGTCGTCAGGGCGAGTGGGGAGGAGTCGGAGTCGGACTTGGCGTGGGGTGTTGTCAGCCAGCTGGTGGCCGGTCTGGGGCGCCACGATCGCCGGTCGAGCCTACGGGTTCGGCCGCCTGCTTGTGGTGCTGATCCTTTGGCGGTCGGTGCGGGGCTGGTCGTGCGCATCGAGCGCCTGGCCGTCGAGGTCCCGGTTGTCGTGATCGTCCTCGACGATTTGCATTGGTGCGACTCGACGTCGGCCGCGGCGTTACTGTTCGCGTTGCGCCGACTTGATGCGCAGTCGGTGTTGAGCATCGTTGTTTCCCGGCCGCCGTTTCCAGGCGGGCTGGGCGACGGGTGGCGCCGGCTGGTCACGGCGAGGGGACGGTCGTTGGTGTTGGGTGGTCTGGGGGATCAGGAGCTGGTCGAGCTGGCGGCCCACCTCGGCCGTCCGGTGTCGTTGCGCGCCGCGAGGCGGGTCCGCTATCACACCGGCGGTCACCCGCTGTGGGCGACGGCGCTCCTTTTGGAGTTGACGTCGGGTGACTTGGAGGATGGCGAGGGTTCGCTGCCGGTCCCCCGGGACCTCGCCGGTGCGATCCACGTTCGTCACGGGTCACTGTCCAGGCCGGCACGGGCGGTGACAGCGGCTGGTGCCGTGCTAGGCGAACGGTTCTCCGCTCCTGTTTGCGCTGCGCTCGCTGGCCTCGACGATCCCGCTGCGGCCCTCGAAGAGGCGATCGACGCAGGCCTGCTTGGCGAAGTGCCGGGTCCGGCGGGTTCCTCGGCTGTATTCGGTTTCGCTCATCCGCTTGTGCGAGCGGCGATCTACCAGGATCTCGGGCCGGTGCGGCGGTCACGGCTTCATGGGGGAGCCGCCCGGTTGACTTCGGGGTCTGAGGCGTTGTCGCATTTGGCTGCTGCTGCTCTCGCGCCGAGCGAGACCGTCGCCGCCGAGCTCGAAGCGGCCGGCAGCGCCGAGGCGGAAGGTGATGACCTGGGGTTAGCCCAGCTGCATCTTGACGCGTCGGTGCGTCTGAGCCCGCCCGGCGGGGGACGCGAGCGGCGGGTGCTGGCGGCGATGGAAGCGCATCTGCGGGCGAGGGACCCCGGAGGGGCGAAGGTTTATGCTGCGGAGTCCGAGCGGGCGGAGCCCCATCCCTGGCGCGACTACGTGCTCGGCTACCTGGCGCGAAGCGAGGGGCGTCTCACTGACGCGGAGGCGCTTCTCGTCCGGGCTTGGGATCTGCTCGGTGCCCCAGGGGAGGCATCGGGTGGTGAAGCCCGACGCACGTCGGGCGAGGGACTCGGCGAGCTGGCTGGCGTGCCTACCGGTTCGTGGCGGGCTCACGGAGGCGGCGACGAGCTCGCCGGGAAGGTCGCTGTGGAGCTTGGCGTTATTGCTCACGCACGATGGTCGGCTCCGGACTTGCTCTACTGGGCGAACGCTGTCCTCGCCAGCGGCCAGACAGCCCCAGTCCTGACAGCCCCGGCCCAAAAAGTGTCGGCACAGAAAGTGTCGGTTCATAGGGCTTCGGTGTTGCATTTGGCCCGCTATTTCAAAGCGGTAGGGCTCGCGCTCGACGGTGCGTGCGCTGAGGCCGTCGCCCTGGTAGGGACCGGCCCGCCAGGAGGTGTGGAGCTGCACGAGCTGGTCGCCCGGGGGATGGCGAGGTTGTGGAGCGACGACTTGGCGGGTGCCTACGACGACCTGGCGTCGGCGGCCGGGCTGGCCAAGGCCGGGGAAGTGCTGCACGTAGGGCAGCCTCTCGCGTTGCTGGCTGAGACCTGCTATCGCCTCGGGCGCCTCGAAGAAGCAGCCGGCCATGTCGAGCTGGCGTGCGCAATGGTCGACGCCAGCGGCTGGCGTTGGGACTGGCCAGCGGTTCACGCCCGAGCGGGCTACGTCGCGGCGGTTGTCGGCGATCTCCCTGCAGCCGAGGCGCATGCCGGTGTCATCACCGAGACCGCCACGCGGATAGCCGCAGAGTCAGGCGGCCATGAACTGCTCAGGGGTTGGGTTGCAGCGGCGGCTGGCGTGAACGTGGCGATCGCCCTCGCACGCGGGGATCCGCAGGCTCTGCTTGTCGCAGCGGCTCCGGTGGCCAAGATCGCCGCTTCGGTCGAGCTCGGTATCTCGCCGTTCGGGCCTGTGCTAGCGGAGGCACTGGTGGGCGTTGGCCGCTTGGAGGACGCAACAGCCGCGCTCGAAGTCTACGAAAGGCGGGCGGCGCAGCTGGACCGGCGTTCGGCGCAGATGAGCTCGGCCCGAGTGCGGGGCAGCTTGTGCGCTGCCAAACGAGATCTCGAAGGTGCATGCCGGGCCTTCGAGAAGGCCCTCGACTTTGGCCGGACCCTGCAGCTTCCCCTCGAGTCGGGCCGGCTCCGCCTCGCCTGGGCGGACGCGCTCACAGTTATGGGAGACCAGCGCGGCGCGGCCGGGCACCTGCGGGCCGCCCGGGCTGTCTTCGCGCGCACCGGAGCGCTCGCTTACCTCGAGCAGGCAGACGCCGCCCTGGCACGCCTCGGGCCGGACAGCCACACTGCGCCGGCGGGGATTCTCACCGCTGCCGAGCACACCGTAGCCCGCCTCGCCGCTAAACGCCTCACCAACCGCGAGATCGCCGAGCAGCTGGTCGTCAGCCCCAAGACAGTCGAGTACCACCTATCCCACATCTACACCAAGCTCGGCGTGCACAACCGCGCAGAGCTGGCCCGGATGATCCAAGACGACCCCGACAAGCCCAGCAGACCCTGACCCCACCGACACCTACCAACGACGGCACGCTGCCGGCGTGAGCAGGACCGTACCAATCCGAGAGCTGCGCAACGAACTCAGCTACGTCATCGACGAGGTCGCCGACCTGCGAGAACACATGATCGTCACCCGCCGGGGCCGGCCCACCGCGGTGCTGGTCCCCATCGACGAGTAGGAGGCCCTGGAAGAGACCGCCGAGCTTCGTCGAGGTCTCCGCCGCCGACGCCCGTAGGTGAGCCGAGTCGAGCTCGTACGGCGGACTCGCCGAGAGGTGCTGACCTCGGCTGGCCGCTGTCCGACGCAGTCATCGAGGCCCTCGGCACCTTCGAACGGGAACCCGAAGCGGGCCACTCACTTTCGAGGGCGGCTCCGGGGGTTGCGGTCACTTCGCGTCGGCGTGTAGCGGATCATCTACCAGCTCGACGCGGTGAACGCGCCCCCATCAAACTCCAGGCCCCAAAGGCCAGGATCTATGGCTCACCAGCGACCGGTGCCACGG
>JAJZCK010000217.1 GCA_021846125.1 Actinomycetes bacterium | reverse complement strand
TGAGCTCGATGTGGGGGTCGGCGAGGAGGTTGTGATACCAGACGGGATGCTCGGGCGCCCCACCCTTCGAGGCGACGAGCGCGTAGCTCCCTTCGTGCTCGACCCGCATGAGCGGCGTCTTGCGGAGCTTGCCCGAACGGGCGCCGCGGCTCGTGACGACGACGACCGGCATGTCGCGAAGCGTCGTCCCTTCCCGACCACCCGAGCTCTCGTAGAGCTCCACCTGGTCCCTCACCCACTGCTGGGTGCTCGGCTCGTACTCTCCCGTGAGTGGCACGACGCGAGCCTACCGCCGGGTGGTCGCCTCAGCTCCCCTGCCGGCGGAGCAGGACCGTGACGACCTCGAACGGACGCAGCTCCAGCTCGAAGGCGCCTGCGCCGGACCCGTCGAGCTCTCCGTGCGGGTACGGGCGCTCGAGAAGGTCGGCGCGCTCGGCCCCCGCGACGGCGAAGCCGGGGCGCAGCACGGCGCGAGCCCTGCCTCCGAGCGCCTCGTAGAGGCGCACCACGACGTCCCCCGAGCGGTCGTCGGCGGCCTTGACCGCCTCGACGACGACCGCACCGCGACCCCCGTCGTCGACGGAGACGAGCGGCTCGACGGCGGAGCTGCCCGCGACGACCCGCAAGGGGAGGTTCGTGCGGTATCCCTCGGCGACTGCACCGGCGATCGTGGCGCCCGGGGCAAGCGCGTAGGCGAAGCGGTGATGCCCGTGGTCGGCACGCGGATCGGGAAAGCGCGGGCCGCGCACGAGCGAGAGCCGGACCGTCGTCGTCGTCCCCCCGTCCGGGCGGGTGGTGCGAGCGGTGTCGTAGCCGTAGGTGGCGTCGTTGGCGAGGCTGACCCCGTAGCCGGCCTCCTCGACATGGACGAATCGGTGCGCGAACACCTCGAAGCGGGCCGCGTCCCACGAGGTGTTGACGTGCATCGGCCGGCGGACGTGACCGTACTGGATCTCCGCGCTGGACCATTCGGCCCGCAGGTCGAGAGGGAACGCGACCTTCAAGAGCTTCTCGTTCTCCGCCCACTCGACCTCGGTGTCGAGATCGACGCGCCGTTCGCCCGCCCGCAGGCCGATGCGCTGGAGCGCGTGGGACCCGCCGGATGCCCCGAAGCTCCGGCGCACAGCGACGACGGCCTCGTCGGGGTCCGACGCGACGACCTCGACCTCGTCGCACGCGACGAGGTCGACCACCGAATGGCGGTAGGAGGCATCGATGTCCCAGGCGTCCCAGCGGTTCGGCAGGTCCCTGTGGAGCTGGAGCAGGTTGGCACGCCCGCCCGGTGCGACGACCTCCCGGTCCGCGACGAGGTCCCGTACCGAGGCGAGCAGGCCGTCCGCACCGACGACGACACGCACGAGCCCGTTGTCGAGGACATACGACCCGGGCATCTCCCCGGGAACCACGGTCACCACGTCGCCCGTCACGCGTGACTCGCGCCGGCCAGTGACGGGCGCCGCGCCGAGACCGGCGACACCGCGGACGGCGAAGGGCCCGGCGTTGAAGCCGATCCGGACGTCGGCCGCGTCCGAGCCGGGGCCGGGGCCAGGGCCGGCAAGAAGCGACAGGGCCCGCACGACGAGGATCTCCAGACGGGCCTCGAGGTCCTCGTACGCGGCGCGAGCATCGTCGTTCACCCAGGCGATCGAGCTCCCCGGCAAGATGTCGTGGAACTGCTGGAGCAGCAACGTCTTCCATGCACGCTCGAGCTGTTCGTAGGGGTAGTCCGCCAGACCGCCGACGAGCGCTGCCGTCCACCAGAGCTCTGCCTCGCGCAAGAGGTGCTCGCAGTGCCTGTTCGCCCTCTTGAGTCGCGCCTGGGAGGTGAAGGTGCCGCGGTGCAGCTCGAGATAGAGCTCGCCGGACCAGACGGGGAGGTCCCGCTGCTCCTCCTCGATGCTGCGGAAGAACGTCTCGGGGGCGGCGAGCTCGACCCGGGGCGAGCCCTCGAGGTCTCTTTGGCGACGCGCGCGCTCGAGCATGTCGCTCGTCGGGCCGCCGCCGCCGTCGCCGTAGCCGAACGGGACGAGCGACCGTGTGCCCCTCCCGTGCTCGGCGTAGTCGCGCGAGGCGCGTGCGAGCTCGTGCGGCGTCAGCTCGGCGTTGTAGGTGGCCACCGGTGGGAAGTGCGTGAGGATCCGCGTCCCGTCGATGCCCTCCCAGTGGAAGGTCGAGTGGGGGAAGGTGTTCGTCTGGTTCCAGGAGAGCTTCTGGGTGAGGAAGTGGCTCGCGCCGGCCAGGCGTGCCAGCTGGGGCCACGCGGCGCTGTAGCCGAAAGAGTCCGGCAGCCACACCTCGGAGCACTCGACGCCGAGCTCGTCGGCGAAGAAGCGGCGGCCGAGGACGAGCTGGCGCGCGAGCGCCTCGCTCCCGCAGAGGTTGCCGTCGGGCTCGACCCAGGTCCCACCGACCGGCACCCACTGGCCGCTCCGGACGCGCTCTCGCACCCGTTCGTAGAGTGCGGGGTAGCCGTCACGCACCCACTCGTACTGCTGGGCCTGCGAGCACGCGAAGACGATCTCGGGGTAGCGCTCCGCAAGTGCGAGGACGTTCGCGAAGGTCCTCGCGCACTTGCGAACCGTCTCGCGCACCGGCCAGAGCCAGGCCGAGTCGATGTGCGCGTGCCCGACTGCCGTCACGCGGTGGGCGCTCGGGTTGGCGGGGCTCGCGAGCGCTCCCGCGAGCGCGTCACGGGCGGCACGAGCGCTGCCGGGGACGTCGTCGAGGTCGACGAGGTCGACCATGCCGTCGAGTGCGCGCCACAGCTCGAACCTCCGAGGGTCGTGCGGCCCGAGCTCCCGGGCGAGCCCGGCGAGCACCTCGACGTCGAGGCAGAGCCCCCAGAGCTCCTCGTCCACGACAGACAGCTCCACCCGGCCGAGCCGGTAGAGCGGGGTCGAGCCAGCCGTCGAGCGGTCTCCGAGCAGCGTCGGGGCGAAGCTGTCGCCAAGGCCCATGATGGCAGGGTTGGACGCCGCTTCGACGTAGGCGAGGACCTCGTCGCCGGGCCCGGCGCCGAGGAGCTCGAGGGGCACCTCGGCGCTGCGCGGCGCGATCCCCTTGACGGGAACACCCTTTCGGTCGAAGACGAGCCCTTCCGCCTGGAAGCCAGGACTGTGCCTCCCGAATCCGAGGTCCACGACGAGCTCGACGCGCCGCGCGGCCCAGCCGTCCGGGACGCGCCCCGCGACCCGCAGCCACGTGGTGCCCCACGGCGGACCCCAGGGCGTGCCCGGCGTGACCGGGACGTAGCTCGCCTCGAGAGCGACGTGCGGCGCCACCGGCTCGCCGTCGACCTCGAACGCCGCCACCTCGCAGCTGACCGACTCGCGTCGCACGGCGGGGCGCAGGCGCTCCTCGAGCAGCCTACGGACGCGTCCTTCCACCGATGCGACGTCGTCGTGCACCCGAGCCTCCCGTCTCGCGGGCGCGGGCGCGCCCTTCGAGAGAGGCTAGGCGGGCCGAGCTAGCGCGCGTGGATGTACTCGACGAGCTCGTCCCTGTCCTTCTGGAGCTCGTCCATCCGGCTCTTCACGACGTCGCCGATGCTCACGATGCCGACGAGCACGCCGCCGCCCACCACAGGTACGTGCCGGATGCGGTGCTCGGTCATCGTCGCAGTCAGCGACTCGACCTCGTCGTCGGGCGAGCAGGTCTCGACCTCGGACGACATGATCAGCGTCACCGACTCCGCGAGCAGGCCGCCCTGGAGGTCGTGGAGACGCCGGACGACGTCCCGCTCCGAGACGATCCCGTCGATGTGCAAGCCGTCGTCCGACACGACGAGCGCTCCGACCCTGTGCTCGCTGAGCGCCGCGACGGCGTCCGCGACCGTGGCAGCTCGTCCGATGGTCACGACGGCGGCGCCCTTGGCGCCGAGCAGCGTGGAGATCCTCACCTGACGATCCTCCTCGTGGTCCGGCCCGCGTGCACGGGCAGGCTCCCCGGGGCTCGGCGGCATCTTGCGGCACCGGCGACCCCGCTGAGCTTCGATTGTAGGGAGCCCCGGGGCTCGGCGCTGGAAAAAGGTCGCGAGCGCCTTGCGACGAGTCTCGGGGTCGGGCACGTCCCGGGCACGGTGTCCGAGGGCTGGACGGGGCGTCGGGGCGTCGGGGCGTCGGGGCGTCGGGGCGTCGGGGCAGCCGCTGATAGCTTGCCGGAGGCGCTCCGGGCACGCGGGCGATGGACGAGGGCGGTGGGACGACGATGTGGCTCGTATGCGACTA
>JAJZCK010000216.1 GCA_021846125.1 Actinomycetes bacterium | reverse complement strand
GCGCGAGCGCCCTGCTCATGCGCGCGGAGCGGCCCCAGACGGAGGCTTCGTGGGGGAAACTTCGGATTAGTAGTAACACGAGCTTTCCGGCCGTCGCACCTACAGTCCCTGCTCACGGCACACTTCTGGGCGTTCGACTGCCTACCATCTGCGGAAGCCCGGACTGGGAGGCGATACCCCGGGCTTGAGCTACTCGTCAGCCTTGGTGGAGTTGGGTGACCACTCCGGTGACCGCGTCGACGCCGACCTTGTACTTGGTGCCGCCATCGCGAACGAACACCCAGTACCAGCGCCACTTACCACCGTGGAGGCTCGTCTTGTAGACACTCCCTCCGCCCGTCGCAGCGGTGGCGCTCGCCTGCGCGGTGGCGGGCGACACGATGGTGGCGTCACGGTAGTCGAGCCCGCTCCCAGATGCGGCGGTCACGGTGCCAGGGGTCGAGGTGGCATCGACCCATACGTTGGTCGTGCCGTAGTTCTGGCCGTTCTGGCCGAGCTGGAGCTTGACCTGGTAGTAGTCCTTTTGCCCGCTCGACTTGAGCTGCTCGTGCTTCACTCCGAGAACCTCGTAGCCCTGGCTCACGGCAAAGCTGGTGGCATCGCTCGCCGCCTGGCTGGCGGTGATACGAGGGCTGTCCGGGCCCGTGGAGGCAACCGAGCTACCCAGCCCGCTGGGCTGGTCGGGGCTCGCGTCGGGTGTCGTCGCGTCGGTGCTTGCAGAGGTGTCGGGTGAGGTGTCGGACGGCGATCCGCTCGAGATGCTTGTCGGGCTCTGGTTCTCGGCCCGGCTCTGCCACCAGACGCCGTCACTGTACGGAGCGTTGTCGTTGCGATAGACGTGGATGTTGTAGATGCCGTTGTTGGTCTGCATCCGGATGTCGAACACGCGATGGGCCACCGTGGCGCCATGGGCCTCGGTGTCCGCCTCGACAGCGAGCACGCTCACCCCTCCTCCGTCGTTGGCGTTGGCGTAGTTGATCGCGCCAGTGCACTCGTCGCCGGCGATGGCGCAGGTGGTCGCGCCGTGTGTGGGCGCGCTGCTCGCGGCAAACGCGCTCGGAGCGGCGCCGAGAAGACCTGCTCCGCCAAGGGCCAAGGCACCGAGACCGACGGCAGAGCGACGGAGCACGCTGTGGTCGTGGGGACCAGGGGGTGCGGCCTCGGCTGCAGCGCCCGTCCTGGCACAGCGTCCGGACAAGGCAACCGGCTTCATCGTCGCTCTGTTCACTGGCTTCTCCTTATTGGGTTCGGGATTGCGTTCGATGCGTCTGCTTGTCTGAGCAGACGAGTGGGCACCTGGTGGGGCCGCTCGTCGCCGTCGGCGCTGGAAGTCGGAGACTGACATCCACGACGCTGGCAGGGATCAACAGGGCATGGCTCGCTCGGCTGGTCGTTCTGCACGTCGAACGCGGCGACCAACCTGGAGGGACCGGCCACGCCTCTGGCAGCGAAGACGACCTCCATGCACCGAAGAGCAGTCCAGTGAGGCTCGCTTGCTCATGGTGACACTATGGCGACCGACTCTTAACCCACGATGCGCCTGGAATGAGAGTTCTCTAACCCGGGCTACCCGGTCACGGCTGGGAGCGAAGCCGGTAGCCGGCGCCGCGGACCGTGCAGATCAGCACTGAGAGCCCGGGATGGTTGAGCTTGCGGCGTAGGTAGCTCACGTAGACGTCGACGACATTGGTGCCCGGGTCGAAGTCGTAGTCCCAGACGCGGGCGAGGATCTGGGGCCTCGAGAGAACCTGGTCGGGATGACGCATGAAGAGCTCGAGCAAAGCCCACTCTTTCGGCGCGAGCTCGATGCGTCGGCCCTCTCGCCATGCGACCTTGGTGAGGAGGTCGAGGCGCAGGTCGTCGACGACAAGCTCTGTCGAGCTGGTCTGCTCCGCGCTGCGCATGGCAGCGCGGACCCGGGCAAGGAGCTCGTCGAAGGCGAACGGCTTGGTCACGTAGTCGTGCGCACCAGCGTCGAGGCCGCGGACCTTGTCGGCAGTCTCGTCGCGGGCTGTGAGCACGATGACAGGCACTCCCACGCGTTCGGCGCGCCAGGTCCTCAATACCGAGAGTCCATCGGTGCCTGGCAATGTCAGGTCGAGAAGCACCAGATCCAGGTCTTCGCCACTCGTCGCGGCGAGCGCAAGCGCCTCGTCGCCGTCCCGCGCGACGGCAGTGGCGTAGCCCTCGGCCTTCAGGCCCTTGGCGAGGAACGACGCTATGCCCTGGTCGTCCTCCACGATGAGGATCACCACTCGACCTCCTCGTCGTCTGTGCGGTCAGGCAGTACGCGGCTCGCCGGCAGCACGATGTCGACCGTCGTCCCCTCGCCTTCGGTGCTGTCGAGACGCACGTGGCCGCCATGAGCCTCGGCGACTGCTTTGACGATGGCGAGCCCGAGCCCGTCGCCCCGCTGGTTCACCGACCCCGCTCGGCGGAATCGGTCGAAGACGTGCTCCTGTGCCTCGGCCACAATGCCTGCCCCGGTGTCCGAGACGCTGAAGACGATGTCATGGTCGTAGCGGACCCGCAGCTCGATGCCGTCCTCCGGTCCGGTGGCCTTGACTGCGTTGTCAACGAGATTGAGCAACGCCCCCCGTAGCTTCGCGCCGTCGATCACGAGCACCACGTCGGGTAGCTCGCCGAGGATCCAGTGCCGCTCGGCGAGCACACGGGCGGCGTCGAACAGCTCCGCCATGAATACGCGGAGGGCAACCGGCCCGGCGTCGATGAAGTCCGGAGAGAACGATCTGCCGAGCAGCAACAACCGGTCGACCAAGGTAGCCATGCCGGCAAGCTCGCCAATCACCGTGGCCGTCGTCTCGGCCACGTCGGAGCGCTCTGGAGCCGGGTTGCGCTCGAGTACCTCGAGGTGCCCACGCGCCACGGTGATGGGAGTCCGCAGCTGGTGCGAGACGTCGGAGAGCAGCTGGCGCTGTGCGTCGAGGCCGGCCGAGATGCGCTCGAGCATCCCGTCGAAGGCGGCGGTGAGTCGGCCGACCTCGTCGTCGGTGCTCTCCGCGCTGAACCTCGTGCCGAGCTTCCCCACGCTTGCCTCGACCGCTGCCTGGGTGACCGCGCCGACAGTGCGCAGCACTCGCCGCAGGACGAGAAACGAGCTGAGCAGAGCCACCGCCAAGGCGATCCCTGCTTCGACGCCCGCCAGGAGGAGAACCTGGTCACGCTCGGCTTGCAGGTGCGCCAAGTCTGCCGCAGCCACCAGGACGCCGATTGTCGCCCCGCGCAGAGTCCGGATCGGACTTGCCAACGTCAGGTACGTGGTGGCGCCTGCGTGGACGCTCTGCAGCTGCGAGCGCACCGGGGGCTTCGACAGCCATCCTGCGACTGTCGGGCTCGACGCCAGGACCCGAGCACCGGAGCTGGCAAGGGCCGGCTGGCCGGTGAGCCCGACGATCACGAGGTGACCCCGAGCCAGGATATGGGTCCCCAAGTACGAGCGGGAGAAGGCTTCCATCTCCTGGCCGGCAGGTCGCCTCGCAGCTGCGTGCGCGTACTCGGGGCCCTCTTCGGAGAGGTCGGCGACGATGGTGTGGGTGTAGTGAACGCTAAATCCGTGGACCACCTCGAAGGTCACTGCGCCGAGCACGATACCGAGCGCCACCCCGTGGACGAGAAGCACTCGCGCCCCGCCTCCGAGACGCCTCCGGCGGCGTGTGAACAGCCTGCCGGCCTTCCCAGAGCCGGGAATGGGACCGTGGCTGTCGGGGGCCGATGATGCCCACGACCCGCCCGGTGCGTCCTTCGCGGACCGTCGCGGGTCGTTCTCAGCCACCATGACGGCCCTCGGACGGACTCATCTGCTGCAGCACCCGTCGGATCGCACCGCGAGCGATGCCATGCACTTGGAGCTGGACAGGCCCAACAGACAGCGCAGCCCGTGCCGTCCCGCTCACCGGTCGGAGATGGACGACGTGTCGGACCTGGGAGAGGAAGTCGTCTCGCCCGATGCCGGGTGGCTCGCCGTGCTCCGGTTCGTCGACGCCGGCGTGGCTGTCGGACGCACCGACCTCCCGGCTGAGCGCTGCTCGGCCTCCCTCGAGTCGCTGCCGACTGGACGGATGCCGAAGACAGAGCGTCTTGGAGTCACGATGGTCACCGGCTCGAAGGTCTCGACCGGCTGGCGCGCTCGGACCGGCGTGACGGTGACGCCTCCGATCGGATATCCGGCCGCAGGCTGACGTGGTGCAATCGCCGCGCGTACCGTCACCGGGCCAGGAAGCCTCGTCGCCGAGGACGACATGCCGATAGATCGGA
>JAJZCK010000215.1 GCA_021846125.1 Actinomycetes bacterium | reverse complement strand
CGCGGTCGCCCAGGCAGGTGCGAGCCTCACCGACGCCGAGCAGCAGCTGAGCGCGGCCGAGTCCCCGCCACCGTCGGCCGCGCTCGCCTCCGACGCGGCAGCGGTCACCGAGGCCAAGGCGGGGCTCGAGCAAGCCCAGCTCGCCCTCGGCCAGGCTCGTTCCCCGGCGCCGAGCGCGCTCGACGGGGCGCGATCCGCGGTGAGCGTCGCGCGCTCCGCGGTCTCGCTCGCCCGGGCACAGCTCGCCGAGGCGGAGGCGCCACCGACCGCCGCGGCCACGAAGCCGCTCGCCGTCGCGCTCGGCCAGGCAAGGACCCAGGCGTCTCTCGTGGAGACGGCTGCGCAGCAAGGGACGGTTCTCGCGCCGTTCTCCGGCACGGTCGTGTCCGTCGCCGGCGTCGCGGGAGAGGTCGTCGGGGTCGGGACGACCCTCGCGGTGCTCGAGACGAGCGCGCTCACGGTCGAGGCGCCGCTCGCGCAGCAGGACCTACCGCTCGTCCGACCCGGGGAGCAGGCCACGCTTCGCGTGCCGGGAGCACCGTCGAGCCTCGGCGCGCGTGTCGCGAGCGTCTCGGTCTCCGCGAGCCCGGGAGCGTTGAGCTTCCCGGTCACCCTCGTGCCGGCGAGCGATCCACCGTGGCTGCGCGCCGGGGAGTCTGCGACGCTCGAGATCACCACGCAGGTCTCACCCAAGGCGGTTCTCGTGCCTGCAGAGGCGGTCGTCTCGCTCACCGGCACGCCACAGGTCTTCGTGGTCGGCCGGGGTCGTCGCGCGAGGCTCGTCGACGTCTCGCCCGGGATCTCCGACGGGACGACCACGGCGGTGACCGGGCTCGCGGCCGGCGCGAGGGTCGTCGCCGTCGGCCAGACCTACCTCGCAGCTGGCGACAAGGTGCGCGCGACGGCCACGGTCGCCGTGCCGAGCACCGTGAGCGGCGCAGTCGTCGGGGGTCTCGCGAACGCGACCCTGGTCGCTCCGCCCGCGACCGCCACGACGAAGCGGGGCGCGGGAGCTGGCGCGGCAGGCGGGCTCGGTGGCGGTGCCGGCACAGGTGCTGCCGCCGGAGCCGGGCTCGGCGGCGGGGGAGCAGCCGGCGGGGCAGGCGCCGGCGGGAAGAAGGGCTGAGCCCGGAGATGGACGAGCTCGAGGGGCGCCGCGGCCTGACGGCGCTCTCGGTCCGACGGCCCGTGACGACGGTGATGGTGCTCGGCCTCGTCGTCGTGCTCGGCCTCGTCGCCTTCACGAGGCTGCCGGTCCGCCGGCTCCCGAACGTCGACTACCCCTACGTGAAGGTGTCCATAGCGGACCCGGGCACGAACGCGGCGACGATCGCCCAGAGCGTGACGACACCTGTCGAGAAGGCGCTCGGCGCGCAGCCCGGCGTCGTGACGATGGTCGGCACCTCCTCGCCCGGCCGCTCGGTGGTCTCGCTCGAGCTCGTCGGCGGCACCAACGTGAGCGAGGAGGCCGCGAACATCTCGCTCGCCCTCGCGAAGCTCGCTCGCTCGCTGCCGAGCACGGCGTCGCCCCCGGCGATCGTCCAGGCGAACCCGAACGCGCTGCCGATGATGGACGTCGCGATCTCCGGTCCGCTCGCAGGCTCCCAGCTCTACGACCTCGTGACGAACCTCGTCGCCCCGAGCCTGCAGGAGATCCCCGGGGTCGCCCAGGTGACCGTCGTCGGCGGGCGCGCCCCCGTCGTCACGGTCGACGTCTCGAGCGAGGCGCTCCAGGCCTACGGCGTGTCGATGGCCGAGGTGGCAGCCGCGATGCGGGCGGAGAACACCGACGTCACGGGTGGGGTGACAGCTGTCGGTGCGCAGGACCTGCTCGTCCGGGTCCACGGTGGCTACAGCTCGGTCGCCGAGCTCGCGAGCGTGCCCGTCGCGTCCCGCCCGACCGGTGACGTCCTGCTCGGCGACGTCGCGAGCATCAGCCAAGGGCTCGCAGCCGCGCAGTCTGCCGCGAGCCTCGACGGCAAGCCTGCGGTCGGGCTCGTCATCGACGCGTCCTCGTCGGCGAACTCGCTCGCAGTCGACAGCGCGATCCGCGCAGCACTGGTCCGCCTCGGCCCGCAGCTCCCCGCAGGCGTCTCCAGCACGATCACCGGGGACGTCACGAGCTACGTCCGTGCAGCACTGTCGAACGTGGAGCTCGACCTGTTCCTCGGGGTCTTCATCGCCGCCCTCGTGCTCGCACTCTTCTTGCACCGCCTCGCGAGCACGCTCATCGTCATGCTCGCGATCCCCGTGTCGCTCGTCGCCACGTTCCTCGCGATGTACTTCCTCCACTTCAGCCTCGACCTGATCTCGCTCATGGCGTTGTCGCTGCTCATCGGCATCCTCGTCGACGACTCGATCGTCGTTCTCGAGAACATCCACCGCCATCGAGCGATGGGGAAGTCGCCGGCGCTCGCCGCGGTCGACGGGCGGACCGAGATCGGCGCCGCAGCGGTCGCGATCACGCTCACCGACGTGGTCGTCTACCTTCCCGTCGCGTTCGTGTCGGGCAACGTCGGCCAGCTGTTCCGCGAGTTCGGCCTCACGATCGTCGTCGCCACGCTGTTCTCCCTCCTCGTCTCCTACACCTTGACGCCAATGCTCGCCGCGCGCCTCGCGGGCAGGGTCGAGGCGCGCGGCGACGGGCCGGTCGCGCGGCTCGGCCGGTGGTTCGCGCAGCACTTCGACTCGGGCTTCGACCGGGTCCGCTGCCGCTACCGAGGCGTCGTCGCCTGGACACTTCGCCACCGCGTCGTTGTCACCGCGGTCGCCGTGGCCGCGGCCGTCGCGAGCCTCGGCATCGTGCGATCCGGCGTCCTTCCGACGACGTTCGTGCCGCGGGAGGACAACGGCGTCGTGACGGTGAACGGCACGCTTCCCCCGGGCACGTCGCTCACGACAGACCAGGCGACGCTCGCGAGCTTCGCCCGCCGGCTCCAGCACCTCGGTGGCGTGCGGGACGTCTTCGTCTCTGCCGGGTACAGCGGCGGCACGGGCGCCGGGGTCAACCTCGGTCAGATCACGGTCGACCTCGGGCCGAGAGGCGCGCGGCCGCCGATCGCGAGCTACGTGAAGAGGGTCGCCCGCCTCGCTCGGCACTATCCGGGGCTCGTCGCGCACGCGCACGTCCAGAACCCGTTCATCTCGAGCGGTGCACGCGCCGCGAGCGTCTCGGTGCTCGGTCCAGACCTCGCGGAGCTCGACCGGCTCGCGACTGCGATCGCCGCCGAGGTCCAGCACAACCCTGCTGTCTCGCAGGTCTCGACCTCGGTCCCCGTCCCCACCCCGGAGCTCTCGATCGCCGTCGACCACGCCGAGGCCGCGTATCTCGGCGTGAGCACGAGCGCGATCGGCGCAGCCGTCGCGGCGGCGCTCGGCGGGGTGACCGTCTCGCCGCTCGTGCTGTCCTCGAGCGCGCCGGTCGAGACGGTCCAGCTCGCCCTCGACCGAGGTGCGACGCTCACCCCAGCCCAGCTCGAGGCGATCCCGGTGCCTGCCGGGCACGGGACCGTCCCGCTCTCGAGCGTCGCGTCCCTCTCCATGACCACAGGTCCGGCCAAGATCACCCAGGTGAACCGCGAGTACGCGGTGTCGGTCTCCGCGTCGAGCCCCTCCGGCAACTCCGGACCGGCGACGAGCGCGCTCCTCGGCGCGGCGGCAGAGGTCGGCCTCCCGACGGGCTACTCGGTCGCAGTCGGCGGTCAGGCGCTCCAGCAAAAGGCCGCCTTCGGCCCCCTGCTCCAGGCGCTGGCACTTTCCATCCTGCTCGTCTACATGCTGCTCGCGGCGCTCTACGAGTCGTTCGCCGATCCACTCGCGGTGATGCTCGCCGTGCCGCTCGCGACCGTGGGCGCGCTCGGCGCGCTCTTGGCCGCACACCTACCGGTCTCGATCTTCGCCCTTCTCGCGATGATCATGCTCGTCGGTATCGTCTCGAAGAACTCGATCCTGCTCGTCGACTACGCGAAGACGCTCCAGCGACGCGGCGTCGCGCGGGGCGAGGCGATCGTCGAGGCCGGAGCGACGCGTATCCGCCCGATCGTCATGACGACCGCGACGATGGTCGCGGCGATGCTCCCGCTCGCGTTCGGGACAGGCTCGGGCGCCTCGGAGCGTCAGCCCATCGGCATCGTGCTCATCGGCGGGCTCACCTCCTCGACGGTCCTCACGCTGCTCGTCGTGCCTGTGCTCTACAGCCTCGTCGACGACGGGTCCCGATGGTCGAAGGCGTTGCTCGGCCGGCTCCGCAGGCACGACGTCGCGCCGCCGGTCGCCCCGGTCGGCTCTCCCGGCTGAGGTCTCGGG
>JAJZCK010000214.1 GCA_021846125.1 Actinomycetes bacterium | reverse complement strand
TCGGCGGGCGTTCGGTCTCAGAGACGGCACGCGCTCTCGAGAGGTCCGGCGACCTACAAGTCGAGGACGCGGCGAAGGCCTCGATCCACCTCGCTCATGAGTCCCGGCGGGGCAGTGCCTGCGTGCTCGGTCAGGTCGGACTTGTTCAAGGTGACGAGAGCGGTCACGTTGACGACCGAGTCCCGGGGCAGCCCGGTGGCGCCGGCAGGAAGGAACACGTTGCCAGGCATCGTGGCCAGGGCGGTCTTCGACGTGACGACTGCGGCGAAGATCGTGGCGAGGCGGCTCTGGTTGTAGGTGGCGGCGGAGATGACGAGCACCGGTCGCCGTTTGGCCGGACGCGAACCAACTGGCGCTCCGAGGTCAGCCCAGTAGATGCCGCCGCGCTCGATCACCAATCGTCTGGGGTGTCGGCCAGCAACCGGTGCCCGGCGCTCACCGCGTCGGCGGCAGAGCCGTCGTCTCCGGCGAGCGCGGCGACGGCCAGGTCGACGTGGCGAGTGATCGATTCGCTGTCCAGCTCGTCGAGGTAGCGGGCGGCGGCACGGGAGAAGAACTCCGAGCGGCTCATACCGAGATCCTGCGCTCTTCTCGACGCCCGCTCGTAGGTGTCGTCCGGGACCGAGATAGCGGTCTTCACATCGGCGAGTATAACCCGGTATGACCGCCAGCCGCTCTTGGGCCTCCACCCCAGCGACCTCACAGGATCGTCTGGGTGGGCTCCCAGCAACTCTTGAGGTTCACGTCCCATAATCGATTGCGAGGGCGGTCGTGCCCGGGTGGATCGCACGGGTGGGTCACCCTGGCGAACGTCGAGCCCACGGGCGGGTGCGCCGGGGCTCGACTCGAGAGAAGGAGGATCGTGGTGGCAGCTACCCCGCAAAGCTCGTCGGCAAAGCAGAGCATCTCGGGCCGAGCCGTTGTCCAGGGCGCGGGCAGGGGCGCACCGGTGCGGCGTCCGCCTGCTCGCACCGGTCGACCGGCGAGGGTCGGCGCGGCTGTCGGTGCAGCGCTCGTCCTCGGTGGCGCCGTCGTCGGGACGGCGAGCGAGAAGACGGTCACGCCCGCGACGAGGCTGGCTGCGACCGGTCAGGCCGGACCTGCCGGGGCCGTCCGAGGTGCCCGGGCGACGCTCGACGCAGCGACGCCCGTGGCACGCCGCGCGAGCACCAGGGCCTCGACGAGGCTGTCGGGACGCGCGACGGGACCGACGACCAGCACCGGAGCGATCGCTGCTGCGGTCGATCCTGCCGTCGTCGACATCAACACGGTTCTCGACCCCCTTGAAGGCGGGGGAGCAGCGGCAGGGACCGGGATGATCGTCTCGCCCGACGGCACGATCGTGACGAACAACCACGTGGTGGCTGCGGCGGACACGATCAAGGTGACGATCCCCGGCCACGGCGTCCACGTCGCCGTCGTCGTCGGGACGGACCCGACCCTCGACGTCGCTGTCCTTCGCGTGCCGGGCGTGAGCGGCCTGCCGACGGTGAAGTTCGCGAGCTCGGCATCTGCGGCGGTCGGAGACCCCGTCGTCGCGATCGGCAACGCGCTCGGGCTCGGCGGGAGCCCGACGGTGACGACGGGCATCGTCTCCGCGCTCGGTCGGACCATCACGGCGGCCGACGCGACGGGAGCCAATACCGAGACGCTGCACGGGCTGCTCCAGACCGACGCCCCGATCTCTCCCGGGGACTCGGGAGGCCCCCTCGTCGGAGCGGGAGCGACCGTCGTCGGCATGGACACCGCAGCTGCGTCCGCGGGGACGGCCGGGGCGAGCCTCGGCTTCGCGATCCCGTCGAGCACCGTCACGACGGTGGCGCGTGAGATCGAGCAGCACGCGGACGTGCCGGGTCTCGTGTTCGGTCGGCAGGCCTTCCTCGGCGTCGAGGTGGTGGACGCCTCGCAGCTCCCGAGCGGCACGGACCCCTTCGGGAACCCCTACGGCTACGGCCTCGGCCCCGTCGCGAGCACGCCGAACGGGACCCCCGGAGTGGTCGTCGCAGCCGTCGACCCTGGTAGCGCGGCAGCGTCCGTGGGGATCGTGAGCGGCGACGTCATCGTCGCCTTCGACGGATCCTCGACCCCGACGACCGCTGCGCTGTCGAAGGCGATCGGCCTCCGCCGACCTGGCCAGCTGGTGAGCGTGACGGTGAGCACCCAGGCCGGCACGAAGGTGCTGCGCGTCCGCCTCGGCGAAGCTCCCGTCGACTGAGCCTCTTGCACGAGCGGCTGCCGGCCTCAAGACGGTGCTGTCACCGCGGCGGCGGACGCGGTCGTCGCGGAGGCACGCACGAGGTACCAGGTCCCGCCGAACGAGACGATGCCCTCGCCCGCGGAGGCTCTCGGCCCGGGGTCGCCTGCGTAGCTGTAGAGCGGGTAGCCGTCGTAGGTGACCTGTTCGACGTGCGGGCCGCGCCGGACGAGACCGAGCCGGCCCGCGAGCCCCGGGATCCTCCTGGCGAGCGAGCCTGCGCCGGCGAGGAGAGGTGGCCAGAGCGCGAGGCACCCGCCCGTGCAGACGATCTTGCCGCCCCGCTCGGCGGTGAGCAGGTAGAGGCTGGCGTGGTGCGACGTCCCGAGCACGACCCCGTAGCGGGGGACCGTCATCGCGACGACGGGCTCGACCGCCCGGGCCCGCCCGAGCTGCACCGGGGCCGCGGAGCTTCCGGCGAGCACGAGGGCTAGCGCGATCGCGCTCGCGAGCGCGAGGGGAGGGACGCCGCGCACCGCGATGCTCCGGCGGGCCGTGTCGAGCGCGATCGCGCCCGCGAGGCTGAGGACGACGAAGGCGGCGATCTCGACCACCCCGGCGACGACGCCTGCCGTCGTGCGCACCTCGCGGAAGCCGAAGAGCCCGATCGCGACGCTGACGAGGTAGCCCGCAAGGGTCGCGAGCGCGAACAGCGCACCGGCGGCGAGGACGAGCGGGTGGCGTACGACGACGACAGCAAGCGCGAGCAGGAACGCGGCTGCGACCTGGGCGAGGAAGAGCGGCCCGATCGTCGCGACGCTCGAGTACCCGGTGAGGTAGAGGTCGAGATGGATCGCTCCCGTCCCGAGGAGCAGCCCTGCGCCAGCGACGGCGAGCAGCCACACCGCGGATCCGGCACGAGGTCCCGGCGAGGTCACCGTGCAAGCATTGCACCGCCGTCGTCTCCCGAGACGGTCGCGCTCTTCTCGCGTACCCATGCGATCTCTCGTGCGTAGGCAATCTCGCGTGCCGGCAATCTCTTCGAGGGGCTCGCCCGTAGTACTCGTGAACGGCAGACGAGCATGCTCCGGTCGGCCGACGGTCGAGAGGTCGTCCCGCCTGCGAGGAGCCAGGAAAGAGCGACAGAAGGAGGACGCGATGAGCACTTGCACGTCGAACGCTCCGCGCGAGGTGCGCGACGAGCCGAGCACGGTGGTCCGGGGACGGCTAGCGACGAGGGCGGCTCCGGCAATCGGAGCCGTTGCGCTTTCAGCTGCCTCGCTTGGCGTGCTAGTACCGGCGAGCATGGCGGCGACGCACGCGGCCACAGGGCACGCGGCCACAGGGCACGCGGCCCGGGCGCCCCGCTTTCTCGAGGTGCTTGCCGTCCCTGGCTATGGCAAGGTGCTCGGCAACGCGAAGCACTTCAGCCTCTACGTGCTGTCGAGCGAGCGGGGCGCGAAGAAGGCCTGTGCCGGCAAGTGCCTCTCGATCTGGCCCCCGCTGCTCGTCGCTGCGACGGCGAAGTCGGTCTCGCTCGGCGCGGGGGTGACCGGGCATGTCGGCTTCGTCAAGCGCAGCGCCACCGCCAAGCAGGTGACGCTCAACGGCTACCCGCTCTTCTACTTCGCGAAGGACACCGGGCCGGGCCAGTCCCACGGCGAGGGCATCGTCGCATTCGGCGGCACATGGACACTTGTGCGGCCGAGCGCGAAGACCGCCGCGGCGACCCCTGTCCGTCCGGCTGGCAAGCCCGCGAAGACGACGACCGGCTGGTAAGGCTCGAGCCTGCGATCAGGCCCCGCGCGCCCGACGCCGGTCCACGGCGTCGGTCACACCCAGTGTGGCGGTGATCAGGCACAGGGGCTCCCTGTCCGCGTTCGCCATCCGGACCGGCTGGCGCTTCGCCCAGGTAAGCGTGGCGAGCATCGCGGGCAGCATCCAGCCGAGCACCGTCGAGAGCGCGCGCGTGGCAACAGGAGCGAGGGGCTCCCGCTGCCCGACCAGCGCGCCGAAGCGGGACTCCGGGCCGGGAGGACCGAGCGGGCTCCAGCGACCCGGGGGCAGCAGCCCGAGGGTCTGGTCCAGCGAGCCGACTGCTGCGCAAAAGGCGTCGCC
>JAJZCK010000213.1 GCA_021846125.1 Actinomycetes bacterium | reverse complement strand
ACCGGTCGCCGCACAGGTGTCCCACGTCGGCCCGCGTCCCGGGCACGGCACGGTCGCCGAGAGCCTGAGGCTTCGGGCCGTGTGCCGCGTCTCCCGACCGCCTACTGTGCCGCTCGTGCCGTTCGCGCGTTCGCGGCATCCCACGACGAACGCGAGCCCACGACGGGGACGGGCACGCATCCCGTCCCGGCCGCAGGACGTCCCGTAGCACCGGCGGAAGACGACGAGGAGGAGGTCCGACGTGTGGGCATACCAGCTCGAGGCGCCCCGACGTGTACGGCGCGTCGAGGTCGTGGAAGACCGTGCACCCCTGCCGGAGGGGACAGTACGGCTCCATGTGACTGTCGCGGGGATCTGCGGGAGCGACATGCCACGCTTTACCGGCAGGGTCGGCCAACATGGCGCTTTTTTCGACTACGGGACCGCACCGGTGCACGAGGTCGTGGGCGAGGTGATCGAGACCACGAGCGCTCTCTTCGCCACGGGTGACCGCGTCGTCGGCACTCTCGGCCCGACAGCAGGGCTCTCCGAGCACGTGACGGTCGAGGACTCCCGCGTCATCGCCGTGCCACCGGAGCTCGACGACCTCGAGGCGATCGTGATCCAGCCGCTCAGCACCGTGCTCCGCGCCGTGTCGCGACAGCTCCCCCCGCTCGCAGGACGGCGTGCCGCGGTGGTCGGCGCCGGGCCATGCGGTCTCGCGTTCTGCCACGTTCTCCGCCGAGCAGGCATCGAGCACCTCGTCGCAGTCGACCCTGTCGAGCGTCGTGCCACGACGCTCGACTTCGGAGCAGACGAGTTCGTCACGGCTACGAGCACAGCGTGGGCGGCAGGGCTCGACAGCTCGCCCCGGCCCGACCTCGTCGTCGAAGCTGTCGGGCACCAGCAGGCGACGATCGCCGACGCTATCCACGCGGTCGCTGACAACGGTTTCGTCTTCGGCTTCGGCGAGCCGGACGACGCCCAGTACCTCTTTCCCTATCTCGAGATCTACCGGCGCGACCTGACCGTCGCCTCTGGACGCACGATCGACCTCTGGCCAGAGGTGCTACGAGACGGCGCTCGCTACCTGCTCGAGCACCGGTCGGACTTCGCTGCACTCGTCTCGCACGTCGTCTCGGCAGACGACGCGCAGCTCGCCTACGAGCTGTACGCGCGTCCTCAGGTGGGTCGCCTCAAGGTCGTCATCGACACCGCAGCCTGACCGTCGCAGGGTCCCGGCGGACACCGCTGCAGATCTCAGTCGAGGACGTCCTGGCGCAGGCGCGTCCGCAGCTCCACGAAGACTGCTGTCCCCACGATCTCCTCGAGCACCTCGGCCATGGACTCGATCACGGCGCGATCGCCCACATAGGCCTCGGGACCCTCCGTGCAGCACCATGCCATCGTCGTGCCCTCTTCTCCCCAGTCGGCACGGGACCAGCGCCGGACGGTCGCCACCTCGCGTCCGTCGGCACCGTCTGTCCAGTCGACCTTCACCGGCAGCTGCCAGCAGACTGACGGCTTCAGGCCGACCGGGGACTCGCCCATTGCGAGCGCAGCAAGGTGCAACGCGCACCCTGCACCTCCGGCGAACCCGGGGCGGTTGAGAAAGATGCACGCGCCGTCCACGACGCGCGTCGCACCGCGGGCGTCGTCGGCGAAGACACCTCCGGCGAGTGCGATGTCGTGGTATTGGAACTGCGCTGGCGCGAGCGTCGCCGCGAGCGCGCTCACGAGATGGGCCTCGTCCTCGTCGTCGAGCTCGGCACCGGTCGAGCAGCAGCCGTGGCCGAGCTCCGCTGCCGGCGCAGCCAGGATCCCGAGACAGCCGCGACCCCAGATGCAGGTCCAGTTCGACATGAGAAACGAGCGGTCGAAGCGCCACGTGACGTCGCAATCGGCGTCGGCAATCTCGACGAGCGGCCCGCCCACGTCCACTAGCCGCTACGCCCAGCCAGGAGCACCGCATCGTGGACCGTCAGTGCTCCGCGCGCCTATGCCCGGCGCGCCCATGCTGCGCAAGCCAGGTCGCGCCGCCGCCACGACCGGCATCGAGCGCGTCGCTACCTGCGTCCGTTGCGCCCGAGCAGACGGCTCCACGCAGTCCCCGGCTTGCCCGCCGGCGCCGCCCCTGCAGCATTCTCGCTCCGGCACGCGCAGCGCTCGGCTGGTGGTACGTGGCGGAGAACCTGCTCGACATGGGCGCCGCATCCGCTCCACGTCGGGCGCCGGCACGTACGGCAGGTCACGGCTCTACACATACCCGCCAGGGTATCAGGGCCGTCGCTGCCGTCAAGCGCGCTGCACCTGTGTCTCCGGCGCCAGCCGGCTCGCACTACCATCGTCTCGGCATTCCGGCCCCGCACAGCGAAGCTGACCGCGCTCGCCGAGGCAGTATCAGTAGGCGCCGAGCTCGAGCGAGCGCTGGCGCCTCGATGTGACGTGTCGCGAAGGAGAGTCATGGTACCGACCGCGCCCCGGGGACCGCGCCGACCCGGTGAGCTCGACCTCGCGGACTCGGTGATCGACGGCCTGGACGAGCGCGGCCTCGCCGTCCTTCTCACCACCCGTCCCGACCTCGCCGATCCGCCGCCGGCGTCGCGGGCCGAGCTGGCCGCCCGTGCGGCGTCGGGTGCGAGCGTGAAGAGGTGCATCGAGCGCCTCGACCGCCACTGCCTGCAGGTCCTCACCGCGTGCGCCGTGCTCGGCGACGGAGCGAGCGTCGACGACCTCCCAGCATTGCTCGGCGCGCATGCGAGCATGGCGGACGTCGACCGGGCGATCAGCGTCCTCGCCGAGCGGCTCGTGGTGCGGCGCGAGGGCGGCACGCTCCGCGTGCATCCCGTCGTGGCGTCGATGCCGTCGCCGGCGGGGCTCGGCCTTCCGGCTTCCGACCTGCTCGGCGAGCTGACCGTGGAGGACCTCAAGGTGGTGTGCGCCGGACTCGGGAGCCGACTTGCGGGCAACGAGCGCAAGGCGTCGATCGTCGCCGTCCTGCTGCGCGTCCTGACGGATCCCGAGAGGGTGCGGTCCGTCCTTGCCGCAGCGCCCGAGAGCGCCAGGATCCTCGCGGGGAAGCTAGCGGGTGGCCCTCCGACGGTGTACGACAGCTACGGGCTGTCGAACGCGTATTCCCGCTACGCGAGCGCCCGGGACCTCGCGTTGCCACACGTATGGCTCGCTCGCCGTGGCCTCGTGGTGCGACACGACTGGAGCGGGGCGATGATGCCTCGCGAGGTCGCCCTGGCTCTTCGCGGCGGGCAGCTGTTCCCGAGCGTCGCCGCGTCGCGACCGGCGCTGCCCACGGTGCCGGCAGGTGTCGACCTCGTGGACTCGCTCGCGACCGGGAAGCTGCTCTCCACGATCTCCGGCATCGAGCGACTCATCGAGCACCTCGGTGCCCACCCGGCCCAGCTGTTGAAAGCAGGTGGTCTCGGGGTGCGGGAACTGCGCAAGCTCGCAGCGGTGACGGATGCTCCCGAGCACGACGCGACGCTCCTCGTCGAGCTCGCTGCCGTCGCAGGTCTCGTCGTGACCGACTGGGAGAGCCGGACGGCGTGCCCGTCCACCGGCTGCGACGACTGGCTGGCATCCGATGCGGCGACCCGCTGGACCCGACTCGTCACGTCCTGGCTCGCAACACCGACGTTCCCGAGCCTTGCCGGCACGTTGGACGAGAACGGCAAGCCCTACCCCGCCCTGTCGGACTGGGCGACACACCATGCACCAGCCGCGCAACGCCGACGCGCGCTCGATCTCCTGGCCGAGACGGAGCCGGGCAGCACCACGGAGCCCGGTGCCCTCGCCTGCCTGCTCGACTGGGACGCGCCGCTGCTCCTCTCGCACGGGCCCGCCGATCCGGCGACGCACACCACGTGGATCTGGCGCGAGGCGGAGACTCTAGGAATCCTCGCGTCGGGCGCACTGTCGACGGCCGGTCGCGCGCTCGCGACCGAAGGCGTCGGGCGGGCCGCAGAGATCGTCTCGAGCGCTGCGCCCGCTCCGTCCTCGAGCGTCGTGCTCCAGGCGGACCTGACCGCGATGGCCGCCGGACAGCTCGACAGCACGGTGAGGCGCGAGCTCGAGCTCCTCGCGGACGTCGAGTCCAAGGGCGCCGCGACCGTCTACCGCTTCAGCGAGACCTCGCTGCGCCGGGGCTTCGACGCCGGCAGGAGCGCTGACCAGATCCTCGCCTTCCTTACGTCGCATGCGGCAAAAGGAGTGCCTCAGGCGCTCTCCTACCTCGTGGGGGACATCGCGCGGCGCTTCGGCCGGATGCGGATCGGGACAGCCGCGAGCTACGTGCGCTTCGAGGACCCCAGCATGGCAGCAGAGGTGCT
>JAJZCK010000212.1 GCA_021846125.1 Actinomycetes bacterium | reverse complement strand
CCAGATCTGATCCACGGGGCGTGGTCCAGTTGCCGGGGGGAACGGCGTGGCACGTCGCCCGCCCGCGGGGTCGGTCCCTCGGAGACCGGGACCACCGACCAGGTGAGCCCGCCGTCGCGGGTCACGAGGAGCTGGTCGGGGAAGGGACCGCTCGAGGGGCGGCCGTCGACGACGACGCCGACCGACGGGCTTGCGAAGGCGAGGTCGGACAGCCCGGCGCCGCCGTCGTCGAGGGTGGTGACCTTCCAGTGCCGTCCGGCATCGGCGGAGCGGTCGAGCAGCCCGGCAGCAGAGCTGGCCGCGAGCACGAGCAGCGAGGGGCTCGGGGCAGCGAACGCCTCGACGAGCCCTCCGAGCGGGGCGGCGCCGGCGGGGCGGGTGGAGGTCCCACCGTTTGTCGACTCGAGGACGGTCTTGGCCTCCTGGCCGGCACCTGAGTTGCCCGCGCACAGCTCGAAGAGGGTGGAGCCCCCAGGAGAGGCCAGCTCGGCGAGGTCGATCGCCCAGGTCGGGCGATAGCACGGGTCGGGGATCCGGCTCCAGGAGACGCCGTCATCGGTGGTGCGCCAGATCGTCACCGGAGAGGGGAGGCGCCGCGGCCACATCGCCACCCAGCCGGTCGCTCCTCGGAAGAGGAGCTGGGCGTCGTAGAAGCCGCCGACGCCGGGCACCACCCGCCAGGCGTCCGTGCCGGTCGGGGCGCGCTCGAGGCGGAGGGATGGCGCCGCGCAGCCTTTGTCCTGTGACCAGCAGCTGGCGACGACCGCCCAGAGGGTGCCGGCGTCCACGGCGAGATCGAGCACCGGGCCCCCCGGGTGCAGGCGCACCCAGCGGGCCGCGCCCGACGCCGACGTGCTGGCCCACAGCCCGGGCCCGGACGCGTAGCTGCTCGCTCCCGTGGACAGGATCGTGCCGACCGCATCGCCGGGCACGGCGCCGACCCCGGTGGGAGGACCCGCGAGGGGGGCGGGCGGAGCCGGCACCCCGGTCCAGCTGCGGCCGCCGTCGGAGGTGGTGACAAGGGCGGTGCAGGTCGCCTTCGCGCACGGCGTGGCGCCGAGCACGAGGCCCTCGGATGCCGACACGAAGCTCGCCGAGAGCGGCTCGAAGCGCGCCGAGGCGCCCTGCTCCGGCTCTGCAGGCGATGCCGAGCCCCTCGCCGCTCGGGCACCGGGAAGGCCGACGAGGAGCAGGGCCGCAGCCAGGACCGGGCCTGCAGCCCCGGAGCGCCCCGTCATGGCCCGAACCCCACCGACCCTCCGGGTCCACCGGGCCGGAGCAGGCTGGGCTCCCCGGTGGACGGCGCGCCGTCCGCGAGGCGCCGTCATCCGAGGCTGGCTCCGACGTCGCCGAGTGCCGAGACGTACCAGCGGCGACGGATCAAGGACACGAGGTAGGTTTCCGTGGCGCTGTTCGAGACCGCCTCGACGAAATGGGTGGTGACGGCGACCTTGGCGGTGCTGCCCGACCGGGACACCAGGCGGACGGCCTCGACCACGGTCCTTGGTGGGCTCGCCGGTGAGGAGGTGCCGAGGGTCGGTGGCTTGCCGTCGAGGATCGCCTGCTCGACGGCCTTCTTCTTGGCAGGTGGAAGGGCGTCCCATGCGTCGCGCAGCAGGGCGAACCCGTTCTTGCCACCGAGGGAGCCGAAGGCGGCGAAGATCGCGACGGACTCGGTGACGAACGAGCTGGTCTCGTACCCGCAGGAGGACGGTGCGAAGCCGGCGTTGGACGCCACGGCGCGTGCGGCGGCCTGCGGGCTTCTCGCACCCTCGCCCGGCGGCAGAGGCACGCCGGGGGGCCGTTGGCGCTCGACGAAGGTAGCGCCCTCGTCGATGACGTCGAGGAAGATCGTGAGCACTGCCCTTCCGCAGGGGGACGGAGCGGCCCGGTTGGCAGGGCGAGCGCCGCGCAGGGAGACACCCGCCGTCGAGCCCGTGGCGGTCGCCGTCGAGCCCGCCATCCCGGCCAGGCTGACGAGGAGGATCGCAACAGCGCCGTGCCGTGCCCGTCCCGTGGTCAAGTCGCTTCCCCCGTTGCGTCGGTGCGGCACCCCTGCGCACTTCCAGGATGCAGGCACCGCGAGACCGGGTCGTACCTGCAACCCCGCGTCGCTCGCCCGAGTGCCCTGTCCCGCCTGGTCGGAGGGCTTCGCCTCGTCGCGCGGCACGCGCCCGCCATCAGGAGATCTTCACGGTGAAGGTCCTCGTCGCCGCGATCCCCTTGCCGTCTGTCAACCGCAGGGTGAAGGAGAACAGGCCAGCCTTGGTGGGCGTCCCCGAGATCGCGGCCTTGGCGCCGTACCACGGCTTGTACGCGGCGACGGCGAGGTCGAGACCGGGCGGGAGCGCGCCTGCGGCGACCTTCCAGGAGAAGGGCGGGGTGCCTGCCCCGGCGGCCTCGAGCGTCCCCGAGTAGGCCTCCCCCACCGCTCCCGCCGGCAAGCTCGCCGGCTCGACTGCCAGGGGCTGCTGGTTGAGGTTGTAGACGACGAGGGACATCTCGTTGCTCGCGACCACCCCCAAGGCGTCGGTGACGGCCACGACGAAGTGGAAGCTCCCGTCGGTGCTCGGCGCGCCGGAGAGGACCCCGGTCGCGGGGTCGAGGGAGATGCCCGGCGGGAGCGCCCCGCAACCCGGGCAGTCGTCCACCTGCCAGGAGTAGGGGCCCATGCCGCCGCTCTGCAGGGACGAGAGGCCCCAGCGATACGGCGTGCGGCTCTGTGCCTCCTGCGAGCCCTGGGCGAGCGAGAGCTTCGGGACGATATCGACCTCCAGCGGCTGGGACTGAAGGGAGCGGTAGTAGTCCCACGCCTGGAGCGTGAAGGGGTACGAGCCGCTCGTGGGCACCTGCCCGGAGGCGTACAGGACGGGAGGGCCGCCCGTGGCCGATGGCGTCGGCGGGCTGGAGGCAACGTCCAGCCACGGCGGGTTGCCGACGAGGTTCCAGGTCACCCCGCCGACACCCCCGGTCGTGGTGAAGGGCAGCACGAAGGCCTTCTCGTCGGCGAAGCCCACCCCGGTCTCGTAGGTGAAGGTGGATGCGGTGCCCAGCTCCTGCAGCGAGAGCGTTGCAGCGACGTCGATGGTGCAGTCGAACGCGTTGCCGCCGGCGACCTGGGCGCTGAACTGGTACACCCCCTCCGAGCCTGCGGTCGGGCTGCCGGCGAGGACGACCACCCCGTTCTGGGACTGGAGATGCATCCCGTTCGGCACGCTCCCGGAGGTCAGCGTCGCGCTCGATCCTTCGACGAGCCGGCAGGAGAGCGGGTCGGCGTTCGCGCACTGCTCGAGCCAGGGGCCGATCAGGGGCTGGCCGACCTCGGCGACCGGGAAGGACCAGGCGTACTGGCTCTCGGTGTACTGCTCGGTCACGACGAACAGGACCCACGAGGTCACGAAGTTGATCTCGGTGCCGAGGCCCACGTCGGACACCTGCGCCTCGGGGTCGACGCTGAAATCGGAGGTGGCACCGCCGGTGGTGGTCCCGTTGTAGGTGAAGCTCGACTGGTGGAGGCTCACCGACAGGCCGGTCCCGGACACGCTCATCGCGGCGTTCGCCGCGGCGAGGGCGCAGCTCGCGCCCTGCACCCCGTTCTGGGGGGTGTCGATGCACGCCTGCTGGGCGTTCGACAGCCCTGACCAGACCTGGTTGGTGGACGAGAGCGCTGCCGAGGTGACGCTGGCGGCGTCGCCGATCGGGACGACGGCCTGGAACGTCGAGAGGCACGTGCTCAAGGTGTCGGTGCCCGGTTGCATCGGCGAGGCGTTGACCTGCGACGGCGCGCAGGAGCCGCCCGCGCCGGAGATCCCGTAGGTCATGTCGAGGGTGTCCACGATGGCTTCCACCGAGACCGTGGCCGTCACGCCGGCCGGCGCCTTCGAGGTGTAGGCGAGCGTCATCGGCTGGTCCACCTCGCCGCTGGCGACGCCGAAGACGGTGGTGCCGATAGCGGCCACCCCGCCGCCCGGGTTGTTGCTCGACTGCGGCCCGGCCGTGCACGAGCCGAGCGGGAAGCCGCCGAGATAGGAGGGCGCGTCAGGCACGTTGCACGAGGTATTGGTGCTCAGACCACCGACGAGCCGCCCGCCCTTCCAGCCGTAGACGGTCGTGATCGTCCTCGCCACCGCCTGGCCCCCACCGGAGCCCCCCGAGCCGCCGTTGCCCCCTCCGCCACCGCCGTTGCCCCCGCAGCTCTCGCAAGGCGTGATCACCATGGAGGTCGCACCGCCCGTGGGCAGGCTGGCTGCTTGCACGCCGAGTGCGAGGCCGAACACTCGAGCCACCGGGGTCACGGGCACGAGGGCGACACCTTGCACCAGCACGG
>JAJZCK010000211.1 GCA_021846125.1 Actinomycetes bacterium | reverse complement strand
CTCGTTATGCCGACCTGGGGCGGATATCCCTTGTGGTTGCTGGGGTTTCGGCTCGGTGAGGTCGGCATAACGCGGCGACTGACGGTGCTCGGGTGAGCGGGCTTCGAGCGGTCGGTCTGGTCGGTGTGGGGATGGTCGTGCTGGTCGTGGTGGTCATCGGGGCGGCCGGGGTCGGCCTGATCTCGCTGCTCACCGGAGGTGACGTCATTCCGTCGGCGTCGGCAACTGCGGCGATCCCCTCGAGCATGCTCACGCTGTATCAGCAGGCGGCGGCCACCTGTCCGGGGCTGCCGTGGACGGTGCTGGCGGGCATCGGCACCGTCGAGTCGTCGAACGGGACCTCGGACCTGCCCGGCGTGCACACAGGGGCGAACTTCGCCGGGGCGGAGGGGCCGATGCAGTTCGAGCCGGCGACCTTCGCCGAGTACGACCAGCCGGTGCCGCCCGGCGGGGCGGACCCGCCGAGCCCCTATGACCCGACCGACGCCGTGTACGCGGCGGCGCGCCTTCTGTGCGCGAACGGGGCAGCGGGCGGGGCCGACCTCTCGGCGGCGGTGTTCGCGTTCAACCACGACACGAGCTACGTGACCGAGGTGCTGGACCTCGCGCAGAGCTATGGCCAGAGCGCGGCGGGGACCGTGGCGGCAGGGACGGCGGGTAGGGTCGCCGTCGACTGGGCCCTCGCCCAGGTGGGGACGCCATATGTCTGGGGCGGCGAGACCCCCGGGGTGGGCTTCGACTGCTCGGGACTGGCCCAGGCCGCCTATCGGGCGGCCGGGATCAGCCTGCCGAGGGTGGCCCAGGACCAATACGACGCCGGCCCGCAGCTCCCGGCCGGCACGCCCCTCCAGCCGGGCGACTTGGTGTTCTTCGGGACCGGGCCCACCGACGTGTCCCACGTGGGGATCTACGTGGGCACGACCGGCGGCCGGGCCGTCATGGTGGACGCTCCTCACGCCGGGGCCGACGTGCGGGTCGAGGCGTTCCCGACCACCATCGGGGCTTCGTGGGGCACCGACGTCTACGTGGGGGCCACCCAGCCGGGCGGGTGACGCTGCGACGGCCATCGCGGTGGCACGACGCAACGTGACTGGCTGATCCTGCTCCTTCTACCCGTTCGGAGGAAGGAGCAGCGATGGCGAAGACGATCACCTACCTGAGCGAGGTACCGGTGAGCGGGCCACTGGCCCCGTTGGTCGGCGAGTTCAAGGCCAGCCTGGCCGACGCCGGCTATGTGGTGCCGGTGGCCCGCGAGCACCTGTGGCTGATGGCGCAGGTGAGCCGGTGGATGGAAGATCGGGGGCTCAGCGTCGGCGATCTCGACGACGTCCGGGTCGAGGCGTTCCTCGCCGACCGCCGGGCCGCGGGGCGTCGGACCCTGTGCAGCGCTCGGGGGTTGGCGCCGTTGCTGCGGCTCCTACGCGCCCATGGGCTGCCGGGAGCGGCTCCGCCGGCCGGAGCGGTGGAGGAGCTGCTTTCTGGCTTCGGTCGTTACCTGGCCGACGAGCGGGCGGTGGCACCATCGACGGCCCGCTTGTACGGGAAACGGGTGCGGAGGTTCCTGGCGCGCTGCGCCCCCGACGCCAACCTTCGCGCCGTGAGCGCGGGCCAGGTCACCGCCGCGGTGCTGGCCGAATGCGAGACGGTCTCGGTCGGATCGGCCCAGTACTTCGTAGCGGCCCTGCGCTCGTTCCTGCGCTTCTGCTACCTCGAGCGCCTGACCGACACCGACCTGTCGGCAGCCGCGTTGGCGGTGTCGGGACGGCGTCCCTCCTGGCTGCCGAAGGGGATGAGCCGAAGGGACGTCTGCGCCTTGCTGGGCTCCTGTGACCGGCGGACGGAGGCTGGGCGGCGCGACTATGCCATCTTGTTGCTCTTGGCCCGCCTGGGTCTTCGGGCGGGCGAGGTCGCCGCCCTGCGTCTGGAGGACATCGACTGGCGCTCTGGAGAGCTGTTGGTTCGGGGCAAGGGGCCGCGCTTCGATCGTCTTCCGCTGCCGGTCGATGTCGGCGAGGCTGTCGCCGCCTACCTCGAGCGGGGAAGGCCACGAACCTCTCGCCGGGAGGTGTTCGTCAGTGTGGCCGCCCCGATCGGCGGCTTGGGCAACATGGCGATCTCCGACGTGGTCCGCCGCTCCTGTCGTCGTGCCGGCGTCGAGCCGATAGGAGCGCATCGTCTCCGCCACGCCCTGGCGGTCGATCTGGTGGCTGCTGGCGCGGCGTTGCCCGAGATCGGCCAGCTCCTGCGACATCGAAGCGCCTCTGCCACCCGGATCTACGCCCGGGTCGATCTCGAGCTGCTGCGTTCGGTCGCGCAGCCCTGGCCGGTGGCTGGTCGGCGATGAGCGTCCTCGCCGACCATGCCGCCGACTACCTGCGGCTGCGCCGCACCCTCGGGTCAAAGCTCAAGCGCCAAGGCGAAGAGCTGGCCCAGTTCGTCGCCTTCTGCGACGCGACCGGCGCGACCACTCTCACCACGGACCTGGCTGTCACCTGGGCCCGCCAGCCCGAAGGGGTGCAACCGGTCCGCTGGGCGCACCGATTGAGCGCAGTGCGTGGGTTCGCCCGATACCTGGCGGCCATCGACCCCGCCACCGAGGTGCCGCCCCGAGACGTGTTCCCCCAGGGCCACCGGCGTCCCGCCCCCTACATCTGCAGCGACACCGAGGTGCGACAGCTGCTCGATGCGGCGGCCGAGCTCACTCCGCCGTTTCGGGCTGCCACCACGATGACGGTCCTCGGGCTGCTCGTGTCCACGGGTATGCGCGTCGGGGAGACCCTCGCCTTGTGCAGCAGCGACGTGGATCTGGCTGCCGGGGTGATCACGATCAGCGAAGCCAAGCTGGACAAACAGCGGCTGATCCCCCTGCACCCCTCGACCAGCGCGGCGCTGTCCGCCTACGCGGCGCTGCGTGACAGCCTCTTCCCGGGATCGAAGGCGTTCTTCGTCTCAAGCGTCGGCACCCGGCTCTCGTACTCGAGCCTCAAGCAGACCTTCAACCTGCTGGCTGCCACTGTCGGGTTGCGCACGGCGGAGCTCCGGGTGCGCATGCATGATCTTCGACACCGCTTCGCGGTGCGGGTCCTGCTCGACGCCTACCGCTCCAGCGCCGACGTGCCCGCCCGGATGACCGTGCTATCCACCTACCTCGGGCACAGCGAGCCGAAGAACACCTATTGGTACTTGTCCGCCGTCCCCGAGCTGATGGCCCTGGCCGCCGCCCGCCTCGAGGACAGTCAGCCAGGAGCGCTGCGATGACGGCGCTGGCCCCCACCCTCCAGGCGTTCTTCACCGAGCGGCTCACGGCGCAACTCGGTGCCAGCCCCCACACCGTCGCCGCCTACCGGGACACCTTCCGGCTGCTGCTCGCCTTCAGCACGCAACGGAGCGGGACCAAGCCCAGCGACCTCGACCTGGGGGATCTCGACGCCGGGCTGATCGGCGAGTTCCTGGACCACCTCGAAGCCGACCGGCACAACAGCGTGACCACCCGGAACAACCGGCTCGCCGCCATCCACTCGCTGTTCTCGTTCGCGGCGCGACGGCATCCCGAGCACGCCGCGACCATCGCCCGGGTGCTGGCCATCGAGCCCAAACGCTTCCAGCGCAACACCGTCACCTACCTCGACGCCGCCGAGACCGACGCCCTGCTCGCCGCCTGCGACCAGACCACCTGGACCGGCAGACGCGACCACGCCATGATCCTCCTGGCCGTCCAGACCGGGCTGCGGGTCTCTGAGCTCATCGGGCTCACCGACAGGGACGTCACCTTCGGCACCGGTGCGAACGTGCGCTGTGTCGGCAAGGGCCGCCGTCAGCGGGCCACGCCGCTGCTCGAGCTCACCGAAGAGGTGCTCGCCGCCTGGCTGGCCGAACGAGGCGGCGCGCCCGGCGACCCGCTGTTCCCGACCATCACCGGCAGGACCCTCAGCCGCGACGCCATCGAACATCGCATCGCCCACTACGTCACCAAAGCCGCGGACTCCTGCCCGTCGCTCGCCACCAAGCACGTGACCGCGCACACCCTCAGGCACACGGCGGCCATGAGGCTGCTGCTCCGAGGGGTGAATCAGACGGTCATCGCGTTGTGGCTCGGGCATGCCCAGGTCACCTCCACCGACCGCTACCTCCACGCTGACATGACCCAGAAGGAGCGGGCACTGGCGCGCACCCAGCCACCGGGCACCCGACCCGGCCGCTACGTGCCACCCGACCCGCTCCTCGCGTTCCTCGAAGCCTTGTGAGCTTGACCGCTTCGGCTCACCCGCCCGGCTGGGTGGCCCCCACGTAGACGTCGGTGCCCCACGAAGCCCCGATGGTGGTCGGGAACGCCTCGACCCGCACGTCGGCCCCGGCGTG
>JAJZCK010000210.1 GCA_021846125.1 Actinomycetes bacterium | reverse complement strand
AGTCCTAGCGCTCGGGGCCGTCGTGGGTGCCGTGGTGCTGGTGCTCTCGGTCCTGCATTCACCGCTGCTCGCCGCGCGCGACGTCACGGTCGTGGGAGCGAGCCGCACGGGGCGCCAGGCGATCCTTGCCGTGACGGGCCTCGAACGTCACCCACCGCTCGTCGACGTGAGCCCGGCCGCCGACGAGGCAGCGCTCCGGCGCCTACCGTGGGTCCGCACGGCAGTCGTGCGCCGCAGCTGGCCGTCTGGTGTCGAGATCGTGGTCACCGAGCGATTGCCCGTCGCAGAGGTGCCGCTGTCGGGCGGGAGCTACGCGCTCGTCGACCCCACCGGACGCGTGCTCGAGGACACGGCGGTACGCGTGCGCGAGCTCCCGCTCGTCACCGGTACCGCGTACGTGCCACCGCCGGGCAGGTGGCTGCCTGCCGCGTCGAGCCCGGCGATAGCGGTGGCGGGGGCTCTCCCCGTCGCCGACCTCGCCAGGGTCGCGACCGTCGTCGGGCTGCCGGGCGGCGACGCCGACCTCCGCCTCGTGTCGGGGCAGACGGTCGTCCTCGGGGCCGCGAGCGGGTTGGGCGCCAAGATGACGGCCCTGACGACCGTCCTCGATCGGGTGGCGCTGCGAGGGATTGTAACAATCGACCTGCGGGTTCCAGCGGACCCGGTCTTGACCTCGTGAGGCGCCCGCCCTATGGTCGTGCCGTTCCGGTCGCTGAGGTGCTCCAGCCGCCCGCTCTGGAGCTCGGGAGGTAGCGCTGTAGGTTGGCGCATATCCAGACCGGACGGTGACGTCCGGATATGGATATGCCGGCGGACGCGCCACTCCGGGCGACAGCGTCGTCTGCCGGCGGCGGGGGCTCTGGTGCCCACCAAGCTCGATGCAGAGAGGCGGGTCAGAGATGAGCGGCGCGTCGCAGAGCTTCATTGCGGTGATAAAGGTCGTCGGTGTCGGTGGTGCCGGTGTCAACGCGGTCAACCGCATGATCGACGCGGGCTTGCGTGGCGTCGAGTTCGTGGCGGTGAACACCGACGCGCAGGCGTTGCTGATGAGCGAGGCCGACATCAAGCTCGACATCGGCCGCCAGCTGACGCGTGGCCTCGGCGCCGGGAGCGACCCGGAGGTCGGGCGCGCCGCCGCCGAGGAGCACCTCGAGGAGATCGAAGAGGTCCTGAAAGGGGCCGACATGGTCTTCATCACCGCCGGCAAGGGGGGGGGCACGGGGACGGGCGGGGCGCCCGTGATAGCCGAGATCGCGAAGCGGCTCGGCGCGCTCACGATCGGCGTCGTCACCCGGCCGTTCGCGTTCGAGGGACGGCGCAGGTCGGTCCAGGCGGAGCAGGGCATCCAACGCCTGAAGGAGGCGGTGGACACCCTCATCATCATCCCGAACGAGAGGCTCCTCACGCTCGCGGACGCGAAGACGACCATGGTCGACGCCTTCAAGATGGCGGACGAGGTGCTCCTCCAGGGCGTCCAGGGGATCACGGACCTCATCAACGTCCCCGGCCTGATCAACACGGACTTCGCCGACGTGAAGATGGTGATGAGCAACGCGGGCACCGCGATCATGGGCATCGGGACGGCCTCCGGCGACGACCGGGGGGTCAACGCGGCGAAGCACGCGATCACGAGCCCGCTTCTCGAGGCGTCCATCGAGGGTGCCCGGGGCATCCTGCTCAACATCGCCGGCGGGCCCAATCTCGGGCTCTTCGAGGTGAACGAGGCTGCCGAGACGATCCACGCCGTCGCGCACCCCGACGCCAACATCATCTTCGGGAGCGTCATCGACGAGGGGCTCGGAGACTCCGTACGCGTGACGGTCATAGCCGCCGGCTTCGACAGGTTGGAGGAGCGCCCCGCCGCGCCGGCGGCGCGTGCCCGCCAGGCAGGCGTCCCGGCGAGCGCTACCCCGGCCACCGGAGCGCCGGAGGCGCCAGCGAGCAGTGGCCCGCCCACGGGCCCCGTGGACGTGTTCGCCGTGGGCGACGACGACCTCGATCTCGGTGACGACGACTTCGACGTCCCGTCCTTCCTCAAGTAGCGGCCCGCCGGGGGTTCCTCTCCCGGGCACCGACGCACTGGTCGTCGTCACGTCGCGCTCCGACGGAGACGCGAGCCCGTGGTCGGGACGCGCCGAAGGCGACGGTGCCGTGGCGCCGCGGTTGCGGCGAGCAGCCGGTGGCCGGCCGTGGACCTTCGTCCACCAAGTGCACGGCGCCGGCGTCGTGGTGGTCGAGGAGCCGTCCGGCCCTCGCCCCGACGAAGGCGACGCGCTCGTGACGAGCTCTGCACGAGCGTGCGTCGCCGTGCTCGGTGCGGACTGTGCGCTCGTCGGCCTCGCGAGCGTCGAGGGTGTCGTCTGCGCCGCCCATGCCGGCTGGCGGGGCCTCGTCGCCGGGGTGCTCGCGCGTGCAGCGGACGAGATGCGGGCCCTCGGTTCGACGGAGATCGTCGCGGTCCTCGGCCCGTGCATCCACGCGGAGTGCTACGAGTTCGGCGAAGCGGAGCTGGCCGTCGTCGAGAGGCATCTCGGGAGAGGGGTGCGGGCCGAGACAAGTGCCGGCAGACCCGCCCTCGACCTCCCGGCAGGTGTCCGGCACGCCCTCCGGGAGGCGGGCGTCGAGCTGGTCGGCGAGCTCGGCGGCTGCACTGCGTGCGACGGACGCTGGTTCTCGCACCGCGCCCGCCGTGAGACCTCCCGGCACGCCCTCGCGATCTGGCGGGAGCCCCCGAGCCCTTTGCGATGAGCCCACACACGCCACCCACTTCGCCGGCGCCAACGCCAGAGGACGTCCGCGCCCGGCTCGAGGTCGTCCGCGCGCGGATCTTGGCCGCCGGCGGCGATCCCGCGCGCGTGCGGGTGGTGGCGGTGACCAAGGGCTTCGGGCCGGAGACGGTTCGAGCGGTGGTCGAGGCAGGCATCGCCGATATCGGCGAGAACTACGCAGACGAGCTGGTCGCCAAGGCACGGGGCGTCTGCGGGAGCGTCCGCTGGCACTTCCTCGGCGCCGTCCAGCGCAACAAGGTGCGCCGGCTCGCCTCGTCGGTCGGTCTGTGGCAGGGTATCGACAGGCTCGAGGAGGGTGAGGCTGTCGCACGCGCGGCGCCGGGTGCGCAGGTGCTCGTCGAGGTCGATGTGACCGGGGCGCGTGGGCGCGGTGGTGTCGAGCCCGGGTCCGTCGGGCCGCTCGTCGACGGGCTCGTCCGCCTCGGTCTCGACGTACGGGGGCTCATGACCGTCGCTCCCGCCGGAGACGGCAGGGCGGCCGCGACCTTCGCGCTCGTCGCACGCCTCGTCGCCGACCTTGGGCTCGCGGAGGCGTCGATGGGCATGAGCGACGATCTCGAGGATGCGGTCGCGAACGGCTCGACGATGGTGCGTGTAGGGCGGGCGCTGCTCGGTCCGCGCCCGCACCGTGCTTCGGTGCCACAATAGGGTGCGCTCAGGAGGGTAGTGATGGCATCGTTCATGGACAAGGCACTCGGCTATCTCGGTCTGAAGGACGTCGAGGACGACGATCTCTACGGTGGCGAGTACGACGACATCGACGAGCGGGTGCCGCAGCGCTTCGCTCACACGGTGTACCCCGACGCGGACCACGAGGAGCTGGCCGAGCGCGCCGCACAGGGCGGCACCGTCCGGCCGCTCGTCTCGGCGACGCGGGAGCCCGTGAGCGCAGCGCACCAGGCGTCGCCCGTCCGTCCCCTCGCTGGCGTGCGCAACGCCACGGCCAAGGTGCACGTCGTCGCCCCCGCTCGCTTTCCCGACGCGCAGGAGATCGGGGACCTCGTGAAGCAGAGCCATCCCGTGATCGTCAACCTCCAGCTGTCGGAGCGGGACCTCTCGCGCCGGATGATCGACTTCTGCTCCGGCTTGACCTACGCGCTCGGCGGGTCGATGGAGAAGGTCGCCGACCAGGTCTTCCTCTTGACACCGTCGAACGTCGAGGTCTCTCCGGAGGAGCGGATGCGCCTGCAAGAGCGCGGGCTGTTCCATTCCTGACGATCCCGCCGAGCGCGGTCCGACGGTCGCTGCCGTGCGCGGCGCACCAGCGCGGTGGAAGGATCGACGACTGTGATCTTGCGCATCGTGGTCGACGTCATCCAGGCCTACATCGTCCTGCTCTTCGCGCGGCTCATATTGTCGTGGTTCCCGATGAGCCCCTGGTCTCCGTGGGCCAAGGTGGTAGGCGCGCTCGCCCGCGTCACCGATCCCGTCCTGACGCCGATCCGCCGCATCCTGCCACCACTGCGCGTCGGCGGCGCAGCGATCGACCTCTCGCCCATCGTCTTGTTCTTCGCGCTCGAGGTCGTCTTGAGCATCCTGCAGGTGCGCTGAGCCTCTCCTGCGCTGAGCCTCTC
>JAJZCK010000209.1 GCA_021846125.1 Actinomycetes bacterium | reverse complement strand
GCGGTGCCCGAACCCCAACCGTCAGCGGCGACCGACCCCTCTTTGAGCCGGTGCTATCGGCGTGTTGAAGTCGATCCGTGCCATCTCGCTCCTCGGGTCTGGAGACAACAGTGGATGGTCGAACGTGCCGGCGAGCACCTCGATGCTGCGCCGGTGCAGCGCACGTGCCTAGACGTGCTTGATCTCGCCGTGAGCGACATAGCGGCCAGAACGACGGCCATAGCCCGCGGTCTCACCCAAGCGGAGGAACGACGAGGCGCCGTAGCAGGTTCCTAAGTGGCGGGACGGGTCGACGAACGTCTCGACCAGGAGGACCGGATGGCCCCAGGCCTCCACCCAGTCAGCGGGGAGCCTCTTCAATGTCTTGGACATCACCGCAGACGCGGTGTTCTTCCTCCGCCCTGCAGGCAGGATGCAGTAGCGCTGATTCGACGCGACGAAGCGGAGCCGTCGCATCTGAGTCTCCTGGGACCAGCCGATGAAGCGGTCCCGAGGTCTGACACGACAGCGCAGGCGATGCGAAGCCGACCAACGCGACCCACTCACCGTTCGCGTCGACAGCGACGTAACGTCTCGCCGACCATCCGGTGGCCGAGCCAGTGGTGTGCGTCAAGCTCCGCGTCGAACCGAACCCCGTCCCCAACACCGATCGGGGCGACGCTCAGCCCTGTAAACCACGCATCTCTCACCCACCAGACGTAGCATCGTGGCAGTAGGTCGCGGCAATCGACTTCCATCGCCGCAGGTCACAGCCCTGCACCCCTGACTGTGAAAATGGCCTGCGGCCAAGGTGTAGATGGGCCAGTGATCGAGTCTGCTGCACCAGCGGTTGCGCGGGGCCTCGCCGAACCGAACCGAACCGAACCGCCCCGCCAGGCCGGCCGCGCGGCGCACGTGAAATGTGCGCGTCAGCGATGTTCGAGGACCCGGACGTAGGCTGACGTCCGTGGAACGAGCGATCACCGGCTACCACCAAGACGACGCAGGCGACTGGGTCGCCGAGCTTTCTTGCGGTCACGGCCAACATGTCCGTCACCGTCCCCCTTTCCAGCTCCGAGATTGGGTGACCGACGACGACGGACGGACGGCCAGGCTCGGCGCTCTGCTCGGCTGCCCGCCGTGCGACAGGGGCGAGCTCCCAGACGGTCTCCGTCTCGTTCGCCTCAGCTCCGAGTGGGACGAGCAGACTATGCCGAGCGGGCTGGGCCGTGCACACCGTCTCGCCGCAGGCACGTGGGGGCGGATCGTGGTTCACGAGGGGCGGCTGCGTTTTTCCATGTCGAGCGAGCCGCCGCTCGAAGTCGAGGTCGGTCCCTGCGACACCCAGGCGATCCCGCCCGACGTCCAGCATGTGGTGCACCCGCTCGGGCCGGTCCGCTTCCAGGTCGAGTTCCACGCCGCCTCGTCGTCTGGGCGTCTCGGGCCGTCAGGAGTTGACAGCGATCACCACGAACGGACTGACGAACCGGTGGTGGTCCCGACACCGGAACCTGCTGCCGACGAGGGTGGAGAAGATGCATGTTGGCTGCATCTGTGCTGCCCCGAATGCGGAGCAATGCTCGATGGTGGCCCCCACCGAGCAGGCTGCTCTTCGCAGCTCCTCGGCTGAGGCGCCGCGCCGGCTCGCGACCAGCTGACGGGTCCGGTCCGTGGGAGACCTTCGTTTCCCCGGCTTGATCCGGTCGCCGATGGCAACGACTCGATGCACACGCCTGCAGATGGATGGGGCGTGTCGACCGTGACTGCCTCACCGGCTCGGACGCCGATGAAGATCCCGACGTGAGCGACGGCGCCTGACCGACGCTGTGTCGTTCGGGCCGACGTCGGAGGTGCGGGTCTCTCGGGCGTTGCTTTCGGCGTGTGCTCGGTCTGCCCTTCCCTTGGCGTCGCCCACGCGAACCGAGGCGACGTCTCCGGCTGGAGTGGCCGGCATCCGCCGTGACCTGGAGAGAAGTCCGGCTCGTGGCTGTCGGCTCGGGGTATCCTCCGACTGCCCCGCCTGCGTGCGGAGGGGTACGCCGCATCGGGCGTGGGCGTGGGCGTGGGCGTGGAGGCGTGTGCCGCAGCCGCTCGTTGGACGGCAGGGGGGCAAGAGGTCGCTTCAGCTTCCATTCCGGCTCGAGGTGCCGCCGGTGCTCGTCGAGGAGGTTGGCTACAACGGCCGGGCGCTGGCCGTTACCGATGTGACCGATCCTCTCGAGCCTCGGTGGCGCCGCCTTTGCCTTTTCCTTTGCCGTCGAGGTCGTGCCGGGTCTCTCGTGGGTCGACGTGAGCCGCTCGATCACCCCGGTGGCTAGCCTGGCGTCCGTGTCGTGTACTGTCAGCCGCCTGATGGTGGCAGCCATCACCGCCCATCTCTTCGGGAGCTCGTCGCACGACGCGGGCGTGACGTGGGAGGGTGTCACGCTGGCGCACACGAGCCCCCGCCGGTCTGGGTGGTCGACGACCGTGCCCTCCAGGGTGAACGAAGAAGGAGTCCAGTGACCGTGATCCAGCCGCCGGCCAAGGTGGCGTTCTTGATCTTGAGCGATGATCCCGCTAGGGCTGTTCCCGGCCTGGTGATGGCGGCGCGGATGAAGGCGAACCGCGGTGCGGACGTGCGCGTGCTGTTCTTCGGTCCAGGCGTGAAGCTGGCAGCCAGTGGGGTGGCCGATGAGCAGCTCGAGGCGCTCAGAGCCGCGGGTGTCGGCGCGAAGGCCTGCGCCGCCAACGTCGAGCAGTACGGGCTCGCCGCAGAGATGAGCGCTCGCCCCGTGGAGCTGCTTGCTGCGGGGGCAGAGGTGGAAGACTATGCACGCCAGGGCTATACGGTTCTCAGCTTCTGATCTCCTGTCCGTCTCGGCGGCCCGGCGCCCCAGGCGGCGGCGTAACCAGAACGTCGGCGATCATGCGCCGCCTTCGACGGGCTGCCCGCTGTGCTTCCGGGCCGCGAAGCCCCTTGTTCCGCTGGCGGACGTCGTCGGTCCGAGGACGCCACGGTCGTGGTCGATGAGGGCTCGGAGGCCTTCGAGCAGCGCGTGGTAGCAACCGTCGCCGAGAGCATCGACGAGCTCCAGCTCGGCGCTATCGACCCTGTCGGCGACAGTGCTGGCGAGGTGGTTTCCCTTGTCGGTCGGATACAGGGGCCGGCGGCGCGCGTCGCCGGGGTCGCGGCGTCCCTCGCAGAGACCTGCGCCGATGAGGGACTCTGCGACGCGCTGGGCGTTCATGGGGTCGGTGCCGAGCTGGCGGGCGAGCCGCCGGACGCCCTGGCCGGGCTGGGCGGCGAGGAGTCGCAGCAGCGCTGCTTGTGGCGCGGTGATGGCGAGGTCGGCGAGCTCGGCTTCCCAGACGCGGCGACGCGCCCGGTGCGCAACGCCGAGAAGAAAGCCCAGACCCGTCGGCGCCACGTCGACGCTGGCGGAGCGTCGGATGCCGTGGCGGGCAGCGGCTGGTGGTCCGGGGCTGCTCACGGCGCGCGTTTGGTCGCCCAGGCGAACACGTCGATGTCGGAAGTCCCGGCGCCCAGAACGTCTGCGGCCGTTGCGAGCATCTGGGCCGGCGATCCGGGAGCCGGGTGGAGGTTGGCCACGGTGGCCAGGTCGTAGGAGGGTCCCTGGGGTCGCCATTCGAGGACGTCGCAACGGACGGGTTCGATGCTCGCGCCGGCCTGCTCGGCACGCGGCTGCGCCTGAGAAAGGGCGCTGATCGACGCGTCGAGCAGCGCCATGTCCCATCCCTTGACGGCAAGCCATGGGGTGTTGCGGCCCGGTCCACCTCGGAGGCCGAGCCCGCGTCCAGCTGGGAGAGCGCCGGCCAGCTCGACAAGGAGAGGGTTGGGCTCGCTCGGCCACGGCTGCTCGGCGAAGCGCCGGTCCCACATCCCCCCGGCAATGGTCACCGCTCCTCACCGTCGTCGGCCGCCGTGCCGACTAGATCACCACTCGATCCGGTGGTCCCATCCAGAGCGGCCGCGTGCTCGAGCAGCTCGGCGATGATGTCGACGCCCAGCGCGTAGGCGGGCATCCCGGACGTGACGAACGAGGTCTCGGCAACGCCGACGAGGTCGGTCGTCGTGGCACCGGCGCGAAGAGCGCCTCGTGCATGGAGGCGGGCAGGCTCCTCGAGTCCCAAGACGACGAGCTGGGCGAAGTGGACCAGCTGCTGCGTGCGAGCCCCGATGGGGTTCTCGGCGAGCAGCACCCGGCGCAGCTGCTCGATCGTCTCCACCGAGCGGAGGCGCCCGGTCGCCTCGGCGACCGAGATGCGAGCCTCGATGCCTGACGGCACCGTGGCGAAGACCTGGCGGTAGCGGTCGCGGATCGCCTCGGCACGCTCCGCCGATGACCCGGCCGTCACGACCGCACCCGGGCCATCGACGCCCGTACCGCGTCGAGGGCACCGGCGGGGAAGTCGACGGCCCCGCCGATCAC
>JAJZCK010000208.1 GCA_021846125.1 Actinomycetes bacterium | reverse complement strand
CCGTCTCAGCGCCCAGAGGACGTCCCGCCACCCGACAGCGAGCGACTCCCGCGCGACGAGGTCTCGGAAGACGATCCCCCAGCGCGCGAGCAGCTGCAGCGCGACGGCGTCCGCGAGCTCGTCGGGTACGAAGTCGCCTGGAGAGGCCGCGCCGAGCACCGACCACCGGCCGCCGGAGAGTGCCGGGTGGATCTGCCCGCGAGCGCCCGGCGTCGGAGCTCTCCAAGTACCGGAGGACCTACCGCCGATCGGCCCGACGGCGCGGATCGCGCCCGATTGCAGGCCGAGCCCGCCCTTGCGACCTGGTCGACGGCCGGGCGGGCGTGAGCTCGTCGCCCGGTAGCGGCCGGACAGCAGCGAGCGCACCGCACGGAAGCCGTCCGAGGTGAGCCAGCCGAGAGCGACCCCGTCCCAGAGCGCCTCTGCGACCTCGCCGGGCAGCCGCCCGGTCTCCTCGACGAGGTCGCCGAAGAACAGCGCACCGCGTCGCTCCAGGGTCTCGACGACCTCGAGCGCGGCGCCGGGCCCGGGCCGTGCCGGCGCCGTGGTTCCACGAGCGGCGGCGAGCAGCCACGCGAGGTCCTCCCGCCTCGCGATCGTGACGGGCGTCGCCCCGGAAGGCACGGCGCCTCCGCGCCGCGGCTCGCTCGTCGCACCCTCGGGGAGGCGCACGCTCGGCCGCCCCCAGGCCGTCTCGCCGTGCGCGGAGAGCTCGTCGAGGAGCTGGGCCTGGTAGCCCGCGACGCGCGCGGGCAGGATCGACTCCTCCCACGCCGCGACGGGCGCTTCGATCCCTTGGAGCTGGCCGATCGTCTCGGCCAGTCCTCCGGCACCGACCACGCGGGTGCCGGGAGCGACGTGCTGCCACTCGAGGAGGAACCGGACCAGGTCCCGCACGCTCACCGGTGGATGGCTCGACTGCTCGCGCAGCCGGGTCCGGGAGTGGATGCGCGCAGCGACCCTCCTCGAGCACCACTGACCGTCGAGCACGCGGAGCACGGCGCCGAGCGCCTCGCAGCGGGCGAGCGAGGAGTCGACGGCGCCGGGCGAGGCGCCGGGTATCTGTCCGGCGAGGTCGCTGCCGAGCACCGGCCCGCTGTGCTCCAGGTGGCCGAGGACTGCCTCGTCGAGCGCGTGCGCCGCATCCGGGGTGGCCGTGCTTGCGAGCCGTCGGGGCAGCGCGTGGTCGGGGAGGACGACGGCACCGGGCACGAGTGCCTCGAGCTCCCTGCGCCGCTCGGTGGCGCACCACGCGGTCGGCTCGCCGCCGCCGCTGCCCGGCGGGGCCCAGGCGGCCACGGCTCGGCCCGCCGCGCGCAGCTGCGCGAACAGCGCCGACCAGTGCGGCTCGGGGCGCATCACGACGAGCGTCGCGAGCAGGTCGTGGAGCTCGTCGGCGTCGCGCGGGGCGGGTGCCACCTCGGCACGGACCTGTGCGATCGCGTCAGGGTCCAGCACGGAGAGGTCGCGCGACTCGAGCGGGATGCCGCGCCGCAGCGGCACGGCCCGGCTCCGGCGCTCCTCGAGGGGCGCGTCGTCGAGGAAGGTGTAGGGGCGGCCGTTCAAGATCTCGTGGGCGAGGAGCGACGGCTCGGTCGTGTCGACGCAGTGGGTGCGGACCGCTCCGCTGCGGATCGCCCCGACGAGCGCGACGAGGCCGGCGAGGTCGATGGCCTCGGTGAAGCAGTCCTCGAGGGTCTGCCGGACGATGGGATGCTCGGGCACGGCGATCGGGCCCGAGACGTTCTCCTGGCACGCGGCGAGCGCCGGGAAGATCGCCGCCATAAGGTCGTCGGCCTCCATGCGCTGGATCGCCGGAGGGAGATGCCGCGTGCCGCGGTAGCGCGGGGAGACGAGCGAGCGCGAGAGGTTCCAGCGCCAGCGCGAGCCGAAGATCGGTGTCGCAAGCACTGCCTGGGTGAGCACGTCGCGGACGGTCCCGGGGGCGAGGAAGCGGGTCACCTCCTCGAGCGGGAACGAGTGCTGCGGACCGAGGGAGATGACGACGGCGTCGTCACTCGCGGCGGCCTGGAGCTCGAAGTCGAAGGTCGTGCAGAAGCGCTTGCGGAGCGCGAGGCCGAGGCCGCGGTTCACGCGTGCACCGTAAGGGGAGTGGAGGACGAGCTGCATGCCTCCCGTCTCGTCGAAGAAGCGCTCGACGACGACGTCCGTCTTCGTCGGGAGGAGGCCGAGCTCGTCGCGAGCCGCACCGAGGTACGCGACGACCTCGGCGGCACTGCGACCGTCGACGCCCGAGTGCTGCCTCACGGCGTCGACGGCGGACGCCTGGCCGCCCCGCCCGATCTCGGTGTCGACGAGGCTGCGCAGAGCCGACACCGCGTCGGCGAGCTCGTCGGTGCGCGCCGGTGCCTCGCCGAGCCAGAACGGCAGCGTCGGGGAGGCGCCGCCCGCGTCGACGACGCGCACCGTGCCCTGCTCGACGCGCCGGATCCGCCAGGCCGTGCTCCCGAGGAGGAAGACGTCGCCGGTCATCGCCTCGACGGCCCAGTCCTCGTTCACCGTGCCGACGAGGACGTCGTCGGGCTCGAGCACGACCCGGTAGTCGGCGAGCTCGGGGATGGCCCCGCCGGAGGTCGACGCCGTCAGCCGCGCGCCGCGACGTGGTCGCACGACGCCGTTGACCTCGTCACGGTGCAGGTGCGCGCCGCGCCGGCCGCGCCCGGTGGCGACACCCTCGCTGACGAGAGAGATCACATCGTCGAGGTCCGTGTCGGAGATGTCGCAGTACGGCGCGGCCCCGCGCACGAGCGCCGCGAGCTCGCCTTCGGCGACCCCGTCGTCACCGTGCGCCGCGCACTCGGCGACCAGCTGCTGGGCGAGGATGTCGAGCGGGGCGACGGGCGGGACGACCATGTCGAGGGTGCCGTCGCGCACCGCGGCGAGAAGCGCGACGCACTCGACCAGCTCGTCGCGCGTGAGCGGGTAGACGCGCCCCTTCGGCACGCCGCGGACCGTGTGCTCCGCCCGGCCGACCCGCTGGAGGAACGTCGCGATGCTCCGGGGCGAGCCGAGCTGGCAGACGAGGCCGACGGGGCCGACGTCGATCCCGAGCTCGAGCGACGCCGTGGCCACGACGCACCGCAGCTCGCCGGCACGCAGGCGCGCCTCGACGTTCAGCCGCCTCTCCGTCGACAGGCTGCCGTGGTGGGCGCAGACGGCGTCCTCACCGACGTGCATCGCGAGCAGGTGGGCGATTCGCTCGGCCATCCTGCGGGTGTTGACGAACACGAGAGTCGTCTCGTGGGCGCGGACCTCGCCCGCGACGTGCTCGACGACCTCCTCGAGCTGCGCTGTGGTCGTGACGGCACCGAGCTCACCCGAGCAGAGGGAGATCGCGACGTCGAGCGGGCGCCGGTGGCCGACGTCCACCACGGCGCACGCCGGTGTCCCGTCGGCGCGCACGTGTCTTGGGGCGGTGCCGACGAGCAGGCGGGCGATCGCCTCGATCGGCCGCTGGGTCGCCGAGAGGCCGATGCGCGTCGGGCGCCGCCCTCCACGGGTCGGCCCGGGCTCGCCCGGGCCGCAGACGCAGCGGTCGAGGCGCTCGAGGCTGAGGGCGAGGTGCGAGCCGCGCTTGTCACGAGCGAGCGCGTGGATCTCGTCCACGACGACCGTCCCGACGTGCGCGAGCAGCTCCCGGCCCCGGCGCGCGGTGAGGAGGAGGTAGAGCGACTCGGGCGTCGTGACGACGATGTCCGGGCGGTCACGCAGCATCGCCGCACGTGCTGCCGCCGACGTGTCACCGTTGCGGACGGCGACGCGCACGTCGCGTACCGGCTCGCCGAGCTCCCGTGCGATCGTGCAGATCTCCGCGAGCGGCCGCTCGAGGTTCTCCCGGATGTCGACGGTGAGCGCCCGGAGCGGCGAGACGTAGACGACGGAGGTACCGGGTCGATCCGCGCCGTCCGGCGGTCCGGGTCGCAGGCACCGGTCGACGGCGACGAGGAAGGCGGCGAGCGTCTTGCCCGAGCCGGTCGGGGCGGCGATCAGCGTGTCGTCGCCCGCCGCTATGGATGCCCATCCGAGGGTCTGCGCGTCGGTGGGGCCGTCGGGGAAGCGCCGCCGGAACCACTCGGCGACCGCAGGGTGGAACGCAGCGAGCACGTCGTCGGCCACGCGCGCGAGTGTAGGTGTCCGGGACACCTGTGCAGAACAGGCGTTCGCCCTTCCCGGGGCCCGCGACGCCCGGCCTCAGCGCCCGGGGCGCTCTCTCCTGAGCGGTGCCGGGCCCGTCCACCAGCGCCCGGAGAAGCGCCAGGGGTAGCTCGGCCGAGCGCGCCACCCCGGTCGCCCTGCAACGCCGAGCGGAGCAGCCGCGAAGGTGCTGGCCGCCGGCGTGCACTGCTCCATCGCCGCGAGGATGACCGCGAGGGCCTCTGCGTCCGGAGCGA
>JAJZCK010000207.1 GCA_021846125.1 Actinomycetes bacterium | reverse complement strand
ATCGCGGCGAACGTCTTCGGTGGCCCGCTGATGCCGGCCTGCTTGAACAGCTTCGGGTTGTACCAGAGCACGGAGAGGTCGGCGAGGTACGGCACGCCGTAGTACTGCTTGCCGATCGTCGCGAGCTTCAGGTGCCCCGGGCTGAGCGACGACTTGTACGGCAAGGCGTTCACGTACTTCGTGATGTTGAGCAGCGCGCCCTCCTTCGAGAACGCGGGCACGTTGATGTCGTTCAGGCCGACCAGGTCCGGAGCGGTGCCAGCTCGGATCGCCGTCGCCAGCTCGCTCGACGCCTCGTTGTTCTGCGTCAGGTGCAGGACGATCTTGAGGTGGGGATGCGTCGCGTTGAACTCCTTCACCAGGACGTCGGGAATCGCCTTCGTGGCAGCCCGGGCCCAGAACGTCACGGTACCGGTGGCGTTCACCCCGAACGCCCTCGGCACACGGGCCTTCGCGGTCGAAGGCGCGCTGGCTCCCGCCAGACCCGCCCCTGCCGCGGTTCCCGCCAGCAACGCCGCAGCCGCCGTTGCCACGGACAAAGATCTCCACTTGGTCGACTTCATCGCTCTCCCCCTTGTCAGCCGTCGGCCCCACCTCCCACCAGGTCGGGCAGGCAGGCATCGAAACCGGTTTCGCGAGTTTCAGTGTAGAACGGCTCGGACCGGAGCGCCAGACCTTCGCGTCGGGCCCGGCGGGCCGCACGCTCCCGCCATGGACCGGTACGCTGCGACGAGGGGACCGGGTCAGGGCCCCCACCATTCGTCGACAGGGAGACCGAGCCATGAACGACGTCAACGAGCGCCGCGAGATCTGGTTCCTCACCGGGAGCCAGTCGCTCTACGGCGAGGAGACGCTCCGCCAGGTCGCCGAGCAGTCGACGGCGATCGTCGGGCTCTTGAACGACGCGGGCGACATCGGCGTCGAGATCGTCTCGAAGCCGGTCCTGACCGGCGCCGAGCAGATCCGTCGCGCCTGCATCGACGCGAGCGCCGACGACCGTTGCATCGGCGTCGTCGCCTGGATGCACACGTTCTCCCCCGCCAAGGCGTGGATCTCCGGCCTCGACGTCCTCCGCAAGCCTCTCCTGCACCTGCACACCCAGGCCAACCTCTCGCTTCCCTGGGCCGAGATCGACATGGACTTCATGAACTTGAACCAGGCCGCCCACGGCGACCGGGAGTTCGGCTACATCGAGACCCGCCTAGCGATCCGCCGCAAGACCGTCGTCGGGCACGCGAGCGACCCGGCCGTGCGCGGTCGCATCGCGACCTGGGCCCGTGCGGCCGCTGGCTGGGAGGCCGCCCAGCATCTTCGCCTCGCCCGTTTCGGCGACAACATGCGAGACGTGGCGGTGACCGAGGGTGACAAGGTGGAGGCACAGCTGCGTTTCGGCGTGTCGGTGAACACCTACGGCGTGAACGACCTCGTGGCTAGCGTCGACGGAGCGTCCGAGGCCGCTGTCGACGAGCTGGTGGCCGCCTACGAGCGCGACTACACGGTCTCGAGCGAGCTGCGGGTAGGGGGCAGCCGCCACGACTCGCTGCGCGACGCGGCGCGCATCGAGGTCGGCCTGAGGTCGTTCCTCACGAGCGGAGGCTTCACCGCGTTCACGACGAACTTCGAGGATCTCGGCGGGCTCCGGCAACTCCCGGGCATCGCGGTCCAGCGCCTCATGTCGGACGGCTACGGCTTCGGCGGCGAAGGCGACTGGAAGACCTCCGTGCTCTTGCGGATCTTGAAGGTGATGGGCCGCGGCCAACCTGGCGGCGTGTCGTTCATGGAGGACTACACCTACCACTTCGGCCCCGGCCAGCCGAAGACCCTCGGCGCGCACATGTTGGAGGTCTGCCCGAGCATCGCCGCGGCCGTGCCGACCTGTGAGATCCACCCACTCGGGATCGGCAACAGACAGGATCCCGTCCGGCTCGTCTTCGACGCAGCGCCGGGACCGGGTTTCGTGGTCGGCCTGCTCGATCTCGGTGACCGGTTCCGCCTCGTCGCGAACGAGATCACGGTCGTGCCTCCCGACGAGCCGCTACCACGCCTGCCCGTTGCGCGCGCCGTCTGGACACCGGAGCCCTCGCTCACGACGGCGGCGGAGTGCTGGCTCACGGCCGGGGGACCGCACCACACGGTGCTCTCCACCGCTGTGAGCCGTGAAGCCCTCGAGGACCTTGCGACCATCGCGGGAGTCGAGCTCGTCGTCATCGACGCCTCGACGACTCCGGCACTGTTTGCCCGGGAGCTCCGATGGAACCTCGCGTTCTACAGGCTCGCCCAAGGTCTCGCGCGCTGAGAGGCGCCCTCAGCCACCTCCCGCCGGCGAGCCCGGTACGGGGACGAGTGGCGGACCCGTGACGGGCCAACCTGACGACGTCCAGTAGAGGTGGCGAATCTGCAGACGCGCTGCGCCGCCGTCGTAGGCGTCGTAGTAGTGGTAGTCGAACAGGTACGTGCTGCCGGCGTGGTAGACCGATCCCGACCCGGGGCCGATCATGCCTTGGTCGGCTCCGAGCAGCTCCGTGCCACCGCCCTGCTCCATCGGCGTACCGTAGGCGTCGACGTACGGGCCCGTGATGCTCCGTGAACGACCGACGACCACCTGGTAGGTGCTCGCGATGCCCCGACAGCAGAATCCCGTCGACACGAAGAGGTAGAAGTAGCCGTCGTGGCTGGTGATGTAGCTACCCTCCTCGGCGTCCGGCGCGGCTGTCGACGCGAGGGAGAGCACCCGTGGGTGGGTCGTGTCGGGCTTGCCGGTCGCCGGGTCGATGGCCACGAGCTTGATACCACCCCAGAAAGAGCCGAACGCCAGCCACGTCGACGACGGTCCACGCACGAGCGCAGGATCGATGGCGTTGTAGTCGTCACCGGGGCCGGACGAGACGACCGCCCCGCGGTCGACCCAGTGGTACCGAGGACTCGACAAGTCGAGCGTCACGTTGGTCGCCAAGGCGATCACCGAGGTGTTGGAGCCGAAGCTCGAACCTGCGTAGTACAGGTGGTACAGCCCGTCGAAGTACGAGATGTCCGGAGCCCAGAGGTTGGGGATGGGCCCGACGAGTCGGAGGATCCACGGGGGGATCCTCGGGAAGACCGTGCCGACGTAGCGCCACGTGCGGAGGTTCCCCGACGTCCGGATCTGGATGTTGCCTCGTCCGACCACACCTGCCGGGTCGCCCGTCGAGAACACGTAGTAGGTGCTGCCCTCCCGGATCATGCTCGGGTCGTGGACGAACGCGTAGGCGGCACCGGGACCGGCCGACGGTGTGCTCGCAGCCGCGGCAGGCGCGACGGTCGAGAGCAGGACCGCGACCACCAGCGCGAGCACGCCGGTCCTCCTCAACCGGTCACGCTCCCGAGCAGCATCCCGCTCTTCCAGTAGCGCTGGACGATCAGGAAGATAGCGATCAACGGGATGATCGTCACCAGCCCGCCTATGACGAGCAAGGGGAAGATCTGCGTGCTGCCGCCGTTCTGGGCTCGGTTCGACCAGTTGCCGAGACCGACCGTGATCGGGTAGAGGTTGCTCTTGCTGAAGATGATGAGTGGCAGGAAGTAGTTGTTCCATACTCCGACGACGCTGATCAGCAGGACGGTCACGAGCCCCGGGACCATCAGCGGCATAGCCATCTTGAAGAAGATGCGCAGCTCGCCGGCGCCGTCGACCCGCGCCGCGTCGAGGAGCTCCTTCGGCACGGACACCTTGATGAAGCTCGACATCAGGTACACGCCGACCGGGCTGACCATGCTCGGCAGGACCATGCCCCAGATCGAGTTGATCAGCCCGACCTTGGCGTAGACGAGGTAGAGCGGCAAGGTGATCGCGGTCACCGGCACGAGCAGTGCCGAGAGCACGACGTAGAAGGTCGTCCTCGAGCCCCGGAAGTCGAACCGGGCGAACCCGTAGCCACCGAGAGCGGCGAAGAACGTCGCCCCCACGCCTCCGAGCACCGCGTAGAGCGCGGTGTTGCCCATCCACTGGATGTAGGTCCCTTGACCGTCCACGTCCTGGAACAACAGGGAGAAGTTGTGGAAGAACTCGAACGGCCGGGCGAACCAGAATCCGAACGACTGGAAGATGTTGGCCTGAGTCTTGGTCGAGTTGACGACGATCCAGGCGATCGGTGCGAGGGTGAAGATCGAGAACAGCACGCACAGGCCCGTGACGACCACGACGGTTCCACGACGCAGGCCGTAGAGGCGGATCGGAACGGTGCTCGCCTGGTCCTCGAGACGAGCCTGCATGCGTCGGTCTGCCCATCGGGCACGCCGACCACCATCGGCGGCCCTCTCGACGGTCGTGCTCACAGCAACCCCTCCCCTCGGCGGCGGAACGTCAGCGAGACCACGGAGATCGCGATCACGAGGATCCCGAGCACCACGGCCGCAGCGGCCGCGAGGTTGTACTGCTGGCCCCCGATGCCGATGTTGTAGATGTAGAGCGTCGGTGTGAAGTAGTTCGAGATCGCTTGAGGCTGGAAGTACGAGAGGATGAGCGGCTCCGTAA
>JAJZCK010000016.1 GCA_021846125.1 Actinomycetes bacterium | reverse complement strand
CTACCTGACGCGTCAGCTGGAGGCTGCGGCCGTCAGTCGCATCGAGGTGGAGAGGACGAGAGATCGACTCCGGGTCGACGTCCACACGGCTCGCCCCGGGATCGTCATCGGCCGCCGGGGCGCGGAAGCCGATCGCCTGCGCAAGCAGCTCGGGCGGATCACGAAGAACCCGAACGTCCAGCTGAACATCCAGGAGATCAAGCAGCCTGAGCTCGACGCAGCACTCATCGCCCAGGGCATCGCCGACCAGCTCGCGCGTCGGATCAGCTTCCGGCGCGCGATGAAGAGGGCGATCCAGACGGTGCAGAAGGCAGGAGCGCTCGGTGTCCGGGTGCAGTGCTCGGGTCGACTCGGCGGCTCCGAGATGGCGCGGCGTGAGTCGTACCGCGAGGGTAGGGTGCCGCTGCACACGCTGCGGGCGGACATCGACTACGGATTCCGAGAGGCGCGTACCTCCACCGGGCGAGTGGGCATCAAGGTCTGGATCTACAAGGGCGACATCCTCCCTTACAAGACGACAGCGGAGGACAAGATCTCCCGTGAGGCGGCAATGGCCGTCGGGGAGACTTCCGGACAGGGTCGGCCACGGCGGATCGTGAGCGCGGGCGGTGGCCGGCGGGGTCCCGAGCTGGTGGCGTCGGGGGCGGTGCCGGATGTTGCGGCGGACGAGGAGCCGGTGGCCGTCTCCGCGCCAGAGCAAGCGGTGGTGAGCGCCGTCGAGCCTGTCGGCGAGAGCGAGGCCGTCGCGGCCGCCGGTGCTGCGGCCGATGCGCCGACGGTCGTCTCGGACGACCCGCTCGAGAGGCTCCTGGCCGAAGAGGAAGAGATTGAGCGGCGCACACGTGACGAGCACCACGACGTGCCGCACTTCCGCAAGGAGACCGACTGACCATGCTCATGCCCCGCAAGGTCAAGCATCGCAAGCAGCACCGGGGTCGTCTGACGGGCGCCGCGAAGGGCGGGCAGACGGTCGACTTCGGAGACTTCGGGATCCAGGCCCTGGAGCCGGGTTGGATCACTGCCCGCCAGATCGAGGCTGCCCGTATCGCCATGACCCGCTACGTGCGCCGTGGTGGCAAGGTGTGGATCCGGGTCTTTCCGGACAAGCCCGTGACGCAGAAGCCGGCAGAGACCCGGATGGGCTCGGGAAAGGGCAACCCGGAGCGTTGGGTTGCCGTGGTGCGCCCAGGGAGGATCTTGTTCGAGCTCGCAGGCGTGGACGAGGAGCTCGCGCGCGGTGCGATGGAGCGGGCGATCCAGAAGCTGCCGATCCGAGCGCGTTTCGTCGTGCGACCAGGTGTCGGCTCCGAGACAGAGGTGCAGGTGCAATGACCAAGCCAGCCGAGCTGCGCGAGCGGGACACCGGCGAGCTCGCCGACCGTCTCGTGGAGTCGCGCAAGGAGTTGTTCAACCTGCGCTTCCAGCTTGCGACGGGCCGTCTCGACAACGTCAGTCGCATCGGGATCGTCCGCAAGGAGATCGCCAGGATCATCACGATCGAGACGGAGCGTGCGTCGGGTGGGCCCGTGCCCGCGGCGACCGGCACCGCAGAGTCGGAGGAGAAGTGATGGTGGAGCCAGCAGGAGCGGAGGCAGCGGTGGTCCGGGAGGACCACCGTAAGCAGCGCGAGGGCACGGTGGTGTCGAGCTCGATGGACAAGACGGTCGTAGTAGCCGTCGTCGAGCGTGTGCGACACGCTCGATACGCGAAGACGGTGCAGCGTACGAAGCGTCTCTACGCGCACGACGAGCAGAACGTATCGCAGGTCGGCGACCGCGTCCGCCTGTCGGAGACTCGGCCACTCTCCAAGCTGAAGCGGTGGCGGGTCGTCGAGGTCGTGGAGCGTGCGCGGTGATCCAGCAGGAGTCACGGCTTCGGGTTGCCGACAACTCGGGTGCGAAGGAGGTCCTCTGCATCAAGGTGCTCGGGGGATCGCGCCGGCGATATGCGCGCATAGGTGACGTGTTCATCGCGACCGTCAAGGACGCCGTGCCGGGTGCTGCGGTGAAGAAGGGCGACGTGGTGCGTTGTGTCGTCGTGAGGGCGAAGAAGGAGAACCGGCGACCCGACGGCAGCTACATCCGCTTCGACGAGAACGCGGCGGTGCTGATCAACGACCAGCTGCAACCACGCGGTACCCGCATCTTCGGGCCTGTCGGCCGGGAGCTCCGGGACAAGCGCTTCATGCGCATCGTGAGCCTGGCACCGGAGGTGATCTAGGTGAAGATCCACAAGGGTGACCGCGTGCAGGTGCTTGCGGGCAAGGACCGGGGCAAGACGGGAGAGGTCATCCGTGCGTTCCCCGAGCAGAGGAAGGTCATCGTCGCCGGTGTGAACATCGCAAAGCGGCACACGCGACCGACGAGGGCCACGACTCAGGGTGGGATCATCGACAAGGACATGCCGATGCACGTCGCGTCGGTCGCCCTCGTCTGCTCGGCGTGCGGCCCGACCCGAGCCGGCTACCGGTTCGCCGCGGACGGGCAGAAGATCCGGATGTGCCGCAAGTGCGGCGGTGACCTGTGAGCGCCGCCGCCGTCGGGACGAGTGGCCCGCGGCTGAAGCAGCGATACGACGCGGAGATCCGAGCTCGCCTCGGCGAGAGCCTCGGATTGCCGAACGTGATGCAGGTGCCGCGATTCGAGAAGATCGTCATCAACATAGGTGTCGGTCGAGCGACGCAGCAGCAGTCGCTCCTCGACGGGGCGGTCCGGGACTTGCAGACCATCACCGGTCAGCGCCCCGTCGTCACGAAGGCGCGCAAGTCGATCGCCGCGTTCAAGCTGCGAGAGGGCAACTCGATCGGCTGCATGGTGACGCTTCGCGGCGACCGGATGTGGGAGTTCCTCGACCGCCTGATCAGCCTCGCGATCCCGCGCATCCGCGACTTCCGGGGCCTGCCCTCGAAGTCGTTCGACGGTCACGGGAACTACACGTTCGGCGTCGTCGAGCAGCTGATCTTTCCCGAGATCGAGTACGACCGGGTCGACTCGACCCGGGGGATGGACGTCACGATCGTGACCACGGCACGTACCGACGCCGAGGGGCGAGCTCTGCTCGACGCCTTCGGCTTCCCGTTCAGACGCGAAGGGCAGTAGGCGAGCGATGGCGAAGAAGGCACTCATCGAGAAGCAGCAGCGCAAGCCGAAGTTCAAGGTGCGCGGCTACACGCGTTGCCGCCGGTGCGGTCGACCGAAGGCGGTCTACCGACACTTCGGGCTCTGCCGGATCTGCCTGCGCGAGCTCGTGCACGCCGGCGAAGTGCCCGGCGTGACGAAGGCCAGCTGGTGAGAGGGGGCGATCGACGATGACGATGACCGATCCCATCGCGGACATGTTGACGCGCGTGCGCAACGCGAACGTGGCAATGCACGACAGTGTGCGGATGCCGAGCTCGAAGGTGAAGATCGCGCTCGCCACGATCCTCGAGCGCGAGGGCTACATAAGCAGCTTCGCGACGACGGAGGACCCGGTGCGACCGGGCGCGGTGCTCGAGATCCAGATGAAGTACACGACCGAGCGGGCGCGAGCGATCGCGGGCCTGAAGAGGGTGTCGACGCCAGGCTTGCGCGTGTACGCCCGAGCCGACAGGTTGCCGCGGGTGCTCGGCGGCTTGGGCGTCGCTGTGCTCTCGACGAGCAAGGGCCTGATGACGGACCGCGAGGCTCGGATGCACCGTATGGGTGGAGAGGTGCTCTGCTATGTCTGGTAGGTGGAGCCGGTGCTCTCGAGCCCTCGCAGTGCGTGCTGCGCGGGTGGTACGGCGGTATTCGTCGCCCGGGTTGCCGGTGACGGAGGTGGTGGGCTGATGTCGCGCATCGGACGCGTTCCGATCCCGGTTCCTGCCGGGGTCCAGGTGGAGGTCGCGGATGCGACGGTGGTCGTGAGCGGGCCGAAGGGGCGGCTCGAGAGGACCATCCCGTCGCGTATCTCGGTCCGTCGGGACGACGCCTCGAGCGTGCTCCTCGTCGAGAGGCCGGACGACCAGAGGATGTCACGAGCGTTGCATGGCCTGACGCGCACGCTGGTGGCGAACATGGTGGCAGGCGTCACCGACGGCTTCTCGAAGGACCTGGAGATCGTCGGCGTCGGGTACCGTGCAGTGGCGAAGGCTCCCGACCAGCTGGAGCTCGCACTCGGGTTCAGCCATCCGGTCGTCATCGACGCACCGGCCGGGATCACCTTCGAGGTCCCGGCACCGACGCGGGTGACGGTCCGCGGCATCGACAAGGAGAAGGTCGGCCAGGTGGCTGCTGACATCCGCAAGATCCGCAAGCCGGAGCCGTACAAGGGTAAAGGCGTGCGCTATGCCGGCGAGGTCGTCCTCCGCAAGGCCGGGAAGGCTGGGAAGTAGGCGATGGCTAAGACGGCATCCCTCCACAGGCTGCGCGCGCGGCGCCATGACCGCATTCGCAGGAAGGTCTCCGGCACGCCGGAGCGGCCGCGTCTCGCGGTGTTCAGGTCGAATCGACATATCGTCGCCCAGGTGATCGACGATGTCGCGGGCCACACGCTTGCGTCCGCGTCGACTGTGGAGCCGTCGCTTCGCAGCGACGCGACGGGCAACATCGCAGCCGCAGCAGCGGTCGGGCGACTCGTGGCCGCCCGCGCGAAGGACAAGGGTGTGGAGAAGGTGGTGTTCGACCGAGGTGGGTCGAGGTACCACGGGCGTATCGCAGCGCTCGCGGACGCGGCTCGAGAAGCCGGACTGGAGTTCTGACGATGGCCGAGATGCAGTACGAAGAGCGAACGATAAAGGTCAACCGGGTAGCGAAGGTGGTCAAGGGCGGCCGGCGGTTCTCCTTTACGGCGCTCATGGTCATCGGCGACGGTCAGGGTCGGGTGGGGCTTGGATACGGCAAGGCGAAGGAAGCCGGTCTCGCGGTGCAAAAAGGCATCGACGAGGCGAAGAAGAGCCTGTTCGAGGTGCCGCTCGCAGGATCGACCATCACCCACCCAGTCATCGGCTCGGCGGGAGCAGGTCGGATCCTGCTCAAGCCTGCGGCCCCAGGTACCGGGGTCATCGCCGGCGGAGCTGCGCGCTCCATCCTCGAGATGGCGGGGATCCACGACATCGTCGCGAAGTCGCTCGGGACCTCGAACGCGATCAACGTCGCCCATGCGACGATCGCAGGTCTGCGGGCTCTCCGCAGGCCTGACGAGGTGGCCGCATTGCGCGGGAAGTCCCCGGAGGAGGTGACTCCTGCAGGCGTGCTCCGGGCCTACGAGGAGCGCCGCCGGTCGGCGCGGCTCGCGGCGGAGGTGCGCTGAGATGGCGGTGACCCGGAAGTCGGACGAGCAGCCATCGGCCGACGACGCAGGTATCGTCGTGACGCAGGTGCGCTCGGGAATCGGCACGACGCCGAAGCACCGGGGAACCTTGCGGGCGCTCGGTCTGCGCGGTATCGGTCAGAGCAACGTGCTGCCCGACCGCCGCGACGTTCGCGGCATGATCGCCCGCGTCCCGCACCTGGTGACCGTGGTGCCCGCCGGCGCCGGCGCTCTCGAGGCCGCTCGCGGTGCGCGCGTCCGTCGTGGAAGAAGCGTCCAAGTCGAGGAGAGGAAGTCCTGATGGAGCTCCACGAGCTCGCCCCCGCACCGGGAGCGAACCGCCCGCGGCGGCGTGTCGGTCGTGGCACGGGTGGCAAGGGTGGCAAGACCGCGGGCCGAGGTACGAAGGGCCAGAAGGCGCGCACGAGCGTCAAGCCTGGCTTCGAGGGAGGCCAGCTGCCGCTGACCCAGCGGATCCCGAAGCTACGCGGCTTCGCCAACCCTTTCCGTGTGGAGTACAACGTCGTGAACGTCGACATCCTCGAGTCGCTCGACGTGAGCACGGTGACGCCGGAGTCGCTGCGTGCAGCGGGGATCGTCCACGACAAGGGCCTCGTCAAGGTGCTCGGCCGCGGCGATCTGACCCGCAAGCTCGACGTCCACGCCCATGCGTTCTCCGCGAGCGCTCGCGAGGCGATCGAGAGAGCGGGGGGAACCGCCTCCGTCGTCGCATCGCCGTATGGCGACCGTCGTCCCCCTGTCCGGGGCAACGCGCTCGCGAACCGATAGCCTTGGCGCGCATCTCGGTGTGCCCGGCGCCCGTCGTCGAGGCCGGGTCCCTGCAGGCATGCGCCTGCCAGACGCAGGAGTGATGACGTGCTCGGCAGCCTGAGGAACATCGTCAGGGTCTCCGACCTGCGCAACAAGGTCCTGTTCACGTTGCTCGTCGTCGCGATCTACCAGTTCGGCGCGAACATTCCTGTGCCCGGCGTCAGCTACGCGCGCATACAGGCCATCTCGAACGCCTCGCGGGGTACGGGGCTGCTCGGCTATCTCGACCTGTTCTCGGGGGGAGCGCTCGCTCGAGCCGCGGTGCTCGGTCTCGGCATCATGCCGTACATCACATCGTCGATCATCGTGCAGCTGCTCGGCACGGTGATCCCGAAGTTTGCCGAGTGGCGGGACCAAGGCGCCGTCGGCCAGCGCAAGCTGACGCAGACGACCCGTTACCTCACGATAGCGCTGGCTCTCATGCAGTCCTCGGGTCTGGTCTTCCTGTTGCGGTCGGGGCAGCTCTTCGGTTCGAGCAGCGCGAGCGCCGACCTCATACCCGACTTCACCGTTCCGCACGTGCTGTTCATCATCTTGACCTTCACGGCAGGGACCGCGTTCGTGATGTGGCTCGGCGAGCTGATCACCCAGCGTGGGATCGGGCAGGGGATGTCGATCCTCATCTTCGCCAACGTCGTTGCGACGCTGCCGCTCGACGTCGACCTCATCAAGGCAGACAAGGGTTGGGCCGGACTCGTCATCATCGGTTTCGTCTGCGTCTGCCTCCTCGTCGCGATCGTCTTCGTCGAGCTGGGCCAACGCCGGATACCGGTGACGTTCGCCAAGCGCGTCCAGGGCCGCAGGATGTACGGCGGCCAGAGCACGTACATCCCGCTCAAGGTGAACCAGGCCGGCGTCATACCGATCATCTTCGCGAGCTCGCTGCTCTATATCCCCGTCCTGGTAGCGACGATCATCCCCTGGAAGGGCGTCCGAGACTGGATCCAGGCGAACCTCTATAGTCCGACAGGCGGTGTCTACCTCGCGTTGTACGGCCTGTTCATCATCGTGTTCACCTTCTTCTACGTCCAGGTGAGCTTCGACCCCTATCAGCAGGCGGATACCATCCGCAAGCAGGGCGGCTACATACCGGGCATCCGGCCAGGGCCTCCGACAGAGACCTACCTGTCGCGCATATTGAACCGCATCACGCTGCCCGGCTCGCTGTTCCTCGCCGCGGTAGCACTGGTTCCGTCGGCACTGCTGTCTGCGTGGCACATCACGTCGATCCCGTTCTTCGGGACGACGCTGTTGATCAGCGTCGGTGTCGCCCTCGAGACGAACAAGCAGATCGACAGCCAGTTGACGATGCGGAACTACGAGGGCTTCCTCCGCTAGGTGATACCCGGCGCGCGGCTGATCGTCCTCGGCAAGCAAGGGGCGGGGAAAGGGACGCAGTGTGTCCGCCTGTCCCGCCACTACGTCATCCCGCACATCGCGACGGGAGACATGCTGCGTGCCGCGGTGAAGAAGAGGACGCGCCTCGGCGAAGAGGCGCGCCGCTATATGGATGCAGGCGAGCTCGTGCCGGACGAGGTGCTCCTGCAGATGGTGTCGGACCGTCTCGACCAAGACGACACGAAGGAGAGGGGCTTCGTCCTCGACGGCTTTCCGCGCACGGTCCACCAGGCGGAGGCTCTCGACCTGATTCTGGAGCCCGCCGGTGTCGACCTCGTCGTCAACCTGGTGGTCTCGACCCAGATCGTCCTGCGTCGACTCGCCAGCCGGAGAGTCTGCATGGACTGCGGTGCGAACTACTCCGTGAGCGCGCCGCCGCGGATCGGCTGGATCTGCGACGTCTGCGGCGGCGAGGTGGTCCAGAGGGAGGACGACACGGAGGGCGCGATCAAGCGTCGCCTGGACCTCTACGAGAAGCAGACCGCACCTCTCGTCGCGAGGTACCGCCGGCTGGGCAAGCTTGCCGCCGTGCGGGGCGACGGTCCCGCCGATGCGGTGACCGAGAGACTGGTGAAGGCCGTCGACGAGCGACGCGTACCCCGAGCCGGAGGTTGGCCGTGATCCGCTCTGCGGAGGAGATCGCGAAGATGCGCAAGGCCGGGCGCGTCGTCGCGGAGATCATCGAGAAGACGCGCGCGGCGATCCGACCAGGAGTCACGACGCTCGAGATCGACGCTGTCGCACGATCCGTCATCGAGTCCCGGGGTGCGAGGTCGAACTTCCTCAACTATCACGGGTTCCCCGCGGTGATCTGCACGTCGCCGAACGACATGATCGTCCACGGCATCCCGGGCGACTATCTCGTCGAGGAGGGCGACCTGCTCTCGGTCGATTGCGGTGCGATCGTCGAGGGCTACCACGGGGATGCCGCCTACACGGTGGCGGTCGGCGAGGTGAGCGCGGTCGCTCGGCGCCTCGTGGAGGTGACGGAGCGTTCCTTGTGGGCCGGGATCGACGCGATGGTGCCGGGAGGCCGGCTCCACGACATCGGACGTGCCGTCCAGCAGGTCGCCGAGTCGGCGGGCTTTTCCGTCGTCCGCAAGTACGTCGGTCATGCGATCGGCACGCAGATGCACGAGGAGCCCCAGGTGCCCAACTACTGGCCGGGCACTCCCGGGCCGAAGCTCAAGGTCGGCAACGTGTACGCGGTGGAGCCGATGGTCAACGTCGGCACCTACGACACGACCGAGCTCGACGACGGATGGAGCGTCGTCACGGCGGACGGGTCGCTGTCCGCCCACTTCGAGCACACGATCGCCGTGACCGACGGCGGACCGGAGGTGCTGACCGCACCTCTGTGACCTCGCAGTGGTGGAGGATCGCTGTGACCACACGGTGACCGGCGCCAGGGCGAGCTGCTAGGATAACTCCTCGCCCTGGAACAGCTGGACCCAGGGTTGTCGGCACGCGTTCTCCGGCCCTCGACGTCGGGCGGGTGACACGAACGCAGCAGGGTTCGCCCCGCTGCATGCGGAGGCTGTCGACGGCAGTGGCGCCGACGCTGCGCGACGCGGCATCCAGCACCGGATTTCTACGAGGAGGTTGACCTGCCGAAGCCGAAGGAGGATGCGATCGTGCTCGAGGGCACGGTTGTCGAGCCGCTACCGAACGCGATGTTCCGTGTCGAGCTCGAGAACGGCCACAAGGTGCTCGCGCACAGCTCAGGGAAGATGCGCATGCACCGCATCCGGATCCTCCCAGGGGACCGCGTCCAGGTCGAGATCACGCCGTACGACCTGAGCCGTGGGCGTATCACGTATCGGTACAAGTAGGTCTACGAGGCAGGGGACGGACGCAGTGAAGGTACGACCGAGCGTCAAGACGATGTGCGAGAAGTGCAAGGTCATACGCCGCCACGGGCGCGTGATGGTGATCTGCGACAACCCTCGACACAAGCAGAGGCAGGGCTGACTCATGGCACGAATCTCCGGTGTCGACATTCCACGCGAGAAGCGGCTCGAGATCGCCCTCACGTACATATACGGGATCGGGCGGACGACCTCGCAGCAGGTGTGCGGGGCGGCCGAGGTGAGCGTGGACACGCGCGTGCGAGACCTCACCGAGGAGGAGATCGCCCGTCTCCGCACCTACGTCGACCAGCATCTGAAGGTCGAAGGCGACCTGCGGCGCGACGTCGCCCAGGACATCAAGCGCAAGATGGAGATCGGCTCCTACCAAGGAGTCCGCCACCGTCGTGGCCTGCCTGTCCGAGGCCAGCGCACACACACGAACGCGCGGACCCGCAAAGGTCCGAAGAAGACAGTCGCAGGCAAGAAGAAGGTGCGCAAGCACTGATGCACATCGACATTGCACCCCGTGCCTTCTCCACCCGTCCAAGTGGACGGCTTGCTCACGTGTTGCCGAGCCGCCGGCCGTCCGACGTCGATGCCCAGGAGGGCGCCCGCTGATGGCAAAGCCCACGAAGCCAGGGGGCCGTCGTCCCCGCAAGCGCGAGCGGAAGAACGTGGTCCACGGCGTCGCCCACGTGAAGAGCTCGTTCAACAACACGATCGTTTCGATCACCGACCACGAGGGCAACGTCATCGCCTGGGCCTCTGCCGGTAATGTCGGCTTCAAGGGCTCCCGAAAGTCCACGCCGTTCGCCGCGCAGATGGCCGCCGAGCAGTGTGCCCGCCGGGCCATGGAGCACGGGGTCCGGCGCGTGGACGTGCTCGTGCGTGGGCCGGGATCGGGGCGGGAGACGGCGATCCGCTCTCTCGCTGCCACAGGCATCGAAGTGACAGGCATCAAGGACGTGACACCCATCCCGCACAACGGCTGCCGCCCGAAGAAGCGGCGTCGGGTCTAGCGCGGACTACGGAGGAAGAGATGGCCCGCTATACGGGACCGGTGTGCCGGTTGTGCCGCCGAGAGAAGGTCAAGCTGTTCTTGAAGGGGCCGAAGTGTGAGAGCACTTCATGTCCGATGGAGCGCCGTCCGTACCCACCGGGCGAGCACGGTCGTGACCGCAGCCGGCAAGGCTCGGAGTACCTGGCTCAGCTGCGGGAGAAGCAGAAGGCGCGCCGCATCTACGGCGTCCTCGAACGGCAGTTCCGCAACCTCTACGAGGAGGCAAGCCGCCAGAGCGGGATCACGGGAGAGAACCTGCTGCGCATGCTCGAGCTGCGCCTCGACAACATCGCCTTTCGCGCGCTCTGGGGGACGAGCCGGTCTCAGGCTCGCCAGCTCGTGAGCCACGGGCACGTGACGGTCAACGGCCGCCGGGTGACGATCCCGAGCTACAGGGTCCGTGTCGGCGACGTGGTGGGGCTCGCGGCCTCGTCTCGCGAGGGGATCACGGTGCGGCACAACCTGGACACCATCGACCGACCTCTGCCGGGTTGGCTCGAGGTCGAGCAGGAAGGGCACGCTGTGCGAGTGCGCGCGACTCCCGAGCGGGAGCAGATCGACACCCAGGTGCGCGAGCAGCTCATCGTCGAGCTCTACTCGAAGTAGGCCGTCGAGCGCGCGCACGCGCGCGACACGGGCAGGGCGCACGGAAGCCCACAGGGCGCGAGGACCACACAGGAGCGACGAGAAGATGTTGATCATCCAGCGGCCGACGGTCGAAGCTATCGGGGAGGAGGAGGGCAACCGCCAGCGGTTCGCCATCAGCCCGCTCGACCCGGGCTTCGGCCACACCATCGGCAACTCGTTGCGCAGGACCTTGCTGTCATCCATACCCGGTGCGGCGATCACCCAGGTGCGCTTCGACGACGCGCTGCACGAGTTCACCTTCCTCCAGGGCGTGAAGGAAGATGTCAGCGACATCATCTTGAACCTGAAGGACCTGGTCCTCACCTCCGATTCGGACGATCCCGTGACGCTCCGGGTGGACGTGCGGGGCCCTGCCGAGGTGACCGGAGCCGACATGAAGGGTCCTTCGGACGTCGTCGTGCTCAGCCCCGACCTCCACGTCGCCACGGTCAACGCGAAGGGACGTCTTGCTATGGACGTGACCGTGGAGCGAGGCAAGGGTTACGTCTCTGCCGAGCGCAACAAGCGCTCGCCTACGATCGGCGTGATCCCGGTCGACGCGATCTTCTCCCCGGTCCGGCGGGTCACCTTCTCGGTCGAGCCGACCCGGGTCGAGCAGTCGACCGACTTCGACCGCCTGGTGCTCGACATCGAGACGGACGGGTCGCTCTCGGCCCGCGCCGCGCTCGCCTCCGCGGGCCAGACGCTGCGGGCGCTCGTCAGCCTCGTCGCCGACATCTCGGACTCCGCATCCGCGCGTGGCCTCGAGCTCGGCGACGTCGGCACTGCCTCGAGTGGCTCGCCCGATCTCGACCAGCCGATCGAGGAGCTCGACCTCTCCGAGCGCCCGCGCAACTGCTTGAAGCGGGCCCAGGTCAACACGATCGGCGAGCTCGTCGAGCGGACCGCTGCGGACTTGCTCGCCATCACGAACTTCGGCCAGAAGTCGCTCGACGAGGTCATCGAGCGGTTGGACGAACGCGGGCTCTCGCTCGCCGGGGAGGGGTTCTGAGATGCCCGCGGCTCCGAAGAAGGGTGCCCGGTTCGGTGGAGATGCCGCGCACCAGAAGGCGATGCTCGCCAACCTCGTCGCGTCGCTCATCGCGGCAGAGGCGATCGTGACGACCGAGGCCAAGGCCAAGGCGCTTCGCCCGGTCGCCGAGAAGTTGATCACCAAGGCGAAGAGCGGTGGTGTGCACAACCATCGCCAGGTCGTGGCGTTCATCCGTGACAAAGACATGGCACACAAGCTGTTTGCCGAGATCGGCCCGCGCTACGTGGACCGTCCCGGCGGCTACCTGCGCATCTTGAAGCTAGGACCGCGCTCCGGCGACAACGCGCCGATGGCTCGGGTCGAGCTCGTCTGACCGAGAGCACCCTGCCTGCTCTCGGGTCCGATCGAGCAGGCAGCGGATCAAGCGGGCGAAGAGTTGCCGGCTCAGGAGCACGCCCAGCCGCGGGGAATGCTCCCGAGCCCGTAGAAGGTGCGCTACGCGTGGTGCTTGGTCTGGCATACGACGGTGCAGGCTTCCACGGATTCGCGGCACAGCCAGGTCAAAGGACCGTCGCGGGTCTGCTCGTCGGTGCATTCTTCCAGCTCGGCGCCGGAGAGGTGTCTGTCACGTGCGCCGGCCGCACGGACGCTGGTGTGCATGCCCTTGCACAGGTCGTGCACGTCGACGTCCCGTCTTCCGTCGTCGACAGGCGACGTCGAGGAGCGACCCACGGGGACGAGCTGCCGTGGCTGGCCAAGGCGCTCTCGGGGCTGTGCGGTCCCGAGATCGCGATCTGGCGAGCAGCCGTCGCGCCCGAGGGCTTCGACGCGCGCCGCTCTGCGATCGCACGCCGCTACCGCTACGAGCTGGCGACCGGCGATCGGGTCGACCCTGTGTGCCGGCTTGCCTCGTGGCACGTGGACCGCCCGCTCGACATAGCACTCCTCCGACTGGCAGCAGATCCGCTCGTCGGCGAGCACGATTTCTCGGCGTTCTGCCGCCGCCCTCCGGGGCATCCGGTGGGACCCATCACACGGGTCGTCCACGACGCCCGATGGGAGGTGACGGGACCGGCGGGCCTCCGCTTCGAGATCGAGGCGGGCTCGTTCTGCCACCAGATGGTCCGTTCCGTAGTCGGTGCGCTCGTCGCGGTCGGCGAGGGTCGGCTGCATCCGAGCGACATAGCGGCGCTGCTCCGGCGCGCGAGCCGCGAGGGGGCGCCGACGCTCTCACCCCCGCACGGGCTGTACCTCGCGGCGGTCCGCTATCCCGACGCGCTCGGCGGATGGTGGTCGTGAACCATCCGCCACGCCCCGGCTGGCAACCGGTTGCAAGGGCCGGTAGGCCATCATGACGCACGGCTTGCCGGACGGGCCGTGATCGCCTACCCTTGCCAGTCGGCGCGTCGTGGTCGCGAGGAGTCGTCGCGGCCAGCGTCACGTAGCCGTAGTCTCACTGACGCGCCGAGCAGCGCGAGCAAAGGACCCGTTTTGCGCACCTACTCACCGAAGCCGAGCGAGATCATCCGCTCATGGCATGTCGTCGACGCGGAGGACATGGTCCTCGGGCGACTCGCGACGGAGATCGCGCGCGTCCTGCGTGGCAAGCACCGGCCGATCTTCGCGCCGCATATGGACACCGGGGACCACGTCGTCGTGGTCAACGCCGAGAAGGTCGTCCTGACCTCCGGCAAGGCGGACACGAAGATGGCCTACCGCCACAGCGGCTATCCGGGGAGCCTTCGCTCGACGAGCTACGCCCGGCTCCTCGAGACGACCCCTGAGGAAGTCCTGCGTCGGGCTGTGCGGGGAATGCTCCCGCGTGGGACGCTCGGTCGGCAGATGTTCACGAAGCTGAAGGTCTACGCGGGTCCGCAGCACCCGCATTCCGCCCAGTCCCCGAAGCCGCTCGCCGTTCCCGGCGCGCGCCGGGCGTCCTAAGGGGTCACGATGGCAAAGCCGCTCGTCCAGTCCACCGGTCGCCGCAAGGCGGCGGTCGCCCGAGTACGCCTGCGTCCCGGCCAGGGGGCGGTGACGGTCAATCGCCGACCGATCGCGGAGTACTTCCCGTCCGAGACCCACCGGGTCCACGCGACGGAAGCCCTGCGAGTAGCGGGCCGAGCCGAGGAGTTCGACGTCGACGCGACGATCGACGGGGGAGGCGTGTCCGGCCAAGCGGGGGCGCTTCGTCTCGGGATCGCCCGCGGTCTGATCGAAGTGGACCCGGAGCTCCGGACGAGCTTGAAGCGGGCCGGTCTCCTCACACGCGACGCCCGCGAGAAGGAGAGCAAGAAGTACGGTCTCAAGAAGGCACGCAAGGCGCCGCAGTACTCCAAGCGCTGACGCAGGCGTGGTGCTCAGGTTCGGGACCGACGGCATCCGTGGCGTCGCCAACGCCGAGCTGACCCCCGAGCTCGCGCTGGCGCTCGGGCGTGCGGCCGCCCGCCGTCTGCAAGGCCGTGAGTTCCTCGTCGGTCGGGACACGCGTCGCTCCGGTCCGATGCTGCAGGGGGCTCTGTCGGCTGGGCTCGCCTCGGAGGGTGCGCGCGTCGTCGACGTCGGCGTGCTGCCGACTCCTGGTCTCGCTTGGCTCGCGGCGGCCAGAGGCGTGCCCGGCGCGATGATCTCCGCATCCCACAATCCCTTTCCGGACAACGGCATCAAGCTCCTCTCGCCTACCGGCACGAAGCTCTCGGACGCTCTCGAGAGGGCGGTCGAGGAGGAGCTTGACCAGGTGCTGCTGTCGGGGCCGGGAGCAGGCCTGCCGGCCGGGGCGGGGGTCGGTGCGGTGGTGGAGGAGCTGTCGGCCGTCGCCGCGTACGAAGAGCATCTCGTGCGCTCCGTGGACCTCGGCGGCTCGAGCTTGCGTGTCGTGTGTGACTGCGCCAACGGCGCGGCATCGACGGTGGCACCGCGCGTCCTCGGGCGTCTCGGCGTCGACGCGTACGTCGTCGCTGCGGAGCCCGACGGGACCAACATCAACGACGGGTGCGGCTCGACTCACGCCACAGCGCTGGCGGGTCTCGTCATCGAGGCGCATGCAGACCTAGGGATATGCTTCGACGGCGACGCGGACCGCTTGATCGCGCTCGACCGCAACGGCGTGGTGGTCGACGGCGACCAGCTCCTTGCCCTGTTCGCCATCGACTTGGACGAGCGCGGCCAGCTCGACAACAGAGCGATGGTCGCGACGGTCATGAGCAATCTCGGCCTGCGTCGCTCGCTCGGCGCGCGCGGCATCGGTCTCGTCGAGACGCCGATCGGGGACCGCTACGTGGCGGACGCGCTCGAGGAGCACCGTCTCGTGCTCGGAGGTGAGCAGTCCGGCCACATCGTGTTCCGCCGCGAGGCGACGACGGGCGACGGGCTGCTCACCGCGTTGAAGCTCCTCGAGCTCGTGGCACGCCGTTCGACCCCTCTCGATGTCCTCGCTGCCGGTGCCATGTCACGGCTGCCGCAGGAGCTGCGGAACGTCCCGGTCGTTGAGCCGGAGCGCCTAGGAGCGGCGGTAGCGGTGTGGGCCGAGGTGACCGCAGTCGAGGCAGATCTCGGCTCCTCGGGACGCGTGCTGCTGCGCGCGAGCGGGACCGAAGCGGCCGTCCGGGTGATGGTCGAGGCCGAGAGCCACGAGCGAGCGGCATCGGCGGTCGAGCAGCTCGCCGCGATCGTCGAGCGCGAGCTCGGCCGCAGCGACGAAGGCAGCAGCGAGGAAGGCCGGAGCGCCGACCCGACCGCTGGGCCGGTCCAGTAGGCGACGCTCACCGGGAGCCGCCAGACGCCCTAGCCTGTCGACCGTGTGCGGGATCATCGGCGTCACGGGCGAGCAGGACGCGTGTGCCCTGCTCCTCGCCGGCCTCGAGCTCCTCGAGTACCGGGGCTACGACTCCGCCGGGATCTCGGCGACCGATCCCGCACGCGACGCCGAGACCACCACGCTCTGGCGCGTCCGTGCCGCCGAGCACGCCGGTTCGATCGAGCGCCTGCGCGCCCTCGTCGCCGACGCGCCGCAGCCGGTCGGGTCCGCTATCGCCCATACCCGATGGGCGACGCACGGGCCGCCGACCGTCGCCAACGCACACCCGCATCTCGACTGCACCCGACGCCTCGCGGTCGTGCACAACGGGATCATCGAGAACCACAGGGAGCTCGCAGCAGGGCTCGACGAGCGCGGTCACGAGCGCACATCGGCGACCGACACCGAGGTGCTGGTCCATCTCGTCGAGGAGCAGGTAGCCACCGGCGCCGGTCTCGCCGATGCGGTGGCCCGCTGTCTGCCCGCGCTGCGCGGCGATTTCGCCGTAGCGCTCATCTATGCGGGCGAGCCCGACGTCATCGTCGTGGCTCGCCGCACCTCGCCGCTCATCGTCGGCGTGACGGACACGGCGGGGATCGTCTGTTCGGACGTCTCGGCGGCGCTCGCGACGACGCGGAACCTGTTCGCGCTCGACGACGACCAGGTCGCCGAGATCCGCCCCGGCACTGTCGTCGTCCGGGACCTCGCGGGTAGGCGCGTCGAGCCGGCACCGATGACAGTGTCCTGGAGCGTGCAGCGGGCGTTGAAGGGCGGCTATGCCGACTTCATGTCGAAGGAGATGCACGAGCAGCCGCGTGCGGTCGGCGACACGCTCCTCGGTCGGGTCCACGCCGACGGCTCCACGGAGATCGAGGAGCTCGTGATCGGCGACGACGACCTGCGCAAGGTGCGCCGGGTGCTCTTCGCCGCGTGCGGGACGAGCTACCACGCGAGTCTCGTCGGACGCCAGGCCGTCGAGCGATGGGCTCGGGTCGTCGCCGATGCCGAGGTCGCCAGCGAGATGCGCTACCGCGAGCCGGTCTTCGACGAGGAGACCCTCGTCGTCGCGGTCAGCCAGTCGGGCGAGACGGTCGACAGCCTCCATGCGATGCGCGAGGCGCGGCGGCGCGGTGCGCGGGTGGTCGCCCTCACCAACGTCGTGGACTCCGTGATGGCGCGCGAGGCAGACGGCGTGCTCTACACGCGCGCGGGGCCGGAGATCGGGGTGGCGTCGACCAAGAGCCACCTCGCCCAGCTGGCCATGGTCGAGGCTTTCGCGCTGCACCTCGGACGACTTGGCGCGCGCGTCGCTGGTGACGAGCTAGCCCGCGCGGCGCAGTCGCTGCTGTCGTTGCCGGCGGCCGTCGAGCGCGCGCTCGCGCGCTTCGACCAGTACGAGGCGGTCGGCCACCGCTTCGCGGATCGGGAGGACTTCTACTTCCTCGGCCGTCGCGCCGGACTGCCGGTCGCGCTCGAAGGTGCGCTGAAGCTGAAGGAGCTCGCGTACGTGCGCGCCGAAGCGTACCCGGCAGGCGAGATGAAGCACGGGCCGATCTCGTTGATCGAGCCGGGCGCGGTCGTCGTGGTGGTCGCGACGCGATCACCGATGTGGGAGAAGGTCATCGCGAACGTCGAGGAGATGAGAGCGCGCGGCGCTGTCCTCGTCGCCGTCGCCGACGAGGGCGACGAGGAGACGGCGCGGATGGTCGACGCCGTGCTCGAGGTCCCGCACGTCACCGAGATCTGCTCACCGGTCGTCAACGTTGTGCCGCTCCAATGCCTCGCCTACACGATCGCTCGAGCGCGGGGCAACGACGTCGACCGACCGAGGAACCTCGCGAAGGTCGTCACCGTCGAATGACCGTCGAATGACCGTCGACGGGCGGCCCGCGCGGGGCGCGGCACCGAACCGGGCAGCTGGCCCAGCGTGATCGGCGTCGGCATCGGCATCGACGTCGTCGATCTCGCTAGGTTCCGTAGCGCCATCGCTCGCCGGCCGGCGATCGTGCTGCGCCTGTTCACCGCGGCAGAGAGGGCGGAGCTCTCGGAGCGCCACGACTCGGTGCCAGGGCTCGCGGCCCGCTTCGCGGCCAAGGAGGCAGCTATGAAGGCGCTCGGCGTCGGGCTCGGTGCCGTCGCGTTCCAGGAGCTCGAGGTGGTCGGCGGGCACGGCCGGCCACCCGGGCTCGTCGCGACGGGGCGTGCGGCCGCGCGCGCGGACCGTCTCGGGGTCACCGCGTGGCACGTCTCCTTGACCCATACCGACGGCCTTGCTGCCGCCATGGTCGTGGCGACGTGAAGCCCGTCCTCACGCGTGCCGAGATGGCGGACGTCGATGCTGCGGCCGCGCGCGTGGAGAGCTTCGAGGCGATCGTCGAGCGCGCGGGAACGGCGGTCGAGCGGACGGCACTCGCCATGCTCGGCGGCGCGTACGGCCGGCGCGTCGTGGTCGTCGCGGGCCACGGGCACAACGGCGACGACGGACGTGTCGCGGCCCGCCGCCTCCGGCGACGTGGAGCGCACGTGCTCGAGCTGCGCCCGGACGGCGGGAGTCTTCCGGCCTGCGACCTCGTCATCGACGCGGCGTTCGGCACCGGGTTCCGGGGCCACTACTCGGCACAGCCCGCCCCGCCGCTACCCATCGGCACTCGTGCTGGCCAGGCGCTCGTGCTCGCCGTCGACGTCCCCTCAGGTGTCGACGCCGACACCGGCGAGGCATGCCCGGGAGCGGTCCGGGCCGACTGCACCGTCACCTTCGGAGCCCACAAGCCTGGTCTCGTCCTCGGGGATGGGCCCGAGCATGCGGGCCGGATCGTGCTCGACCTCCTCGACCTTCCTGTCGAGGAGACACGGACTCGCACCTGGATGGTCGAGGACGACGACGTCGCCCGCTCCTACGTCTCGCGCAGGCGCAGCGGCCACAAATGGGACACGGCGCTCTACGTTGTCGCCGGCTCGCCCGGGATGCTCGGGGCGGCAGCTCTCGTCGCGACGGGAGCACAGCGGGCCGGTGCAGGCATGGTCCGCCTCGGATCGCCCGGTGTCGTCCCTGGGTCGGTCCCTGTGACCGAGGCGGTCGCGCGCCGCCTTCCAGAGAAGGACTGGGCCGTGCCGGTCCTCGATGACCTCGGCCGCGCCCGGGCACTCGTGCTCGGACCCGGTCTCGGGGCGACAACCGAGACGACTCAGGCGGTGCGCCGTCTGGTCGCCGAGGTCGCGGTACCGGTCGTGCTCGACGCCGACGGCCTGAATGCGCTCGGCACCCTCGACGAGGCAGCCCGCGTCCTCGCGTCGCGGCGCGCGCCGATCGTGCTGACACCCCACGACGGCGAGTACGCCCGCCTCGTGGGGAGCCAGCCCGGTCCTGACCGCCTTGGCGCGGCGCGCGACCTCGCTCGGCGCGCGCGGGCAGTGGTGCTGCTGAAGGGCGCCGCCACGATCGTCGCCACGCCGGAAGGTGGCGCGACGATCGTGGTAGCTGGATCACGGCGGCTCTCGACCGCCGGGACCGGTGACGTCCTCGCCGGGATCGTCGGAGCGTTCCTCGCCTCCGGCATGGCGGCACCCGACGCTGCCGCTCTGGCTGCCCACGTCCACGGCCGGGCCGCGGCGCGTGGGCTTGTCCTCGGGCTCGTCGCAGGAGACCTCCCGCGGCTCGTCGCCGAGGTCCTCTCCGATCTCGGACCTGCAGACGCGGGCTCGCCGTGACCCGATCGTCCACGCTGCGCCCGGCGTGGGTCGAGGTGGACCTCGACGCGATCTCTGCGAACGCTCGCCGTCTGGTCCGCCTCGTCGCCCCCGCCCGGCTCTGCGCCGTGGTCAAGGCCGACGCGTACGGCCACGGCGCGTCTCAGGTGGCGGGCGCGGCGCTGCGCGGCGGAGCATCCCTCGTCGCCGTCGCGCTCGTGGAGGAGGGCGTCGCGTTGCGTGAGTCAGGCTGCACGAGCGAGGTGCTTCTGCTCTCGGAGCCGGCTCCCCCGGCGATGGGCGAGGCCGTCGCCCACGAGCTGACGCCCACCCTCTACCAGCCGGAGGGTGTGGTCGCCGCCTGCTCTGCGGCGTCCGCCGCCGGTCGGGTAGTCGACGTGCAGCTCAAGGTGGACACAGGAATGCATCGCGTCGGGGCGGACCCCGACGCGCTCCTCGCCCTCGCCCGGGCGGTCGACGACGCCCCAGAGCTCGTCGGCGCGGGCCTGTGGACGCACCTGGCTGTGGCGGAGGAGCCCGACGACCCCTTCACCGCCGAGCAGCTGCGGCGATTCCGCTGTGCCCGGCAGGCTCTCGCTGCTGCGGGAATCCCGACCGGCGTGCTCCATGCGGCGAACTCCGCCGGCGCGATCGCGCACCGCGCCGCGCGGCTCGACCTCGTCCGCTGCGGGATCGCACTCTACGGCCACCTCCCGGCGCCGGCCCTCGGCGCCGTGCTGGAACGCGAGCTCGGTGGCGGCGAGACGCTCGAGCCGGCACTTGCGTGGAAGGCGCAGATCCATCTCGTCCGGCGGCTCGAGGCGGGCGAGCGGGTGAGCTACGGGCGCACATACGAGCTCGAGCGCCCCTCGTTCGTCGGCGTGGTGCCTGTCGGATATCACGACGGCGTACCGAGAGCGCTCGGGCGCGCGGGAGGCGAGGTGCTCGTGAAAGGGCGCCGGCGGCGGATCGCGGGGACGGTGACGATGGACCAGGTCGTCGTCGATCTCGGCGACGACGACTCGGTGCGACCGGGCGACGAGGCTGTCCTCATCGGTCGCCAAGGCGCCGAGCAGATCACGGTGCAGGAGTGGGCAGACCGGCTCGGCACGATCTGCCACGAAGTGCTCTGCGGCATCGGGCCCCGGGTGCCTCGCCGCTACATCGGCGCGGGCCCCGGTGGCCCGGCGGGAGACGGCCCGCCCGCAGGGTCTGCCTGGACCTCGTTCGGCCCGCCCGTCGCGCAGCGGCGGTAGCATCGGCACGTGCCGGCGCTCGTCGACCTCGAGCTAGCTGCTCGTGCGTGCGTCGCCTGCCCCTTGTCGACGAGCAGGACCACTGTGGTGTTCGGTGCTGGCGACCCCGAAGCCCGGCTCATGCTCGTCGGCGAAGCTCCGGGTCGCGAGGAGGACCTGACCGGTCAGCCGTTCGTCGGCAGGTCGGGAGCGCTCATCGAGCGGCTCGTCGCCGAGGAGATCGGCTTGCGACGCGACGAGTGCTACATCGCGAACGTGGTGAAGTGCCGTCCCCCGGCCAACAGGGACCCGACGCCGAGCGAGGTCGGCGCGTGCGGTCACTACCTCGAGGAGCAGGTCCGCCTCGTCGCTCCGGACGTCGTCGTCACGCTTGGCAACTTCGCGACGCGGGCGCTGCTCGGTACGACGGAGGGAGTCACGAGCCTCCGTGGCCGCGCCTACGGCTTCGCTGGCGCGATGCTCGTCCCGACGTTCCATCCGGCTGCGGCGCTCCGCGGCGGGGGCGTCGTCGTCGCACAGGTGCGTGCCGACCTCGTGCGGGCCAAGCGGCTTCTCGCCGGCACGTCACGCGAAGTCGCCGAGAGCCGTGGCTGAGCCCGGTGATCGTCCCGAGCGAGTCGTCGTCGTCACGAGATCGCCGCGTGCGACGAGATCGCTCGGAGCGGTCCTCGCTGGCCTCGTCGAGCCAGGGGACGTGCTGCTGCTCTCCGGCGGCCTCGGAGCGGGGAAGACGACGCTGACCAAGGGGCTGGTGGCGGCTCTCGGCGCGGTCGGCGAGGTGACGAGCCCGACCTTTACGTTGTTGAGGACCTACGCGACGGAGCCGGTGGTCGCACACGTCGACTGCTGGCGCCTCGAGCAGCTCGGCGAGGTGGCCGATCTCGGCCTAGACGAGCTGCTCGACGACGGTGCCGTCGCTGTCGTCGAGTGGGGCGAAGCGGCCGAGCAGCTTTTCGGCGAGGACGCGCTCCACGTGGTGATGGACGTGGCGAAGGACGTCGGCGACGCGCAGGGAGACGCGCAGGGAGACGACGCGGCGCGGGGAGTCCGCGTCGTGACCGTGACGGCCGGTGGCCCGTCGTGGGCGGCCCGGCTTGCCCGCCTGGTCGACCGTGCTCTTGCAGAAGGGCTTGACGCGAGGTGATCGTGCTCGCCATCGAAAGCGCGACGATCGAGGTAGGTGTCGCTCTCGCCGGTCCAGGTGGGCTGCTCGCCGCGCTCGTCGCGCGGCCTGGCCGCCGTCACGTCGAGACGCTCCACCCGGCCATCGTGGCGGTCTGCTCTGCAGCATCGACGCCGCTTGCCAGCGTGGGAGCGGTCTGCGTCGACGTCGGGCCGGGACTGTTCACCGGGATCCGTGTCGGAGTCGCCGCGGCGAAGGGCGTCGCCTTCGGCCTCGGCGTCCCCGTCGTCACCTGTACCAGCATCGAGGTCCTCGCCGAAGCCGCGCAGGACGTCGCGCTGACCGTCGTCCCGGTCGTCGACATGCGCAGGGGGGAGGTGGCATGGGCTGTGCCGGGCCAGGACATGCGCATTGGCTCGACGGCGGACCTCGCGGCGGACCTCGCCGGTCTCGCACGAGAGGCGATGCTCGTCGGTGACGGGGCGCTGCGCCATCGCGTGGCCATCTTGGAAGCGACTGTCGCGCTCGGTGGCGCCGCGCCGCGCATAGCCAGCGAGGATCTCGGCGCCCCGGGCGTCGCGGCGCTCGCGCGTCTCGGCATCCGCCGCCTCGCGGCAGGGGCGACGACGGACGCCGCGCGCGCCGAGCCGTGCTACCTGCGGCCGCCCGACGCCCGGGCCAACTGGGTGTCACGTCCGGCGCCGGTCGTCGACGTGGGAGCTCGGGTCGACCCGACCGCCGTGCCATGGCGATGAGCCTGCGGCGCGCCCGCTCCCGGCTTTGGGCAGGCGTGCCCGAGCCCCGCGACGACGTGACGCTCGACGTCGTCGCCATGCGTCGCCGCCACGTCCGGCACGTCGTCGCGATCGAGGAGCGCATCTTTCCGCGGCCATGGTCGTCCGCCCTCTACCTGAGCGAGATCTCGTCTCCGGCGACGCGGGTGTACGTGGTCGGTCTCGTCGACGGCGCAGTGGTCGGCTACGCGGGAGCGATGCTCGTCGCTGGCGAAGGGCACGTCACGACGGTCGGGGTAGCTCCCGAGTGGCACCGCCGCGGCGTCGGGATGCGACTGCTCTACCGTCTCGTGACCGAGCTGCGCGAAAGGGGCTGCCACGCGCTGACCCTCGAGGTCCGGATGTCGAACCGGGGAGCCCAGCAGCTCTACGCGCTCTTCGGCTTCGTCCCGGTCGGTGTGCGCAAGGACTATTATCCCGAGGTCAACGAGGACGGTCTCGTCATGTGGGCCTACGACGTCGACTCGGACGCCTATGCGGCGCGCCTCGAAGGTCTCGCGGCCCGGATCGGCGCTATCGCCAAGCGGGACGTCCGGCCGTGACCGGAGGCGACGGGCTCGTGCTCGCGATCGAGACGTCGTGCGACGAGACCGCAGCGGCCGTCGTCGAGAGCGGTCGTACGATCCTCTCCTCGGTGGTCTCCAGCCAAGTCGATCTGCACGAGCGGTTCGGCGGGGTCGTGCCGGAGATAGCGGGACGAGCGCACGTCGAGCAGATCGTCCCTGTCGTCAGCCGGGCGCTCGCCGGCGCGGGCTTCGACCCCACGGGTCGCCCATTGCCGACGACGGGTCGGGAGGGCAGGATCGGTGCGGTGGCGGCGACAACGGGGCCAGGCCTCGTCGGTGCGCTGCTCGTCGGCGTCTCCTTCGCTAAGGCGCTCGCCCTCGCGTGGGACGTCCCGTTCGTCGGCGTGAACCATCTGGAAGGCCATCTGTACGCTTCGCTGCTCGAGGAGCCGGGGATGGCGCTTCCCGTCGTCGTCCTTCTCGTGTCGGGCGGTCACAGCCTGCTCGTCGTGATGCGCGGCCCCGGCTCCTACGAGGTCCTCGGTGAGACCGTGGACGATGCGGCAGGCGAGGCATTCGACAAGGTGGCGCGCTTTCTCGACCTCGGCTATCCGGGCGGCCCCGCCGTGGAGCGCGCGGCGAAAGGTGGCGACTCGCAAGCCGTCCGACTACCCCGGCCGATGCTCGCCGAGGGTCTCGACATGTCCTTCAGCGGGTTGAAGACCGCCGTCGTGCAGTTCGTCACCCGCCATCCCGGCGTGCGGACACCGGACGTCGCCGCCGCGTTCCAGGAGGCCGTCGTCGACGTCCTCGTCCACAAGACTCTGGCGGCTGCACGTGCCGTCGGGGCGCGTGGGGTCTGCCTGGCGGGTGGTGTGGCAGCGAACGGCCGCCTGCGGGAGCGTACGGTCGAAGCGTGTGCGGCTGAGGGTCTTCCGGTCTTCCTCCCGAGTCGTGCGATGTGCACGGACAACGCAGCCATGATCGCCGCGGCGGGTCACGTGCGGCTCGCTTCGGACGGGTCCACGTCGATCGGCGCAGGAGCCGAGCCGAGCGCGCGCTTCCCGGTCTCTCCGCCCTGAGCCGCCTCTTCCGGCCGCCCTCTCGGAATGCGCCGGCGACACCCGCTCGCAGGGGCACGCGCCTACCTTTGCGTCCCGTGACACGACGACACGGCAGCACCAGGCCACCCCGCCGACCTCTACCCAGCCGCCGGAGCTTCGGTGCGAGGCACAGCGTCTACGTGGCGCGTCGCGGGAGGGGCGTGCTGCGCACCGTCGCGGTCGCCGCGCTCGTCGCCGTGGTCCTTGCCGCCGTCTTCACCGCGGTGCAGCTCCTTCGCCCGAAGCCAGCTCTCGCCGTGCAGGTCACCGCCCCGAGCGTGGTGCGCGTGCCCTCGAGAAGTTGGACGCTGCCCTTCCCGTCGCAGGCGGAGACGACCGTCGCCTTGTCGGGCGTCGGGACGATCGCGTCCGCCGGCGGCAACAGCGAGACTCCCATCGCGTCGGTGACCAAGCTCATGTCCGTCCTCGTCGTCCTCGCCGACCATCCCCTCTCGATCGGAGAGCAGGGCCCTTCGATCCCGGTGACGGCAGCGGATGTCGCGAGCTACTTGCGCGAGAAGGCATCACTCGACTCGGTCGTCCAGGTGAGCACCGGCGAGCACATGAGCGAGCTCGAGGCCATCGAGGCTGTCCTCGTCCCGTCCGCGGACAACATCGTGCGCATGCTGGCGATATGGGACGCCGGCTCGAAGGAGGCGTTCGTCGCCAAGATGAACGCGCAAGCACGGCGGCTGGGTCTCGCGCACACCCACTACAGCGGCCCGAGCGGTGTCGATCCGGGCTCGGTGTCGACCGCATCGGACCAGACAAGGCTCGCCGAGATAGCGCTCCGCAATCCCGTGATAGCCAGCATCGTCTCGATGCCACAGGTCGTCCTCCCGGTCGCCGGGCTGCAGTACAATGTCGATGGCGACCTCGGCCACGACGGCATCGTCGGGGTGAAGACCGGCTGGGTTCCCCAAGGTGGCGCGTCGTTCGTCTTCGCCGCCCGGCACCTCGTCGCCGGGCATCGCGAGATGCTCTTCGGTGCCGTCGTCGGAGTGAGCAACGGCTCCCCACTACCGACCGCGCTCGCGGACGCAGAGCATCTCGTGCGCGCGGCCGACGCCGGACTGTCGAACCGGACGGTCGTCTCTGCAGGCGAGACCGCTGCGTCTCTCGACGCCGGCTACGCGGCCGGTGTTCCTCTCGTCGCGGCGCGCTCGGTCGAGATGGTCGTCTGGCCGGGCGAGCGGCTCTCTCAGTCGGTAGCGGTCAGCCGGCACCTGGTTGCCCCGATCCGATCCGGCGCTCGCGTCGGCATGCTCACGGTCCGGATCGGCAGCGAGACGAGGACCGTCCCGCTGGTCGCTCGTGGCTCGCTCGGGTCGGCATCGCTCGGATGGCGGCTGACGCAGCTCTGACGTCGCCCGTCTCTCGGTCCACTGCTCGCGGCGGCAGCTGACTCCGACGGCTCTTCGTCTCCCTACCTTCCAGTCCCCCTACTTTTCCCGGCGATTTTCCGTTGACAGTCCTTCGAGGGCGCGTTACCGTGCGGATGCAAAGCGGTTTGCGGGGGCGGGGGAGTCGCACACAGACCGAGCAGGGCGAGCGCGAACGTGGTGAGGGGGGCGGCGGTGACGACGAGCAAGCGGCTGGCGAAACTGTGCGGCGTCGTCGCGCGCGGGTCGTGCAGCCGAGCCGAGCGAGCGAGCGCGTGGACCCGTGGGCACCCGATAGTGCCGAGAAGAGCGGGCGTCAGTGT
>JAJZCK010000206.1 GCA_021846125.1 Actinomycetes bacterium | reverse complement strand
GTCCGCGATGGCGGGTAGTTCAACCGGCAGAACGCCTGACTTTGGATCAGGAGGTTGGAGGTTCGAGCCCTCCCCCGCCAGCTGGGAACACGAGCTCCACCCTCCGGCAGCGCTTCGTCGCTCTAGTAGTGCGGCGTCGGGCTGAACGCTCGTCGCGGTGCCACGTCCGGTACCGCGGCGAGAGGAGGTGGCATCCGCTGGCCGGACCGATCGACGAGATCGAGCACCGCTACGACGGCGAGCACGGCGACCGCTGCGGAGAACAGGTAGAACACCGGGGTGAAGCCGGAGCTCACGTGGAAGCCCGCGGCGACGGCGGCCGGCGTGCTTAAGCCGAACTCTCCCGGCGGCACGGGCTCGCGCCACTGCACGAGCGCGGATGCCACCTGGCTCGTCGCAGCCACCACGCCGCCGGCCAGCATCGCCCCACCGAGGCGCCGCGAGCGGGCAGATAGTGCGACGAGGGGGAGAGCGACCAGGGAGACCATGACGACGACGTTCCCCGCAATGACCGGAGCGGGATTCGCGAAAGCGTTGCCGGCCGTCACGACCGTCGTACGACCGACAGCGACGAGCTCGACGACGAGGCGGTCCCACGGCGGGGCGTAGAGACCCGCCGCCGCGAGCGCTGCGAGGATCCCGGCCGCAGTCGTCGCCTTCTTGTGGCCAAGGCGACCTGCCGGCGCTGGCTCGTGGCGGGTGCTCCGCCTGTCTTCGTCCCGACTCCTGTCACGGAACCCGGAAAGTGCGCCAGAGCTCGAGGCGACGAGCGCGCTCGCGCCGGTTGCGAGGAGCCACTCGAGCGACGCGAGGACGAGGCCGGCACCACCCACGTGCGCTCCACCGGCAAAGACGGTGCCGGCGTCGGAGAGAAGCAGGCCCAGCTCGACGACGCCTATCCCGAGCCCGAGGAGCGAGCCGATGCGCCGAGCGCCGAGCCGGCTCGTCGCGACGAGGGCGGCGGCGAGCAGCCATCCGCCGAGCGGGATGGCATGGGCGACGACGAGGTCGGGACTGGAGGCGATCGACGAGCCAGACAGGTAGTCCGGGAGCATGCTCGCGACGCCGAGCCCGACAGCGGCACCGAGAGCGAGAGTGGCGACGATCGACTGAGCGTCGTGGGCGGTGCCGTGGGTGGTCGCAGGCACCACGCTTCCCGGTGCCGTCGTCCCGACCAGAGGCGCGTCGCCCGACCAGAGGTTCGCCCTGTCGTAGCCGAGATGAGCCATGCAGCGACGGTAGTGCCGCATCCTTGGACGATGCCGTGCGTTTGCTGAGAGCTAGCTTGGAGCGTCAGCGACCGCCGCCTGCGCCTGCTCCTCCTCGGGCGGCGCGTCATGGAAGAACACCCAGAAGAGGACGGCGTTCAATCCTTGGAACACTGCTGCGATGTCGAAGGGGAGCGCGATGCTCACCTCGTCGAACAGGTAGCCGGCGAGCAGCGGGCTCACCGCCATCGTGAGCTGGCTCGGGAGGTTGGAGAGCGCGGTGACTGCCGCGCGTTCCTCAGCGTCCGCCATGGCGAGGACGTAGGACTGGCGCAGCGGCAGCCCGATGCGCTGGACGGCCATGCGCAGGAGGTAGACAGCTCCTGCCGACTCGAAGGTCGGCATGAGCACGAGCGGGACGAGCAGCGCCGCCTGAGCGCTGCGGACGATGCCGACGGTGTTCACCAGTCCCCACATTCGGGCGAGTCGCGCTGCCGACAGCGTCGCAGCCGCCGTCACGAGGTTGACGACGGCGAACAGGACGCCAATCTCACCGGCACTTGCGCCGTAACGCCGGAAGAACCAGTACGTGACGAAGGGGCCGAACATCCCGATCGCGAAGCCGTTCAGGCTGTTCGTCACCCATAACCGGTAGAGCAGGGGGCGTGAGCGTCGCGGGAGGCGCAATGCCGAGATTACAGACCGCAGCCGGGACCGCCCGGGGAGCCGCGGCGTGCTCGGGGCCCCGACGACGCGCGGTGGCCGAGCCTCGACGATGAGAAGCGCGAGGAGGCCGGCCAGCGCGGCGAGGCCGGACGTAGCGAGGAACACGTCGCCGAACGCCGCAGTTGCAGCTGCGCCCGCAATTCGATGGCTCGGAGCGAGGAGCGCGAGGAGCCCGCCGCCGAGAGCGCCGACAGACGAGACGAACGACAGCCGGCCGAAGACCACATTGCGATAGCGGGCGGGGAGTGATTCGACGACGAAGGCGGACTCCGCCGGCTGGTACGGGCCTACGGCGCCAGCGCCGGCTCCCGATCCGCGGCCGAAGCTCCCGAGGGCCGCCGCGCAGAAGAGCACGGCTGTCGTCCGGTCGTAGGCGAAGGCGACCCCCGCCAGCGACGCGAGGAGCGGCACGACGACAAGGAAGGGCTTCCTGCCCAGCCGGTCCGAGAGCAGGCCGATCGCAGTGGCCATCGCGGCAGATGCGACCGCGACGACCGCGAACAGGGCGCCTAGCCGCTCGGCGTTGAAACCGTCGAGCGCGAGGTAGACGGGAACGACCACCCCTGCCAGCGCCCGGGCCGCGCTCATTGCCGTCCTGGCGCCGAGGACGACGACGATGTTGCGGTCCGACCACTCGGGGAAGAGACGAGCCCTGAGGCGACCGCGGTTCAATGTCCGGTGTGGTCGCTCGCTCCTCGAGCGTGCTGCCCTCGCCGTCGGGCTCTCCGGCTGTCGTATCGGATGACGGACATCGGCGCCTCCTTCGCTCGTGGCGACGAGTGCTGCCGCGCGTCTTCGTGCCCGCAAGCGAGACGGACGCGACACGGTCGCGACTATGGAGCACCCTCTGGTAGAGCGACAGCGTAGCCGTCAACCTTCGCCGGAGGTCTGTGTCGAGGCGGTGGAGTGGAGCCAGCGGACCTCCTGTCATGCCGGGCCGGATCCAGGACTCCAGGATGTGCCACAGCTTCGTCACAGCTTCCTCCCATGGTCCTCACGGGTGCCGCAGCGATGATGCGACGATGCCGTTCGCGGCGCGGCGCGGCGCGGCGCGGCGCGGTCGACCCGGAGAGCCTGGAGGCGAGCAATGCAACTGAAGATGGATCAGTCGGCTCTCCGCCGGGCGACCGGCATAGCAGTCGTTGCCAGCCTGGTGGGGGTTGCCAGCCTGGTGGGGGTTGCCGGGGCCGTCGGAGCGTCGGAGCCCGCGGGGGCGGGGCTGCCACGTAGCGCCGCGCCTTCGGTGAGCTCTCCCGGGGTCGTCGGGACGGTGGTCTCGGTCGACAGCGAGTCGACCCGCTTCGTCATCCGCACGACGACCGGTACGCGCATCACCGTCGACGTCACGAAGGCGACGGCATACAAGGTCGACGGTGGCGCGTCGGCGACATTCTCCGACCTGGCGCAAGGCGAGAGCGTCGCCGTCATCGGCACGCTTTCGTCCGGGACCGATGTGGCTACAGTCGTCGTCATCGGCAAGGCGGCCCCAGGCGCCCGGGCCGGAGGCTTCCCCGGAGGCTTCGCCCGAGGGACGTTCGGCAAGGTCGTCTCGGTCGACCGCTCGGCGCGCGCCTTCGAGCTCAAGCCGGCGAAGGGGCCAGAGGTGAAGGTCGTCGTGACGAGATCGACGACCTACCGGGACCGTGCCGACGCGTCGGCGGGCTTCGCGCAGGTCAAGGTGGGCGTGAGCGTCGCCGTCGTCGGCACGACGACGAAGGGTGTCGAGACGGCGAGGACGGTCGTCGTCGGCTTCGCCCGGGCCGGAGGCTTCCCCGGAACGCCAGCGGGCTGATGCCTACGTGCTGCCGACACGGTCCGGGATCGGGCGTCCAGGCAGCGCGCGGCGGGTCAGGAGTCGAGGTCCTGGATCCGGCGCGATTCCGCTCGGTGGCGACGCAAGACGTCCTCGAGCTCGGGATGGACGAGCCGGCCGTCCTCGACGAGGACCCTCCCGGCGACGACGGTGTGGTGCGCGGAGACGGGGCCGCACCGAAGCAGCGCCTCGACCGGGTCGCTGAGCGCACCGGCGAATGTCGGCCCGTCGAGGCGCCAGCACACGAGGTCGCCAGCGGCTCCGGGTCGTAAGACCCCGAGCTCTCCGGACCTCCCGAGGCATGCAGCCCCACCGAGGGTCGCGATCTCGAGCGCCTCGCGCGCCCCGGTCGACGCGGGGCCCGACCTCAGCCGAGCGAGAAGCATCGCGGTGCGCGCCTCGAGCCAGAGCGAGGCGGCGTCCGTCGACGAGGAGCCGTCGCAGCCGAGCCCGACGGGTACCCCGGCCGCGCGGAGCTCTGCCACCGGGGCGAGCCCGCCCGCAAGCATGAGGTTCGAGCTCGGGCAGTGCGCGACGCCGACTCCGGCTCGACCGAGCAGACCGACCTCCTTTTCGTTCGGGTAGACGCAGTGCGCGACCCACGCGCGGTCGGAGAGCCAACCCACCTCCTCGAAAAGCTCGACCGGCCGGCACCCGTAACGATCCATGCAGTAGCGGTCTTCGTCGAGGTCCTCCGCGAGATGGGTGTGGAGGCGGACGTCGAGGCGCTCCGCGAGCTCGGCAGTCGCTGTCATGAGACGCTTGCTGACCGAGAACGGCGAGCACGGAGCGAGGGCGATGCGCACCATG
>JAJZCK010000205.1 GCA_021846125.1 Actinomycetes bacterium | reverse complement strand
CGGACAACCATCATGCGGCAACGGACTCGCCGGTCTTCGCGAACGAGCCGCCGCTTCAGGCGCCGTCGTCGAAGCCGGACCCCTCCACCCCCGGGGCTGGCAACTCCGAGTGACACTCGGCCCAGCGGTGAGCGCCCCCCCATGACCATCCGTCTGCTGCTCGCCGACGACCAAGAGCTGGTGCGAAGCGCTCTGTGCGCCCTCTTGGAGCTCGAAGAGGACTTCGAAGTCGTCGCCTCGGTGGGCCGCGGCGACGAGGTGGTCGGCGCTGCTCGATCCCATCGGCCCGACATCGCACTGCTCGACATCGAGATGCCCGGGCTGGACGGGCTGGCCGCAGCAGCGGTGCTCAAGGCCCAGGTCCCAACCTGCCGGGTAGTCATCCTCACCACTTTCGGGAGAGCCGGCTACCTACGCCGGGCGATGGAGGCCGGCGCCGCGGGCTTCGTCGTGAAGGACGCCCCGTGCGAGGCGCTCGCCTCCGCAATCCGGCGGGTGATGACCGGCGAGCGAGTCGTCGACCCGGCGCTCGCGGCCTTGACGCTGGCGGCCGGCGACTCCCCCCTGACTGCCCGCGAACGCGACGTGCTCACCGTCGCACGCTCAGGTGCCACTGTCGCAGAGATCGCCGCGAAGCTCTACCTCTCCGAGGGAACCGTCCGGAACTACCTGTCAGCCGCGATCGCCAAGACCTCGGCCCGCAACCGACTAGAAGCACTCAGGATTGCGGACGAGCGAGGGTGGCTCTAGCAGCCGAGGACATTCCACTCGACCCCGTTGGCACCCGGCTTGTGGCATGGCGACCGACCGGAGCCCCCTGGGCACTTGACAGCCCGCCGCCACTATGGTTACATACTCAGGTAGTTAACCGTGTAACCGAGAAGGACAACGAGCAAGATTGAGGGGACGTGTTCGACGAGTCACGGGCGATTTTCATTCAGATCGCCGAACAGATCGAGAGCGACATCCTCGACGGCACCCTGGCCGAGGAGAGCCAGGCGCCCTCGACCAACGACCTCGCCACCTTTCACCGGATCAACCCGGCCACGGTGGCCAAGGGGGTCGCCCAGCTCGTCGCCGACGGCATCTTGTACAAGCGGCGGGGGGTCGGCATGTTCGTGGCGACCGGCGCCCAAAATGCGCTGATCGCCAAGCGTCGGCAAGCCTTCTGGGGCGGCTTCGTCGAGCCGCTGGTAAGCGAGGCGCACAAACTAGACATCGACTCCGAGGAGCTAATCATCATGATCAAAGACGGGATGGCGACACCATGACCGCCGTCATCGAAGCGACCGACCTCACCAAGCGCTACGGCGGGATCGCCGCCGTCGACGGGGTGACGTTCACGATCGAGGCCGACTCGATCACCGGCATCTGGCTGCGCTGGCACCAAGCCGGCCTCCTCGTCGCTGGCGTGGCCATCGTGGTGGTCTCCGGCGGCCTCGCCAGCCTGCTCACCTGGCAACACGACTGGTCGGGGATCGGGAACTGGTTCGCTACGCTGACTCCCCTGACCGCCGCCGGGTGGACTGCCCTGGGGTGCGTGCCGCTGGCCGGCGCCTCCTATGCCACCCTGCGCAGGATCGCCCCATGAGTCGCAAATGCACAGTGGGCATTAGCGAGACCCATCTTCACGGCGTTCACGATGGCACGTACCGGCGGGCGGATCGCCCACTCGACCGAAGAGTACAGCGAACCGCCTTCGCGCCTTCGCGCCTTCGCGCCTTCGCGCCTTCGCGCCTTCGCGTTCCGCCCGGGCCGCCACGGTTTGAGCCCGGCCACAGACACCGACGACCTCTATCTCGTAGGTTGATGTAATCCACGTTGATGTTGTGGCGGTTTTGGTCGAAGATCGCGTCCATGGGCGACGGCTTTAGCGATGTGATCTCACGGGTGTGGTCGGCAACCGGCATGGACGACGAAGCAGAGGCTCCGCTCGATGAGCTGACCACGACGGGGCCACGGGCGGTCCTTTCGTCCGCTTTCGACGTGACCGGACTTGCGACCGCTACGGTCGCGGCCGCCACGCTCGCCGCCGCCCGGCTGCTCGCCGCGCGGCGCGCAGCGCCATCACTGGCGGTCACGGTCGACAGCAAGGCTGCCAGCGCAGCGTTCGCCGCCGAGGGACTGTTCGCCCCGGCCGGCTGGGCCGCACCGCCGCTGTGGGACCCGATCGCAGGTAACTACCGCGCTACCGACGGGTGGATCAGGCTGCACACCAACTACGCCCGGCACCGCGCCGCGGTGGAGCGCGTGCTCGGCGCCAACGATCGCGACACGGCTCAGGCTGCGGTGCAAAGTCGTTACGCGGAGGAGATCGAGAGCGCAGTGATCGACGCAGGTGGTGCCGCCGCTGTCATGCACGGGCGCGCCCAGTGGCTGTCCTCGCCCCCAGGGGCAGCCACCGCCGAGGCGTCGCCGGTGGTAGTCACCGAGCGTTCTTCCTCCGGCTCCGACCGCCTGCTCAACGGCGGCGCCCTGCCATTCGACGGGGTCAGGGTGCTGGACCTGACCCGTGTCATCGCCGGGCCGGTCGCGACCAAGTTCCTCGCCGGCTACGGAGCCGACGTGCTACGAATCGACCCGCCAGGGTTCGAGGAGGTCCTCTCGCTGCTGCCCGAGACGACGCTCGGCAAGCGCACCACCGCCCTCGACCTGACCGCGCCGGCCGACCGCGCAATATTCGAAGAATTGCTCGCTGGCGCCGACGTCTTGGTCGCGGGACTGCGAGCCGACGCGCTACCCGGCCTCGGCTACGACGACCAGACCCTCACCAGACTCAACCCCGAGTTGACCATTGCCAGCCTGGACGCCTACGGATGGGACGGCCCGTGGCGTAACCGCCGCGGGTTCGACAGCCTGGTCCAGATGAGCTGCGGCATCGCCGCAGACGGCGCCGCCGCGATCGGCCGCAACCAGCCGACCCCGCTGCCCGTCCAAGCCCTCGACCACGCCACCGGCTGGCTGCTCGCCACCGCCATCACCCGCGCCCTGACCCGCAAGCTAACCGCCTCGAGCATTGCGCGCCTCCACGCCTCCCTCATCGGCACCGCCAACCTCTTGTACTCGCTTCCCAGGCCGACCGAACGGCCGGCACAACCCGACCCCGAAGACTTCCCCTTCGAAGACACTGACACCGCCTGGGGACCCGCACGCCGGGTGTCGCTACCAGGACGCATCGACGGTGTCCGGCTACACTGGGCACACCAAGCCGGACCCCTCAATCGGCATCCAGCCACATGGACCCAGCAGTAACCAACCAGGGTTCGCGGGGTGGGGTTCTCCTCCCAAAGCCCAGGGCCGCCTCGTCAACCCATTCGTCCGGGGTACCAGCCGTCGGGCTGGGCTGGCCATCGCAGAATAAGGCGCGGGCGCAGCTCGGAACTCTCGAAGACGACGCTATCGCCGGAGCTGCTCCGCCGATGGCCGAGCCCACGGCGAGACCATAAGGCTGGGCGGACGCCAACCACGTAGCATGTGACCCGGCAGCGCATTGTGAACCCGGAACACGTCGGCTCCATGGTCGTAAGTCGCGTGCGCGATCGCGAAGCCGCCTCCCTCGGTGGCAGTGCGACGCCGGCCACCTTCGCACCTGGCATCAAAGGTTGTCACAGCGGCGGGGTGTACTCCGTCAGGTAGACATGACGACAACGACAACGACGACGACGTGGGATGTGGTGGTGGTCGGCGGCGGCCTGGCCGGGCTAGCCGCTGGGGCAGAGGTGACCGCAACCGGGGGACGAGCGCTGGTGGTCGAGGGCCACCGGCCCGGCGGCCGGGCCCGGGTGACCGAACGCGACGGCTTCACGTTCAACCACGGTGGCCACGCCTTATACCTCGGCGGTCAGGGGATGGCCGTGCTTCGACGCCACGGCATCGACCCCCACGGGGCGAGTCCCCCGTTGCGCCGCTATCGGATGAGCAGCGCCGGCCGCCACCACCAGTTCCCCTCTGGACCTGACACCCTGCTGCGAACCACCATCCTCGGCGCCCGGGCCAAGGTCCAGGTGGGCCGGCTGCTCGCCGCCCTGCCCCGCACGGACGCCGCCTCCCTGGCCGGCACGTCTGTGTCGGCGTGGCTCGGCCACCTCGAACTACGACCCGACGCCGAAGCGGTCGTCCGGGCAATCGTCCGCCAGACGACCTACAGCAGCGACCTGGACGACCTCGACGCAGGCGCCGCCGTCACCCAACTGCAGTCCGGCGTCCGCCACGGCGTGAGTTACCTGCACGGCGGCTGGGCTCAGCTGGTCGACGGCCTGGCCGCCCGGACCCAGGTACAGTCCGGGTGCATGGTCCGGTCGCTGCAACCGGTCCCCGGCGCAATCGCGGTGACGACCGACGCCGGCACGGAACTGGCGCTGGCGGTCGTGGTTGCGGCCGGTACCCCCGACGCCGCCCGAGGCCTGCTGCCTGACCCTCCCGACTGGGGCGAGCTGGGACCGGCGGTAACCGCCACCTGCCTCGACCTCGGCCTCGACAGGGTCCCATCACCCGGGTGGGTCCTCGGCATCGACGAGCCCGTCTACGCCACGTTGCAGTCGCCGCCTGCGGTAGCCTCGGAGACCCCGCC
>JAJZCK010000015.1 GCA_021846125.1 Actinomycetes bacterium | reverse complement strand
AGGACCGACGACGCGTGCGCGACGGCCACCGGAAGCGTCGCGACCGCGTGGAACGTCCCCGAAGACGCCTCGTAGACCTCGCTCGAACCGGAGACGGTGGCCGTGCCCCCCGAGCTCTGCGTGATCCCGCCCGCGAGGAGGACCCCGCCGCCGTTCGCGGTGAAGGCGGTCATCACCGCGTCCTCGACCCCGAGCGGGAGCGATCCGGTCGAGCTCCACGTGCCGGTGCTCGGGTCGTAGAGCTCCGCGTCGGCAGTCGTCGTCGCCGCCGATCCCGACCCGGTCATCCCGCCGGCGAGGAGGACCTCGCCGCCTGGGAGGAGCGCCGCCGAAGCTCCCGAGACGGCGAGCCCGGAGGGCAACGGCCCGGTCTGCGACCAGGAGTTCGTCGAGGGGTCGTAGAGCTCTGCGACACCCGTCGGGCTGAGCGAGGTGCCCGACCCGGTCATCCCGCCGGCGAGGAGGACCTCGCCATCTGGGAGCAGCGTCGCCGTCGCAGCTGTCATCGGGAAAGCCATCGCTCCGGTGAGCGACCACGAGCCGTTCGCAGGGTCGTACAGCTCCGCGGTCGAGCTCGGCGAGCCGCTCGGCGCGCTCTGGCCACCTGCGACGAGGACGTCGCCGTCGCCGAGCAGCGTCGCCGTCGCGTCCGCGAGGCCCGCAGGCATCGCACCGGTCGCGCTCCAGCTGCCCGGCGTCGCCGCGTCCGCGGGAGACGCGACGGCGAGGCCGACCGCCGCGAAGCCCGTCACCCCGGCGAGCAGTGCAGCCGACGCGGCCACGAGGCGGCGGGGCCGGTGCGCAGAGGAGCGCGCGAAGGCGGCGCTGCCCGATGCTGCGCAGCGCTCACGTGCGGCGCGGCCGAAGAGGACACCGCGTCGGGGCTGGCCGTCCGTGCATCTCGACATCTCGTCACCTCATCTCGTCTGGTGCTGTCCTGGCGTCGCGCCACCCGAGACGGACGCCGCCGTCCGGGCCGTCCTACGTGCGTGCGCCAGCGCGTCACGGAACTGTCATACGTAGTCTTACCCCGACGACGTGCGAAGTACGTGTGCGGGCCATGAGGAAACGATGAGCACCGGCGAGCGACTGCACGAGCCGTGCTCCCGGTGGAGCCTGCCCGCTACGCCTCGTGCGGCGGGCCCACGACCACGGGGGCATCGGTGGCGAACAGCGCTTCGACCGCCGCCGCCGACACCGGGCGGGAGTAGTAGAAGCCCTGGCCGTGGTCGCACTGCTCGCGCTGGAGCTCGGCGAGCTGCGCCTGGTCCTCGACGCCTTCTGCGACGGTGCGCAACCCGAGCGTCTTGCCGAGCTGGACGAGGGTGTGGATCAAGGTGCGCGCCTCGGCCGAGCGCGCGATCCCCGCGATGAACGAGCGGTCGATCTTCAGCGAGTCGACGGGGAACTGCCGCAGGTAGGCGAGCGAGGAGTAGCCGGTGCCGAAGTCGTCGATTGCGATCTGGACGCCGAGGTCCTTCAGCTCCTCGAGCCGGCACCTCGTCGCGTCGGCGTCGCGCATGAGGACGGTCTCGGTGAGCTCGAGGGTGAGCATCGCAGGATCGAGCCCGCTCGCGGCGAGCGCGTCCGCGACGTCCGCTCGCAGCTGGTCCGACTCGAGCTGGCGGCCCGAGACGTTGACCGACACGGGAACCCTCCTGCCGTTCGCCTGCCATGCCGCAGCCTGGGTGCAGCTCTCGCCGAGGACGAAGCGCCCGATCACGCCGATGAGCCCGCACTGCTCCGCCACGGGCACGAACTCGTCCGGGCCGACGACGCCACGCGTCGGGTGCCGCCAGCGCACGAGCGCCTCGACGCCGGTCATGGCGAGGTCCTGGAGGTCGAAGGTGGGCTGGTACTCGACGTAGAGCTCGCCTGCCGTGACGGCCGCACGCAGGTCCATCTCGAGCGCGAGCCGGTCCTGGACGGCCACCTGCATCTCGGGGTGGAACAGCACGTAGCGACCCTTGCCGGCCTGCTTGGCCTGGTAGAGGGCGACGTCCGCGTCCCGCAGAAGCTCGTCGGCGCTCGACCGCGCGCCAACCGCGAGCCCGATGCTCGCCCGGACGGGGAGCTCGACCTCGTCCAGGCTCGGTAGGACGAACGGCTCGCGCAGCACCTCGAGGATGCGCTCCGCCACGAGCTCGGGTCCGGCGTCGAGGGAGCTGCCCGCGACGAGCACGACGAACTCGTCCCCACCGAGCCGCCCGACGCTGTCGCTCGGGCGGAGTGCCGTCCTCAGGCGCGTCGCGACCACACGCAGCAGCTCGTCACCGCAGTGGTGGCCGAAGCTGTCGTTGATGTCCTTGAAGTTGTCGAGGTCGACGAAGAGGACCCCGATCGCGAGCGGCTCCCGGCTCGCCCGCTCGAGCATCTGACCGACCCGGTCGACGATGAGCGCCCGGTTGGGAAGGCCGGTGAGCACGTCGTGCAGTGCCTGGTGGCGCAGCTCGCCGGTCCGCTCGTCGACGAGGCGCAGTGCCCGCTCCCGCGAACGCGCGAGCAGTTGGAGGAGGAGGAACGCGAGCACGCCGAGCGCCGTGACGAGCAGCCCGACGGCGATCGCCTGCGCGAGCGCCTCCGACGGCGCGCCGCCCGTGACGACGATCCGCCAGTGGCCGCCGACGCCCGCCGGGACGGTGCTCGCCAAGCCGTACGCGACCCGGGCCGCCCCCACCGAGGCGATCCTCGCCGCCGGGCCGTGGGTGGGGACGTAGGCGAGGCGGATCGCCGTCCCACGCAGGTCGCCGAGCGCCGAGCGGAGGATCGTCGTCCCGTCGAAGGTCCCGAGGGCCCAGCCGACCACGGCGGCTTGGCGGGCGCTGGCAAGCGCCGGGACGGCCCCCCCTCGGTAGACCGGCGCCACGACGAAGAACGCCGCGGGGTCGAGCGAGACGGGCGGGGCGATCGTCAGCGCGCCACTCGACGTCGCAGTAGCGAACGCGGAGGTGAACGCGGCGACCGGTCCGAGCGGGGCGCAGAAGTCGAAGGTCGCGACGTCACTCTGGCGGGTCGAGCCGCTGTAGGAGCCGAAGCGTGGGAGGCAGTACGCCGCCCGGTGCCCGGGCGGGAACGGGGCGAAGCGCGACGGGCGCGGCTCGACGACACCGCCGAGAGGGTCGCGCGCGACCGTCTCGACGAAGGAGTGGAGGTCTGCGGCGGGGATCTTCTCCACGAAGGAGAAGCCGAGCCCGCCGGGGTAGCGGGCAGGGACGTCGATCGCCTTGTACCAGCGGAGGTACTGGTGGTTCGTGAGGCGGGGAAATGCCGCGAACATCGCCTGCTGCGCGACGACGAAGTCCGCGTCCCGCCCGATCGCGGTGGCGACTGCCGAGGTGACCGACTTCACGCTCGTCCGGAACGTCGCGCTCTCCCGCCCGCCGACGGCGCCGTACCACGCGGTCGCGCTCCCAGCCGCCGCGAGAAGGCCCAGCGCGAGCACCCCCCAGGTCGCGAGCAGCCAGGGTCGGCGCGGCGCGTACGCGGCGGACGACCATGCATCGCCCGCACGCGACCTCCTGGTCGCCGGACGAGAGGGCCCGTCCTCCTCGCCGTCGTCCTCCACCATCTCGCCTTCCTGGCAGTGCCTCCCGGCGCGACGCGTCGCGATTCGCGCCGTGCCGCGCACCTGCTCCCGGGTACGTGGAGCCCCTAACGGCCGAGGGGCGGCCAGCACTTAGCGGCGACCACTCCAAGCGCCGCCGCCCGTAGCGACGACGAGAGCCTCGAGGCGGTCCCGGGCGAGGACCGCGACGATCCACCCTCTGCGCTCGTCGATCGGGCACACTGTCGCCAGGGCAGGACGACCGGCTCGTCGAGACGCTCGAGATGACACCTCCCGAGAGGCTGCGTGATGGGGACGAAGAACCGCGACAGGCCGCGAGCCAAGCAGGCGAGGCGGCGTCACGGGCCGGATCCCGGGAGCCGGGCCGGACGAAGCACCTCGAGAGCGAGCAGCGAGGGCCGAGACACCGACCACGTCCTCGCAGACCGGCTGCTATCTGCTGGCGCCCACGCCGGCTGCCAGGGCCGCGGCGACGGCGCAGACCTCGCGGTCGGACCGCCCCTCACGTCGCGGTGAGCGCTGCACCCAGGCGCCGGATCGCCGCCGAGAGGTCGACCGCCAAGAGCCCGCCCGCCAAGAGCCCGCCCGCCACGCGCGCTCCGGTCCGGCACCGGAAGCTTCCCGTCACGAGCCCCGCTGCGCGACACGGCGTGGGCGCCGACGGCGCCGCCCGCTACGACGGGCCCGGCGACGCCGGAGAGGTCGACGGGGACCGGTCCGACCGCCCGGACGAGACGGCCGTCCTGCTCGCCTCCGGCTACGAGGTCGTCTTCGTGCCCGGGGACCCCGCACGTCTCGGCGAGCTCGCCCTGTACGCGCCACCGGGCGGCGTCGCCGCGCCAGACGGCCTCGACGCAGAGATCGAGGTCGTCCTTCCCCGCGGCAAGGTCGTGCGCCGCCAGCGGGTCCCCGCGCGCCGGCTGTCCGTGGACGCCGCGCTCACCGCTCTCCGGGGTCTCGACCCGACGTCGGCCCGGCCGTCCGCGATCGCCTGGTCCTGCGTGCTCACCACCGGCCTCGGCCTCGTCGCGGCCGGGCGCTTGCTGCCTGCCGTGAGCACCGACGGCTACGACTCGTGGGAGGTCGGACCTCTCGGGCCCGCCGAGCTGCGGATGCTCGCGTCGCTCGCCGACTCGCTGCCTCCCGCGGCTCACGCTCTCGCTCTCGGGAGCGGTGTCCCGCTCCGCCTCGCGTCACCCGAGGCGCTCGTGCGGGCGGCATGGGACGCGATCGCCGACACCCTCGTGCGCACGGCTGCCGCGCCCGCTCTCGCAGTCGGCAACCGCTACGCGGGCCGCGAGCCGGAGGTCGTGACCGACCTGCGGCCCTGGCTCGCGGACGCGTCCCAAGGGCTCCAAGGAGGTGCGGCCGTCGCGCTCCGAGTGGAGCTCGGCGACGAGGAGCCCCGAGCGGTGCTCCAACTCACGAGCCGCGTCGAGTCGAGCCTTGTCGTCGACGCGGCAGAGCTGTTCGGCGCTCCGGCCAACGTCATCTCCCGGTTCGGCGCGGACGCGGAGACCGACCTGCTCCTCGCGCTCCGTCGTGGGGCGCGAGCCTGGCCGCCGCTCGAGCCGCTGCTCCACGAACGCGTGCCCGGCGGTCTCGTCCTCGACGACGACATGCTCGCCGAGCTGCTGGCCGACGGCGCCACCGTGCTCCAGGGCACCGGCATCGAGGTGCTCTGGCCCGCAGAGCTGCTCCACGACAAGGTCGAGCTGCGGGCTGCGATCGTCACCGCACCGGGCAAGGTCGACGAGGCAGGGTTCGACCTTCGCTCGCTGCTCGCCTTCCGCTGGCAGGCCACCCTCGGGGGCGACGTGCTCACCGAGGAGGAGGTCGAGCAGCTCGCCGAAGCCAAGCGAGGCCTCGTGCGCCTGCGCGGACGGTTCGTCGCGGCCGACCCAGCCCTGCTCGCTCGCCTCAGGGCGCGCCGGCTCGGCCGGCTCGGAGCGGCGGAGGCTCTCGGCGCCCTCCTCGCCGGTGGCCTCGAGATGGACGGGGAGCTCGTCCCGGTCGTCGCCGAAGGACCGCTCGCAGACCTCGCGGAGCGCCTCGCGGCGCTCGCGGACGGATCGCTCCCCGAGCTCGGCACCCCCGACGGTCTCGTCGCCGAGCTCCGCCCCTACCAATACCGCGGCGTCGCGTGGCTCCACGAGATGGCTGCCTGCGGGCTCGGCGGCTGTCTCGCCGACGACATGGGCCTCGGCAAGACCCTCCAGGTCATCGCGCTCCATCTCCACCGCCGCTCCGAAGGCGAGGGGCCCATGCTCGTCGTCTGCCCGACCTCCCTCGTCGGCAACTGGGAGCGCGAGGTGAAGCGCTTTGCTCCGTCGGTGGCGGTCCGTCGCTACCACGGCACCGGCCGCTCGCTCGAGCAGATCGGCGACGACGAGATCGTCGTCACGAGCTACGGCGTCGCGCGGATCGACCACCAGAAGCTCGACGACGCCGGCTTCTCCCTCGTCGTCGCCGACGAAGCCCAGCATGCGAAGAACCCGCACTCCGCGACGGCTCGGGCACTTCGCGCGATCAAGGCCCCCGCGCGCGTCGCGCTCACCGGCACGCCGGTCGAGAACCGCCTGAGCGAGCTGTGGTCGATCCTCGACTGGACGACGCCCGGGCTCCTCGGGCCGCTCGACCGCTTCGTGCGAACCGTCGCCGTGCCGATCGAGCGCTACCGCGACCCGGGTGCGACCGAGCGCCTCGCCCGCTCCGTCCAGCCGTTCGTGCTGCGCCGCCGCAAGAGCGACCCCACGATCGCCCCCGACCTGCCCGAGCGCATCGTCACCGACGTCGCCGTCCCGCTAAGCCCCGAGCAGACCACCCTCTACGAGGCCGAGGTGCGCGAGGCGCTCGCCGCGATCGCGGAGAGGGAGGGCTTCGCCCGTCAGGGCCTCGTGCTCCGGCTGCTCACCGTCCTCAAGCAGATCTGCAACCACCCGGCGCAATACCTCCACCAGGCAGGACCGATCGCCGGGCGCTCGGGCAAGCTCGACGCGCTCGAAGAGCTCCTCGAGGTGATCCTGGCAGAGGGCGACTCGGTGCTCGTCTTCAGCCAGTTCGTCGAGTGCTGCGGGATCATCGAGGCGCGCCTCGCAGAGCTCGGGATCCCGACCCTCCTGCTCCACGGCGGCCTCGGCGCGCGCCAGCGGACTGCGATGGTCGACGCGTTCCAGGCCGGCGAGGTCCGTGTCTTCCTGCTGTCACTTAAGGCCGGCGGCGTCGGCTTGAACCTCACCCGGGCGAACCACGTCGTCCACTACGACCGCTGGTGGAACCCCGCCGTCGAGGACCAGGCGACGGACCGGGCGCACCGTATCGGCCAGCGCCGCGCGGTCCAGGTCCACCGCCTCGTCGCCGAAGGGACGCTCGAGGACCGCATTGCCGAGCTGATCGAGAAGAAGCGCTCCCTCGCCGAAGCGGTCGTGGGCGGAGGCGAGGCCTGGATCGCGCAGATGAGCGACGACGAGCTCGCCGAGCTCGTCAGGCTCGGGAGCGGCTCGTGAGCCCGCCGGCGGGCGAGGGCTGGTGGCCGAAGGCGAAGCCCCGCCTCCCGGGGCCAGGGGCTCCGAGGGCGAAGGGCAAGGCGGCCTTCGGCCAGACCTGGTGGGGTGCCGCGTGGGTCGGAGCGCTCGAGGGCAGCGCTCGCCTCGACCCCAACCGCCTTCCGCGCGGCCGGACCTATGCCCGCACCGGAGCCGTCGGGGCGCTCGAGGCCCGCGCCGGCGAGATCGTCGCTAAGGTCCAGGGCTCGCGGCGGACCCCCTACGAGGTGCGGATCCGGGTCCGGATGTTCTCGCCGGAGGAGTGGGAGAAGGTCCTCGACGCGCTCGCGGCCGAGATCGGCCACACGGCAGCTCTCCTGGACGGCGAGATCGCCCCCGGCGTCGCGGATGACGTCCGGGCGGTCGGGCTCGACCTGCTCCCGGGACCTGGCGAGCTCCAGCCGCGCTGCACCTGCCCGGACTGGGCTGACCCGTGCAAGCACTCGGCGGCCGTCTGCTACCTCGTCGCCGACGTCCTCGACGACGACCCGTTCGTGCTCTTCGCGCTGCGGGGCCGGGGGCGCGACGAGGTGCTCGCCGGGCTACGGGCTCGAAGAGCGCGCCACGCCGGCGCGCCCGCCGTGGGACCCGGGACGGCAGCCGCGGGGGGTCGGGTCGACACGGGGGTCGTCGCGCGCTCGGCCTGGGCGCGCACGCCGTCCGAGCTCCCGACGCCGCCCCTCCCCCCTCGGTCGCCGGGGCGACCGACCGTGCTCGGCGTCGACCCGCCGCGAGACTCGGGCATCGACGCGGCGCGCCTTCGCGAGCTCGCGGCCGACGCGGCGGCCCGCGCTCTCGACCTGGCTCTCGGCGGCACCTCGACCGGGATCGAGCTCTCTCGGGACGAGGACCTCGCACGGCGCGCCGCACTGACTCTCGGAGGGCCGGCGTCTGGCGGGATGGAGAGGATCGACCTCGCGACGCTCGCCGCCTGCGCACACGTCCCCGCTCGGGAGCTCCTCCGCCGGGCGCTCGCCTGGCAGGCGGCGGGCAGGGACGGCCTTGCCGTGCTGACCGAGGCCTGGGACCCCGCGCCGGGCGCCCTCGACGAGGCCCGGAGCCTCCTCGGCAAGGGAGCCACTGCACGGCGCAACCGCGTCAGCCTCGGGGACCGCCAGCTCCGGCTCGGGCGAGACGGCCGCCTCCACCCCTACCGCCGCGGCGCTGGGCGCGAGTGGGAGCCGGACGGACCGCCCCTCGACTAGGCGCCGGGTGGGCGGCTCGTCTCGGGCCCGGCGTCAGCGGGTGAGCGCGCTCTCCGACGCCCCGGCGTGGACCTCGCAGGCACGCCAGCAGTACCATGCCGCCACAGAGCGGAACGGAGCGAAGGCGTCTCCGAGGGGTGCGAGCTCGCGCTCGCTCGGCATCGCGACACCGAAGGCGAGACCGTAGCCCCGCCGCACCCCGAGGTCGCCCGCGGGCCAGACGTCGAGGCGCCGCAGCTGGAACATGAGGAACATCTGCGCGGTCCAGCGCCCGACACCACGCACGCTCGACAGCCGCTCGATGACCTCCTCGTCGCTCTCGCGCGCCAGGCGCCGTGGCTCGAGGACGACCGTGCCGTCCACGACCTTCGCCGCGAGGTCCCTGATCGAAGTCACCTTGTTCCACGACAACCCGACAGCTCGCATCGCCTCGGGGTCGAGCGCGAGCATCGCCTCCGGAGCGACCTGCCCGTCGAGAGCCGCCACCAGCCGACCGTGGATCGCCGCAGCGGCGGAACCTGCGAGCTGCTGGTAGAGGACCGACCTGACGAGCGCTGCGAAATGGCTGTCGTGGCGGGGACCGAGCACCGGCGAGCCCACGGTGGCCACGAGCGCGGCGAGGACGGGATCCCGGCTCGCCAGCTCGCGGGCCGCAGCAGCATGGCTTACCCGGCCCGCCGGTGACATCGCACAAGTCTGCCCCGGCCGGCGCCTCCTCGCTGGACGCCGTCAACCGCCCGGCGGCCGCTCCGGAGAAGCGAGCACCGCCGGATCCTCCACGTGCAGGGCGCCGGACCCTTCAGAACCCTCCCCTCCGTGCTCCGCCTCCCGCACGGCCGCTCTCCGGTGGTGGGGAAGGATCCGCGTCGCCGACAGCGACGCGGCAAGTGCCATGAACCCGATCGAGGAGTAGAACGCCGCGTGGAGCCCCGTGGTGAAGGCGCCCGCGAGATGGTGCGAGAGGTGCGTCGTCCCGACGAAGATCGCGAACGCGAGCCCGCGGGGGATCGAACGGGCGGCCACGAGGATCGCGACCGCGAAGGAGAAGACCATCCCGACGTTCGCGAACGTGCGCAGCATCCCCGACGCGATCCCGAACTGGCTGGCGGGCACCGCCTTCATGACCGCCGAGGTGTTGGCGGGGAAGAATCCGCCCGAGCCGACGCCGTTGACGACCGCTGCTACGACGACGACCCAGAGCGCCGTGCCGACCCCGAGGCGGGAGTAGACGAACAGGGCGACGATCTCGACGGCGAGCCCGATCGTCGCCGGCCACACCGCGCCGACCTTGTCCGAGATGCGCCCACCGAGCGGCCCGACGAGGCCGCCGACGAGATAGCCGGGGACGAGGAGCAGCGACGCGTGCAGTGGGCTCAGGCCCCGGACGCCCTGGAGATACATGATCACGAGGAACAGGACTGCGAAATTGGCGAGACCCTGGAACAACGAGGCGAGCAGCGTCGGGCTCACCGTCGGGATCTTGAACAGTGACAGGTCGAGCATCGGCGCGCGACGGGACCGCTCCACGACGACGAACAGGACGAGCAGGAGCACGCCCGCGACGAGGGCGGTCACGACGTCGGCGGAGAACGACGTCGTCGCGAGGCGTGTCATCGCCCACAAGATGCCGAACAACCCTGCGCCGAGGGTGCACATCCCGACGACGTCGAGACGCTGGCGCTGGCGCTGGCCGCTGTCGTGCAGCACCCGCAACGCGAGCACGAATGCGAAGATCCCGGTCGGCACGTTGATCCAGAAGATCCACCGCCACGAGACATAGGTGATGATGACGCCTCCGAGAAGGATGCCGAGGATCGCACCGAGGTTGTAGCCGACGGCGTTGAAGCCGTAGGCGCGCCCGCGCGCCTCCGACGGGAAGGTGTCGGCGATCACCGCTCCGCTGTTGGCGGTGATGAGGGCTCCTCCGACTCCCTGGACGATCCGGAAGACGATGATCGTCGACTCGTCGGTCGCCAGGGCGCACAGCGCCGAGCCGACGATGAAGACGATGAAGCCCGCCTCGTACATGCGCACCCGGCCGAACATGTCGCCGAGCCGGCCGACCTGGGTCGCGAGCAGGGTGATGACGAGCAGGTACGAGATGACCACCCACACGACGCCCGACAACGGGACGTGGAGCGACCGCTCGAGGTCGGGCAACGCGAGCACGACGATGGTGGTGTCGACCGCCGCCATGAGGACGCCGGTCATGATGACGACGAGAGCGAGACCTGTGCGAGCTGGCGCTGCCGCAGGACCTTCGCCCATCGTCTGGGACTCTACCGTCCCGCCGTCAAGGGCCGTCCTGTCCGAGATGCACGCCCGGCGCCGGCACCCGGCGCCGCCGCATCGCTCGCCCGGCCGCCGGGCAAAGGCGCTCCCTTCACCTCCGGACGTCGAGCTCCGCCAGGGCGCGGGCAATGCGCTCGCGCCCACCTGCCGGGAGCATGACGAGCGAGTCGCCGAGCCGGCTGTCCGAGCGCCAGGCCCCCTTCTCCGTCCACGAGAGGCCCGGCCGGTAGTCGAGCTCGGCGAAGACCGCCAGCAAGACCGCCATCGCGTCGCCGTCGTCGACGATCTCGGCGAGGCTCGACTCGAGCCCGATAGCATCGCTCGCCGCCGCCGCGGCGGTACCGCCCGCCGCTTTGTCCGGGCCACCGCCGGGAACCTCCACGGACCATTCGTGCGCGCCGCTCCCCACCTCGAAAGCCTCGCAGCCCGGGAGCGTCACGCGTGCCCGGGAGTTCGCGGGGATCTGCGCACTCAAGGTGAGCACCTCGCCCGCGAGCGCCCAGGCGACCTCGACGCGGCCGTAGCCGGTCTCGAGCCGAGAGCGCGCGCCCTGCAGGCCTCCGCCGGGCACGGGACAGATCTCGACGAGCCGGTAGCCGGGTGATCCTGGAGCGATCCCGCCGATCGTCCGGTGCATCCAGTCTGCGACAGCCCCGAGCGCGTAGTGGTTGAACGAGGTCATCTGCCCGGGGTTGACGCTGCCGTCTTCGAGCATCGAGTCCCAGCGCTCCCAGATCGTCGTCGCCCCCATCGAGACGGGGTAGAGCCACGACGGGCAGCCGGTCTCTGTGAGCAGGCGGAAGGCCGTCCACGGGTGGCCCGTGGCGACGAGGGCATCGCAGACGATCGGCGTCCCGACGAAACCGGAACGGATGCGGTAGCCGTAGGCGCGGGCCAACTCGGCAAGACGGTCCCCGGCACCAGCGCGTCGACCAGGATCGTCGAGGAGACCGAAGGCTATCGCCAGTGCATATGCGCTATGGGCGTCGGAGAGCACGCGTCCCGCCTCGGTCACGTACTCGCGCACGAACGCCGAGCGGATCTGACCGGCGAGAAGCTCGTACTCCCGCGCCTCCTCCGCTCGGCCGAGCACGCGTGCCGCCGCCGCCAGCGCCGAGGTCGAGCGGTAGTAGTACGCGCTGGCGACGACGTCGGGATCGGTCCTCGCCCTGGCAGGGTCTTCCGGCGGCGCCGAGGGGTCCAGCCAGTCCCCGTACTGGAAGCCCCCGGTCCACAGGTGGTCGTCCCCGGCACGGCTCCGCACGACCTCGACCCACGCTCGCATGCTCTCGTACTGCGTCTCGAGGACGGTCACGTCCCCGAAGCTCCGGTAGAGAGCCTCGGGCACGAGCGTCGCTGCGTCTCCCCAGGCCGCCGCCGCCGTGCCGGACGTCGCGAGCGCGTCCGGCACGACGACGGGCACGACCCCACCGCGCCGGGACTGCTCGAGCGCGAGGTCGACGAGCCAAGAAGCGAGGAAGCCCGCGCAGTCGTAGAGATAGCCCGCCGTCGGCGCGAAGGCGGCGATGTCCCCCGTCCAGCCCATCCGCTCGTCCCGCTGTGGGCAGTCGGTCGGGATGCCGAGAGAGTTGCCACGCCAGCTCCACACGACGTTCGCGTGCAGCCGGTCGAGCATCTCGTCGCCGGTGTCGAGCCAACCGGTGCGCGCCATGTCGCTGTGCACGACGACGGCGGTCACGTCCGTCGGCGCGAGCTCGCCGGGCCATCCCGATATCTCCGCGTAGCGGAAACCGTGGAAGGTGAACCGCGGGCTCCACGTGGCCTCTCCGGCACCGGACGACGTGTAGGAGTCGGTCGCCGCGGCGTCCCGCAGGGGGCCCACGGCGAGCTCGCCGTGCTGGAGAACCTCCGCGTGGCGCAGCCTCACGGTGGTCCCTCCGGGCGCGTCGACCCGCAGCCGGAGCCAGCCGACGAGGTTCTGCCCGAAGTCGACGATCGTCGCACCGGACGCGGCGCTCGAGAGCGCTACTGGTCGCAGCGTCTCGATCTCGCGTACCGGTGGAGCGAAGGACGGCCGCAGCCGGGTGGCGTCGGCGGTGACGACGACGGCAGCGGACCCGTCTCGGAGATCCACGTCCGGGTCCACGAACGCGCGGTCCTCGAGACGGGCGTCGTAGTGCTCACCCTGGTAGATGCTCGCCGACAGGACCGGACCCACGTCGGACGCGGACCACTCCGGCCCGGTGACGATCCAGTCGACGGCCCCGTCGAGACGCTCGATCCGCAGCTGCGCGGAGAGGGCGGCGGCTCCCTCGTAGACGACGGCGGTCCTCCCGCCGAAACCGTAGCGCTCGCGGTACCAGCCGTCGGCGACCGACACGCCGAGGACGTTGCCGCCCGGGAGGAGCAGATCCGTGACGTCGTAGGACTGGAAGAGAAGTCGGTCGGCGTAGGCCGTCCAGCCGGGAGCAAGCACCTCGTCGCCGACGGTCCGGCCGTTGAGCACCGCGTGGTACACGCCGTGTGCCGTCACCGAGAGCACCGCGCAGCGCACGTCGCCGCCGAGGTCGAAGGCCCGGCGGAAGCGGACGACGGGACGCTCGCCGGGCGAGGCACGCGGCGCGGCGACGAACGGTGCCACCCAGTCCGCGGGGCCGAGCGGTCCGGTGCGCAGCTCGAGCCACTCCGACGGTGGCGACCACGGCTCGCCGCCCGCGCGGACCCGGACGCGCGCACTCGCCGTCTCGTACGCGCCGAGTGGCCTTGCCGGCCAGGCGACGGCTTGTGACGCGTCGCCGTCGAGCCGGGACACTTCCGCCGACCCGGACCGGACAACCTCGATCTCGCAGCCCTGCTGGATCCAGCCAGGCATCGCGCTCACCACCTGCCAGGAGAGCGCAGGCCGCGAGGTCGCGAGGAAGACCGGGCGGTTGCGCCCTCCGGCACGGAGCGAGGTGACCCGCGTCGATCGGCCCCCTGCAGCACGCATCACCCCTCCGTCTCGCGACGCCCGACGGCCGCGGAGCACAGCCGTGGCGGACGACGACGCGCCGAGCCTACGAGCCGGGCACGCACCGCGCCATCGCGCCATCGAGGTCTCTGTAGGTCGCCGGTATTTTTCTTCCTTTGTTCTACAGGTAGTTCTCTCTCGGAGCGAAGGCTCGAGGATCTCCGCGCGAGAAATCGCCACTTCGTGCCGTTAGGCTCTGCGTCGAACGCACGGAGGTGGCGGTGCCGGTGGGATCAGACGTGGCGGAGACGCCCGTGGACCGCGCCCTCGGTCGGCCCGCCGAGCGTCTGCTCGCTAGCGGTGGGCTAGTCTCGGCAGGCTTTGCCACCTCGAGCGTGTTCGTCTCGCTCTTCTTCTACATCACGAGCGGCAGCGTCGCGAAGATGGCCCTCTACGGGATCGGGCGCTACGCAGGGCTCATCGTCATGTCGGGCGTCATCGTCAAGGTGTTCCCCGACGCCTCACCACGCCGGCTCTTCCGGGTGGGCCTGTCCCTGACAGCAGTGTTCTACTGCATGCTCATCCTGCTCGGCACCCGGGTAGCCGGGCTCGCCGTCCCGCTCGGGCTGTTCAACGGCGCGGCCGCGGGTACCTACTGGTTCGGCAACAACACCTTGGTCTATGACGTCCTGGCGCCAGGCGAGCGCGGTCACTACTACGGCCTCAGCTTCGCGATCATGAGCGTTCTCAACGTCGTGATGCCCCTCACCGCAGGAGCCGTGATCTCACGGATAGGCGGCGAGGCCGGCTACGTGACGGTCTTCAGCCTCGCGCTCGCCACCTTCGTCGCCGCCTGGTGGACCTCCCGCCGGCTGCGGAGCACCAGGGGCGTAGGCGGCGTCTCGCTGCGCTACGCGCTCGTGTTCCCCTTGCTGCGCGCGAGCTGGGGGCGAATGTGGATGGCGACGGCGTTCCGCGGCTTCAAGCAAGCCGCCGGGGAGATCGGCCTCATCGTGCTCGTCGCCCTCGCGACGCGCAGCACGACTGCGCAGGGCGAGTTCGCGGCGGTCGCGTCGCTCGCGAGCGTGGGAACCTCGATTCTCGCCGGGCGACTCCGGCCCGAGTGGCGAGCCGCCGGGATGTGGGTGGGCGCGGCAGGCTACGCGCTGGCGACGCTCTTGCTCTTCCTCGACGCCGACTACGGGATGCTCCTCGTCTACGGGCTCGTCACCGGCCTGATCTATCCCGGGCTCATGGTCCCGCTGTCGAGCGTGATCCTCGAGACCATCGACGACGACCCCGCCGCTGCCGAGCTTCGCGGCGGCTACGTGCTCTCCCGTGAGATCGCAGCGAACGTCGGGCGGATCGCCGCCATCCTCCTGCTCCTGCTCCTGCTCCTCGCAGCACCCCCGACTGCCGCCGTCCTCGGGGTGCTCACCGCAGCCGCGATCCTCCAGCTCGTCGTCGCGCACCTCGGCTCGACGGCGGACGACCACGCCGGGCGGGGCGCCGTGCTCGGCTCGGCCGCCTAGCGCGGAACGCGAGCGCCGTCGGCTGGACCGGCGCGCGCTCGGAGTCGATCTCGGCCAGGGTCTCCACCTCGCGTGGCCTCGCGAGAAAGGGGGCTACCACCGCCTCGCTGCGACGGCAGCCTCAATGATCGTTGCCGTGACCGTTGCCGTTGCCGTTGCCGTGACCGTTGCCGTTGCCCGGTCCGGCTGGACCCGCTGCCCCGGGCCCGGCGAAGGCGGACGGCGGGGGAACGCTCGTGCCGACGGCCGAGGCGAGCGCGGCGAGGGAGCGCACGAGAGACGTCACGATCGACCCGCCGGTGACCGTGCCCGCCGCTACGTCCGCGTAGAAGGTCCCGACGAGCTGGTCGAACGCCTGCACGGCTCCCCCGCTCGCTCCGGCGCCACCTGGTCCAGGGGCAGCCCCGATGCCACTCAGCTCTGCGTCGAGCTGCCGAGCGGCCTGTGGGGCGACGCTGCCCGCGGCGACGCCCGACGCGAGGATCGACGTGAACCTCGTCTCCGCGGAGACGAGGGCGGAGACCGGCGCCGTCGTGGTCGACGTGGTCGTGGTCGACGTGGTCGTGGTCGACGTGGTCGTGGTCGTGGTGGTGGGTGGCGACGTCGTCGTGGACGGCGTCGTCGAGGACGTGACGGTGGTGCGCGCGCGACGGACGGGTCCGGTCGAGCCGGCGAGGGTACCGCTCCGCCCCGTCGTGGGAGGCGCGCTCGGGAGCTCCTCGGCGAGCGCGGCTGCGAGACCGCCGGCGACGAGAAGTCCGGCGAGGACGAGAGCTCGGACGCGGCGAGGATGAGCCCCGGTGCCGACGGCGCTGGTCGGGTCCGCTACGACCGTGTCCCCTCCGGCGTCGGCGAGGGTCGGCGCGTCTCCGAGCGCCGCGACGCCCAGGACTGCCCCGCCCAGGACTGCCCCGCCCAGGACTGCCCCGCCCAGGACTGCCCCCGCCACCAGCGCCCCCGAGCCTCGGCGGTGGTATGCCGCTCCGAGAGCGTCGACGACCTCGGCCGCCGTCGGGCGGTCACCGGGATCGCGCGCCGTCATGGCGCTCAACAGCTCCGACAATTGCGGCTCGAGGCCCGGTGGGAGGTCTGGAGCGCGGTGCAGGCGTGCCGCGGTCAGCTCCGCTGGCGTCCCTTCGAAGGCGCGCCGACCCGTGAGGCATTCGACGAGCACGAGGCCGAGCGCGTAGACGTCGACCTCCCGGCCGACGTCTCCTCCTTGGACCTGCTCCGGCGCGAGATAGGCGGGCGTGCCCAGCACGAACCCCGTCGCGGTGAGCCCGGTCGTATCGACGAGCCGCGCGATCCCGAAGTCGGCCAGACGCGTGACCTGGTCCCGCCCGAGGAGCACGTTCGCAGGCTTGACGTCGCGGTGGACGATCCCCTCGCCGTGCACGTACGCGAGAGCCGAGGCGACCCCCGCACCTACGCTCGCCGCGACGTCCGGCTGGAGCGGACCCGACGCGAGGCGACGGGCGAGCGTCGGACCGTCGACCAGGTCCATGACGAGGCACGCCCGGCCGTCGAGCTCACCGGCGTCGAGAAGCCGGACGAGGTTCGGATGGGCGAAGCGCGCGAGCGTCCGCACCTCGGCCGCGAACCGCGCCTCCGCTCCGTCGCTATCGCCGCCACCGTCGCCGCCGCCGCCGCCGTTGAGGACCTTCACCGCGACCGGGCGGTCCAGACGCGTATCGAGAGCACGGTAGACCGCTCCTGCCCCACCACGGCCGATCAGTGCCTCGAGTCGGTACCGCCCGTCCAGCACCGCCCCGACGAGGCGGTCACGGTAGTCGGTCATGCCGGTCGGACCGATCCCGCCGAGCCGTCACCGTGCGCCTGGACCCCGGCCGACAAGGCCTTCGTCTGCCGCGGCATGGGTCCATTCTCCCCGTTGGAGGTAGCGCGTACAACGTAGGGGCCGACGGGCCGAGACGCCCGGAGCACGCTACTCGTTGTGCCGGGCATCCTGGGCGCGCCGCTCCGCGAGCCTCGCGGCATATGCGGCCGCCTCGGAGCGACGTGCCATTCCGAGCTTCGCGAGGAGGTTCGACACGTAGTTCTTCACGGTCTTCTCCGCGAGGTAGAGCTCGGCCCCGATCTCGCGGTTCGTCTTACCGGCAGCGATCAGCTCGAGGATCGACCGCTCGCGGGGGGTGAGCACCTCGACACCGTCACGGGTCGAGCGCGCTCGGCCCAGCTCCTCGATCACCCGGCGTGCCGTGGCACCGTCGATCAACGACGCTCCCCCGGCGACGGCAAGGACGGACGCGACGAGGTCGTTTCCCCGGATCTGCTTGAGGAGGTACCCCGACGCTCCGGCGAGCACCGCCTGCGCGAGCGCCTCGTCGTCCGAGTAGGACGTGAGCATCACGCAGGCCACCTCGGGGTACTGCGAGCGGATCTCCCTGCAGACCTCGATGCCGTCGCCGTCGGGCAGCCTCACGTCGAGCACCGCTACGTCGGGCGAGCAGGCGCCGATCCGCGGCAGGGCGTCCGCCGCAGTGCCCGCCTCGCCGACCACGCTGATCTCGGCGTCGCTCTCGAGCAGGCGGCGCACGCCTTCGCGGACGACCTGGTGGTCGTCGAGGAGGAAGACACGCACGGGCACCGACACAGTCTGCCCGACCTGCGCACGCCGCGAGAGCGGGGCTGTCTCCTCGACCCCGCCGGCCAGGGGCTACTGCGGACCCAGCCGCTCCACCACCCGCCGCAAGCGCGCACCGGCGTCCTCGGCCAGCACGGCGAGCTCGTCCGCGTCGGCACTGTCCCCGGAGCGCTGCGACGCGCCACCGAGGAGCTCGACGGGATCTACTGCGGCCACCCTCGTACCGCCTTCCACCTGCTCGAGCACGACGTTGCACGGCAGGAGGAGGCTGAGAGACGGATCGTGCTCGAGAGCCCGGTGCGCGAGGGTCGGGTTGCACGCACCGAGGATCCGCAGCGGTGGCCTGTCGACGCCGATCTTCGCGCGCAAGGTGGCCGCGACGTCGATCTCGGTCAGGACCCCGAAGCCCTCCTCGGCGAGCAGGCGACGCACGTCGCTCTCGACCTGCTCCATCGGTCGGTCGACGGTGGTCTCGATCGCCTTCACGATCGGGTCGCGGCTGACGCTGCAGCTGGCTCCTCCTGCTCTCGGGCCGCGATCTCGCGACGCACCTGGTCCATGTCGAGCGCCTCCACCTGGGTGAGCAGGTCCTCGAGCGACGCCGCGGGAAGCGCACCCGCCTGGGAGTAGAGGAGGACCTGGTCACGAAAGACCATGAGCGTCGGGATGGACATGATGCCGAACCTCGCCGCGAGCTCCTGCTCGGCCTCGGTGTCGACCTTCGCGAACACGGCACCCGGGTGACGCTCGGACGCTTCCTCGAACACCGGCGCGAACTTCCTGCACGGTCCGCACCAGGCTGCCCAGAAGTCCACGAGGACGATGTCGTTGGCGGCGACCACCTCCTCGAAGCTGTCCTTCGTCACTGCGATCGCTGTCATGGTCTTCCTCCTAGGGCTCAGGCCTCCACCTGCGTGCACTGGACAACGCGGATACCCCTCCCGGTATTCCGCGCCACGGGAGGCGAGGCCGCTCGGCCACCACGTGCCACCGGCCCGCGGGCGAGCCGACGAACGAAGAAGCGGACGGGCCCGCGCTCGGCTAGCCGACCTGTCCCGGACCGTCGCCGCCGACCACCACGACGGTCGTGCCGGCTCTCGGCTCGGCGTCGAGGGACACGAGGGCCTCCGCCGCCCCGTCGAGGTCGACCGTGCGCGCGACGAGGCCAGCGGGGTCGAGCCGACCGGCCACGATCTCGCCGAGCATCTCGGGGTAGTGGTGCGCGGCCATGCCGTGGCTGCCGATCACCTCGAGCTCACGGGCGACGACGCTCCCCATGTCCACCGCCGGGCACGCGTCCCCGGCCAGCAGGAGCCCGACCTGCACGTGGCGGCCACGGGGGCGAAGCCCGGCAAGAGCCTCCGCGAGCGCCGTCGCGCGACCGATCGCATCGACGGAGTGGTGCGCTCCGCCGGAGGTGATCTCGCGGACCCGCCGGACCACGTCCCCGTCTCGCGCGTCGACGGTCTCCTCTGCACCGAGCACGCCTGCGAGCCGCAGAGCCTCGGGCGACACGTCGACGGCGACGACGCGGACCGCGCGGCTCGCCGCCACCATGACCACCGACAGCCCCACGCCTCCGCAGCCGTAGACGGCGAGCCACTCGCCCGGTCGGGGCCTTCCGTGGTGGACGACGGCCCGGAAGGCGGTCGCGAACCTGCACCCGAGGCTCGCCGCCTCGACGAAGCCGAGAGCCTCGGGGAGCGCCACGAGGTTCGTGTCCGCACCCGCTACGAGGACCCTCTCCGCGAACGATCCCCAGTGGGTGAAGCCCGGCTGGGTCTGGTACGGACAGACCTGCTGCTCACCGGCCCTGCACGTCGCACAGCTCCCGCACGCGTTCACGAACGGTGCCGTCACGCGATCGCCCGGGCGCCACCGCTGCACGCCCGCGCCGACCTCCTCGACGACACCCGCGAGCTCGTGCCCCGGGACGTGCGGGAGGGCGATCGAGGGGTCGTGCCCCATCCAACCGTGCCAGTCGCTGCGGCAGACCCCGGTCGCGCGCACCGCGACGACCGCGCCGTCGGGCGGGCACTCCGGATCTGGCACGTCGCGCACAGCCGGCATCGCCCCGAACGCGTCGTAGAGGACTGCGCGCACCGCCCGATCATTGCAGACCGACCATCTGCCAGCCGAGCGACCATCGCCGAGCGGTCCGGGCAGGCGCCCGGGGTCCCCTCCGGCCAGCTAGTCGGGAGGGGCGGGGTCCTCCGCGATCGGCTGGCACGTGCAGAACAAGTTGCGGTCGCCATAGGCGTTGTCGATGCGTGCGACTGGTGGCCAGTACTTGGCGGCAAGGTCGAGACCTCCCGGAGCCGCTGCAGTCTTGCGGCTGTACGGCCGGTCCCAGTCGGGAACGGCGAGCGCGCGGGCCGTGTGGGGAGCGCGCCGCAACGGGCTCTCGTCGAGCGCTGTCAACCCGTCGGCGATCTCGTCGATCTCGCTCCGGATCGCGGTCATCGCGTCGCAGAAACGGTCGAGCTCGGCGAGTGGCTCGGACTCCGTCGGTTCCACCATGAGCGTTCCCGCGACGGGAAACGACATCGTCGGCGCATGGAAGCCGTAGTCGACGAGCCGCTTGGCCACGTCCTCGGCGGTGACTCCCGTGCGCCGGGTCAGCTCCCGCAAGTCCAGGACGCACTCGTGGGCGACGGCGCCGTCCCGACCCGCGTAGAGAACGGGGAAGTGTGGCGCGAGTCGCCGGGCGACGTAGTTCGCAGCGAGGACCGCTGCAGCTGTCGCGGCTGCCATGCCCTCGGCACCCATGAGCCGTATGTAGGCCCACGAGATCGGGAGCACGCCCGCCGAGCCGAAAGGCGCCGCCGAGACCGCTCCTCCCGTCGCGCCGGGGCGCGCGTCGGGGACCGTGGTGCTCCCGGGGAGGAACGGTGCGAGGTGCGCCCTCGCACCGACGGGCCCGACCCCCGGCCCGCCACCACCGTGAGGGATGCAAAACGTCTTGTGCAAGTTGAAGTGCGAGACGTCGCCGCCGATCTCGGCGAGCCGTACGACTCCGACGAGAGCGTTGAGGTTCGCCCCGTCGATGTAGACCTGTCCACCTGCGGCGTGGACGAGCGCGCACACCTCGCGCACCCGCTCCTCGTAGACGCCGTGGGTCGAGGGGTAGGTGAGCATGAGCGCGGCGACCTTCCCCGGATGTGCTCCGAGCTTCGCCGACAGGTCGGCGAGGTCGACGTCGCCGTGCTCGTCACACGCGACGACCAGGACCTCGAGCCCGGCCATGGCCGCGCTCGCAGCGTTCGTCCCGTGCGCAGAGCTCGGCACGAGACAGACGAGGCGCTCGGGCTCCCCTCGGCTCTCGTGGTAACGGCGGATCGCGAGCAGGCCTGCGAGCTCGCCCTGGGAGCCGGCGTTGGGCTGGACGCACACGGCGTCGTAGCCGGAGAGGTCGGCGAGCCACGCCTCGAGCTGGCGGATCAGCTCCAGGTAGCCGGTGGCCTGCTCGTGCGGGGCATAGGGGTGGACCTCCGTGAAGCCGGGCCAGCCGACGGCGGCCATCTCCACCGCGGCGTTCAGCTTCATCGTGCACGATCCGAGCGGGATCATCGAGCGGTCCAGCGCGACGTCTTTGTCCGCGAGCCTGCGCATGTAGCGGAGCATCGCCGTCTCGGAGCGGTAGCGGGAGAACGTCGGGTGGCCGAGGTACGAGGACGTGCGCAGCACGTCGCCGGAGAGCGGGCTCTCGGCGAGCACGTCGAGCTCCTCGACCGTCGCCTCGACTCCGAAGACCGAGAAGAGCACCCCGAGCGTCGCGGCCGTCGTCGTCTCGTCGAGGGCGATCCCGACCGCTGCCTCGCCGACCCGACGCAGGTTGACCCGGTGCGAGGCCGCGGCAGCGAGCACGGCGTCGGTACGCGATCCGGTGCGCACGGTGACCGTGTCGAAGAAGCGCTCCGTCACCACCTCTGCTCCGCTCCGGCGCAGGCCGGCCACGAGCACCACCGCGAGACGATGGACCCGCTCTGCGATGGTCCGGAGCCCGTCCGGTCCGTGGTAGGCCGCGTAGAAGCCGGCGACGACAGCCAGGAGCGCCTGGGACGTGCAGATGTTGCTCGTCGCACGCTCACGCCGGATGTGCTGCTCCCGGGTCTGGAGGGCGAGCCTCAGGGCGGGGTGCCCGTCAGCGTCGACCGACACCCCGACGATCCGCCCGGGCAGGAGGCGGCGGAGCGACGGCCGCGTCGCTATGTACGCGGCATGCGGGCCACCGAACCAGAGCGGCACCCCGAAGCGCTGCGCCGTCCCGACGGCGACGTCCGCGCCGAGCTCGCCCGGCGGGCGCAGGAGAGCGAGGGAGAGGAGGTCCGCTGCGACGACAACGAGCGCACCTCGCCCGTGCGCCCGCTCGCACAGCGGCCCGAGGTCGCGGACCTCGCCTGCGGTCGACGGGTGCTGCACGAGCACCCCGACCACCTCGGTCCCGTCCGGGCCGGCTCCGTCCAGGTAGCTCCACGGGTCGCCGACGACGACGCGCGTCCCGCGGGCCCCGGCGCGTGTCCGCACCACCTCGATCGTCTGAGGATGGCACCCTGCGTCGACGAGGTACACGCCGTCGCGGCGGGCGGCGGCGTGGCACATCGACAGCGCCTCGGCAGCGGCGGTGGCCTCGTCGAGGAGCGACGCGTTCGCGACCTCGAGGGCCGTGAGGTCGGCCACGACGGTCTGGAAGTTGAGCAGCGCCTCGAGCCGCCCCTGGCTGATCTCCGGCTGGTAGGGCGTGTACGCCGTGTACCACGCAGGGTTCTCGAGGACGTTGCGCTGGACGACCTGCGGCGTGACGGACGCGTGGTAGCCCATGCCGACGAGAGACGTCCACCGCTCGTTTCGGTCCGCGAGCTCCGCGAGCTCCGCGAGCACGGCAGGCTCGTCCGCCGGCGCCGGGATAGCGAACGGGCGCCTCGTGCGGATCCCCGGCGGGACGGCACGCTCGAGCAGCTCGGCCGGGCTCGAGACCCCGAGCAGGGCGCACATGGCCGCCTGGTCAGCCACGCTCGTTCCCACGTGTCGTCGCTGGAACGAGCCGGCCGCACCAAGCTCGGCGAGGCGTCGCAGAGTCATCTCCCCACGAACCTAGCGCCGCGCCTGCGTCGTCTTCGTCCCGACCACGACGGCCGCCTCGTTGACGACCGGCACGGCGCGGACCTCGACGAGACCCGCCGACCGGAACATCTCCACCCATCGGTCCATCGACACCGGCCGCTCCTGCACCCGGAACAAGAACCGGCCCGCGTTCTTGGCGATCCGCCACCAGCCGCCGGGGCCCTTCCGGAGCATGAGCAGCACCTTCGAGGCGATGATCTCCCGGTCTCGCGCGTCGCCACCCCGCCCGAACATCATGTCCCCGACGACGAGCCTTCCCCCCGGTCGGAGCCAGCCGGCCGCCTGCCGGACCGCTGCCGCCTTGTCCTCGTCGCGTAGGTGGTGGAGCACGTAGTTCGACACGACGAGGTCCACCGACTCGGCCTCGAGGTCGAGGTGCTCGATCGGCACCGCGCGGCCCTCGACGTTGGCGATCCCCGCCGCACGGGCGTTCTGCTCGAGGAGGCCGATCATCGCCGGGCTCACGTCGACGGCGACGACGGAGGCGACCACGGGCGCGATCCTCAGTGCCAGCTGCCCGGAGCCGCAGCCGAGGTCGACGACTCGCTCGCCCGCGGCGGGCGCGCCCTCGGCCACGACCCGCTCGACGACCTTGACGAGGCCTGGACTATCCCCGGCGTGATGGTCCCACGAGCTCGCGTTGCGGTCCCAGAACCTCCTCTGCCGGGCGATGTTCACGCGCGCGGTGCCGTGCGGCGCCGCGGGAGTGTCGTTGGGTCGCGACGTCACGTACGTGCGGTCCTTCCTTGTGGTCTTGTGCCTGGGGTCGTCGAGCACCTGGGGTCGGTCGGGCCCGGAGAGTGGTCGACCACCCGGGGTCGTCTGCGGCCGGGGGTCGTCCGCGGCTCAGGCGCCGGTCGGGCTGAACGAGTACGTGTAGCCGAGACGCGGCAGGTGGATCGTACCGACGGTCACGCCACGTATCTCGACGGCGACGCTCTCGGCAGCGGCATCGACGACGACCGAGGCGCTCCCGGTCACGGCGAACGCCTTCGGCGACGCTGTCGGCTGGACGGTCTCGGCGTACGCGGGGGTGGCCGACCCCGCGGGCTCGGCGACCTGGGTCCAGCACGGATGCGACGTCGTCACGACGATCGAGTAGCTGCGGGCCGGCACCACGTAGCTCGCGCCCCTGGCTCCCTCGTCGAGGAGACGGAAGCCGGACGCGGGCACGTGCGTCGACCTCGGAGCGGTGCCGCCCTTCGCCGGCGCGCGCGACGGTGCCGCGTCGGCCGCCACGACCGCGGAGGCGTGGTTCTGCAGGAAGTCGAGCCAGCTCGGGTGGTAGTGCTCGACGGCGGCTCCGGCCAGCATGCACACGAGCACGAACACGAGGAGCCAGACGACGAGACGCACGAGGTAGGGCGCCGAGCGACGGCGCGCACGCGGTCCGCGCTCGGGCCTGACGAGCCCGGCGGACGTGACGACCGGCAGCTCGGCCGTGATCGTCGTGCCCGGTCCTGGCCGGGAAGCGTCGGCGCGCGGCGCCTGAGTGGCCCGGGCCTGGCGGATCACGACGGGACGGCCTTCGCGAGCCACGCGACGCCGACGACGCCTTGACCGGTGTGCACCTGCATCGACGCGCTGAACCCGCTCACGAAGTCGACCGGCCCGATCATCGCCTCGAGGCGCTCGGCCAGCTCCGCCGCGCCCGCGTGGAACACCGTCGAGCGTTCGGCACCGCCAGGCGTGCCGTCGACGTACGCCTGGCGAATCGTCTCGAGGGTCTCCTGCGCGCTCCCGGTCGGGCCGAGCGGCTCGATCGTGCCCCCCCGCATGCGGAACACGCTGCGGCTCTCGCTCTCGTCGTCAGGGCCGAGGACCGCGTCGGGGACCGGTCCGCTCCTGCGGAGCGGACCGAGGGTCTCGAGCGACGCGACGAGCTCGACGCGGCGGGAGGCATCCTCGATCGCGGCAACGACCGCTGCGAGGTCTGCACCCTTCGCAGCCTCCTCGGCCCCGGCGAGCACCACGAGAGCCTGGCCGGCCGCGGCCGTGCGCGCGTCGACCGCCACCGCGGGGCGGTCCGCGAGCTCGGCGGCGAGCGACGCGTTGCGGAACATGGCGGCGAACTCGACAGCGGGAGTGACGAGGACCGCCGCGTCGTGGCCGGGGCCCTCGACGGCCGCCAGGTACTCTGTGACAAAGGGCCGGTTGGCCCCCGTGAGCTCTTCCTGCTCGGCGGCCTCCGAGAGCGGCCACGACGTGCCGGCGGCGAGATCTGCGTCAGGGGAGGACCGGTCTTCGGGCAGGTTGGCGCTGATAGGGAGCACGCGGATGCCGAACACCTCGGCGAGCGCTGCCGGGAGGCACGTGCTCGAGTCCGTGACGACTGCGACGCGGCCCACGCCGGGAACGATACCGGCAGTTCAGCACGCGGGCAGCGGAACAACAGGAACGGAGCTCGCGGGCGCGCCCGCGAAGACGTTCTCGATGGCCGAGCTCGTCGGCCGTTCCGGCACGAGCGCCGCCACGATCCGGTTCTACCTGACCGCCGGCCTGCTGCCACCGCCGGTGCGCGCCGCGTCGAACCGCTTCCTCTACGACGAGCGCCACGTCGAGGTCGTCCGCCTGGTGCGGCTGCTGCGCGAGCGCCGCGGGCTCTCGCTCGAGTCGATCGGACGTGTCCTGCCCGAGCTGCTCCCGGATCTCGTCGGCCGGCCGACCGGCGGGAACTTCCGAGCCGACATGTGGGGCGAGGTCCTCGCGCGAGGTGCGGGCCTCTCTTCGTCGACGCGCGACCGCCTCGTCGACGAAGGAACGACGCTGTTCAGCCACCGTGGCTATGCGGAGGTGACCGTCGACGACGTCTGCCGGGCGACCGACATCGCAAAGGGCTCCTTCTACCGCTACTTCGGCTCGAAGGAGGAGCTCTTCCTCGCGGTGGCCGGCGCGGTGGCCGGCCGGGTAGCGGACGCCTTCTCGTGCGTCGCCACGGGCACGGGTCTCGGGCCCGAGAAGTCCGTCGGCGTGCTCGCCACGGCGATGTCCCCGCACCTCGCCGTCGTGCTCGACCTCACGTCGCTCGCGGCCCAGCGACGCCCCGGCTACGCGATCGCCCTGCGCTCGCTCACTGCCTCGGTCGGCGACGCGGTCCGTGCCGCCCTCGCAAGCGACTGCGCCGACGAGGTCGTCGCGCGGGCGGTGTTCGAGGCGGTACGTCGTGTGGTGACCGGCATGCCGGACCCTACATCGCCCCAGCTCAAGGCCGTCGCACTACCCACTTGAGCCGAGCCGGCCACCGGCTCGTGCCGGCGGCTCGTGCCGTCGCGCCTCGTTGACGCACGGCCCTTCCTCTGCCAGGATTGACCACGAGCAGTCACGGTGACTGGCCGGTCACCGGCACTTGACGTGAGGGGAACGACGTGGACGACGACAAGCGCGCGTACCCCCTCCTCGCGACGATCACCTCCCCCGAAGAGCTGAAGAGGCTCTCGCTGCGGGAGTGCGGCGTGCTCGCCGAGGAGCTGCGCGGCTTCGTCGTCG
>JAJZCK010000204.1 GCA_021846125.1 Actinomycetes bacterium | reverse complement strand
GACGGCGGCCGCGGCGCCTGTGGCGGCACGGCGGATCGTTCGCTCGGGACCCGGTCGACCGTTGCGCCCGATCTCCAGGCGGCCGACGGCATGCTGCGCGCGCTCCGCTTCGCCGTCCTGCTCGGCGTCGAACACCACGTCAGGGTGCCCGGCCGAGGGCTCTTGCTCTGCAGGAGCCCGGTTCGACATGGCGACGGGCACGAGCACGGTCGGCGGGTCCGGTGCGGCGGCCACCACGGGCACGAGCACGGTCGGCGGGTCCGGTGCGGCGGCCACCACGGGCACGAGCACGGTCGGCGGGTCAGCCTCGGGAGAGCGCGCCGCCTCGGGAGAGCGCGCCGCCTCGTAGGCACGGGCTTTCTCGACGGCCGCCACAGGCTTGGCCGGCTCTAAAGGCGGCTCGAGACGGACGGTGGGCGACGGCACGATTCGGACAGCGCTCTGCACCGGATGCGGCACATGGCCTGGCTTGGCTGGGCTGACATGCGCGCGGGCCACGTCGCCGTCGGCGGGAGCATGGATGTCCGCGCTCGCGTCAGAGCGCCGCGCCACGTCGCCGAGCAGATCGAGCGAACGCTCGTAGGACTCGAGCGACCGCCTCTCCGCCCTGGTCGACGTGAATCGTGCCCAGAGCGCTCCGGCGACCACCACGACGAGCACAGCTCCGACCGCCACCGTCAACACAGCGGGCCAGCTCCGCGCTCAGCCATCACGTCCACCATTCAATCGCGGATCGACTCCGGCCACAGCGCGGTCGCCACTTCGTCACGGTACCGACAGCAACAGGGTCGCCTCCCGTAAAGCGCTCATGCTCGCGAGCCGTAGAGCGGTCGCGCTCCTGGCGCGACATCCGCACGTCGCGGGTTCGCCCGGTCTCGCGCGGACAAGATGGGGTCCGTGACGCCCCAGTCCGCTCCGATCTCGGGATCGTCCCAGGCCACGCCGAGCTCGTCGACCGAGTTGTAGTACGAGTCGACGAGGTAGGTGAGCGTGAGGTCCGTGAGCGAGGCGAAACCGTGGGCGACGCCCGGGGGCACGAACACCCCGCGCTCCTCGTCGTCGCCGAGCAGCAGGTGGATGGTCGCCCCCTCGGTCGGTGAACCTGCTCGCAGGTCGTGGAGGACGACACGGGCGCGACCGCGCGTCACGTACCAGTAGTCCGCCTGGTGGAGGTGGTAGTGGAGCCCGACGACAGCGCCGCGCTCTTTGTCGGACCGGTTCGCCTGGACCATCTCCCGACCGAGAGGGAACCACGACCGTCGGTAGCTCTCGACGAAGCGACCTCGGCTGTCGCCGTGCGCGTCGGGCACCACGACGACGACGTCCCGGATCTTCTCCGACATCGTGACCTCTGCCACCACAGCCCCTTTCTCACGCGGTTCTCTCGCGCGGTTCACCGCATGGGTCCGTCGCCCGAGCAAGGCTCAGGCACGGACCCTACCGGACTCGTCCGGGTCGAGGTCACCCGGGCCACGACCAGGACCGCCTCCACCGGAGCCGCTCGCAGAGCGCAGATCGAAGCAGCCGAGGCTCGTGGCCTGCGCTCCCCCCGTACCTCACGGGAGGCGCAGCTCGCCTCCCGCTCCGCAAACGAGGAGACCGTCGGCGACGAGCGCCTCGGCGACGCGGTGCGCGCGGTCGACGTCGGCAGGCCACCCCGCGACCCGTGCGAGATCGGCCGGGCTGACCGGCGCGTCGCACGCGGCACGCACGATCCGGCCCCTGCCCTCGCGGTCCGATCCCGGGAAGCGGCTCTGCCGCCCCGTCACGCCGGCCGACCCTGCCGCGGGGTCGGCCGGGTCGCCACGGGACATGTCGGAGCAAGCCGCGCTCGTGCCGGCCTCGTCTGCGCCGGCAGCGCCGGCAGCGCCCCCTCGCCACGCACATGCGCCTTCTCGCGCGACCGGGCAGCTCGAGCACGACGGCCGCCGTGACCGGCAGACGATGCTCCCGAAGTCCATGAGCGCGAGGTTCCAGTCGCGGCTTCGGCCCGGCGGGACGAGGGTGTCCGCCGTCCTCTGCGCCTCCGGCATGCGAAGCGGCCGCCCGGCGACTGCGCGCGCGAGGACCCGCCCGACGTTGGTGTCGACCACAGCCGCCTGCGCGCCGAACGCCGTCACGAGGACCGCTCGCGCCGTGTACGGACCGACGCCCGGCAGCGCGAGCAGCTCGCCAAGCGTCGCCGGCACTTCGCCTCCATGGCGCTCCACGATCGCCCGGGCGGCGCCGTGCAAGCCGAGCGCCCTGCGGTAGTAGCCGAGGCCCGCCCAGAGCCGCACGACCTCCCCGGCGGGTGTCCGCGCGCACGCTCCCGGGGTGGGGAGGCTCGCGAGAAAGAGCGGGTAGCGCTGTGACACGCGGCCCACTGTGGTCTGCGCGAGCATCGTCTCCGCGACGAGCACCTCCCAGGGGTCACTCGTCGAGCGCCAGGGCAGGCGGTCGCGCTCGACGCGCGCCACCTGCCACCACGCGAGCACCGACGCCACGATCGTCCGCGCCCGCGCACCGTCGTCCACGTCGGACAGGTCCGACAGCTGCTCAGGAGATCGAGCTCACTCCGGACGCGCCGGACGGGTCGAGAACGCCAGCGCCCAGTCGTCCTGCGACTCGCCGTCGATCGTCAACCGCCAGCTGTAGCGCGTCTCGGGCACGAGTGGCAATGGACCGAAGTTGAGAGCGAGCGCGACGTCGACGGGGCTCCCGGGCGGCACGGCAACCGGCCTCGCGACCTCGAAGTCGCCACGGACCTCGATCGCCTGCGGTCCGTCCGGCGTGTCCGCTATCACCGGCTGTCCGTCCTCGTCGGCGAGGTACAGCTCCCAGTGGTGAGGACGGTCGACCTCGGTCCAGTCGACGTCGATCTTCATCGCGATGGCCGACGGCATCGGGTCCGGGCCGATCAGGCTCCATCCCCCTCCGAGCACGTAGAGCTTCCCGTCCGCCACCTGGGCGGCGTCGCAGAGCATCATCGTCAAACGCACGGACGACAAACGTAGCTGCTCGCAGCGGAGCGGTCGTCACCGGACCGCCAGCGCGGCCCGGCTACGCTCCCGACGATGAGCGAGCTCGACCTGCGCAACGACGTCTACCGGCGCCCGCTCGCGACGGCGCTCGAGCGGCTAGGCGTCGGCGAGGGATGGCGCTGTGTCGACGTGGGCGCAGGGGCCGGCGACGTGTCCGTCGCGCTCGCCGGTGTCGTCGGCCCCACAGGACGCATCTACGCCGTCGACAGCGACCCTCGAGCCCGGGACGAGGTGGCCGCTGCAGCGGCGGCGGCCGGCAGCGCCCAGGTGGTCGCCGTCACCCAGTCCGGGGAGGACCTGCTCCTACCCGAGCAGGTCGACCTCGCGTTCTGCCGGTTCCTCTTGATGCACGTCCACGAGCCCGCTGCCGTACTCGCCCGCATGGCGCGTGCCACGCGACCTGGGGGCTACGTCGTCGCCCAGGAGCCGGTCACCTCGGCAGGGCGCATCGACGGCGTCCCCATGTCCATGCCGGGCGCGCGCCACCCGGACGTCGGAGCGATCGTGCCCGGTCTCGTACGTGACCTCGGGCTCGAGCTCGTAGACGCGTGGGCGGAGGCGCCGGCGGGTGCGGGCCCGGGTCCGGTTGCGGCCTACCTCTGCTCCCTCACCGGCATCGACCCGGGCGACGATCCGGTCGTGCTGCCTCTGCTCGTCACGGTGATCGCTCGCCGCGGCGACTGACGCCCGTAGAGGCGGCCCGGATCGCGCTGCGACCGGGTGCCGCCGCTCGCGCCCGGAGCTCCAGGTAGGCCGATGCCGCCCCCATGACGACGACGAGCGCCCCCGACGCGACGAGCGCGTCGAGAGCGACCGTGGTCGTGGTCCTGTGGGCGACGACGACCGCTACGACGAGCACCGCTGCGCCGCTCCAGGGCAGCAGGACCGCCCGGCTGCCGTGCGCGAGATGGTGGCTCACGAGGTACGACAAGATGCCGAGAAGCCCGTAGGACACGGCGAGGATACGCAGGGCTGCCGTCGCCGCCACGTAGCGGTGCCCGAACACGACGAGCACGACGAGCGGGGCACCAGCCACGAGGGCTGCCGCGCTGGCGAGGGCGAGCCCGGTGACCTCGGCGAGGCCGACCCGGAAAGCCCGCGCGTCGCGTGAGCTCACTCCCTTCGCTACGTCGGGGAAGATCGACGTCGCAGCGGCCGCCGACACGAAGAACGCGATGCTCCCCCCAGCCGACGCTGCGGCGTAGTACCCCGAGGCCTGTGGCGAGAGCCAATGCCTCGCCGCAACCGTGTCGATGCTCATGAGCGAGAGCAGCCCCGTGAAGCCGACCACCGAGAGCCCGACGTCGCGGATGCGCAGCGAGCCGTCCCGCGGTCCTGGCCGTGCACCAACGGCAAGCAGCACGAGCAGCACGATGGCCGTCACCGCCTCGCCGGCGGCCGCGCCCACGAGCGGGCCTACGGTCCCTGGCCGGAGCGCGGCCCAGGTCCATCCGATCGCGAGCCGCGCGGATGCCCCCCCCGCCGCAGCGAGCCCGACCCACGCGTAGCGTCGCTCGCCGACGAGCGCGCCCCTTGGCACCCCCTCGAGGAGGATTGCGCCGAGGTAAGCGCCGAGCAGG
>JAJZCK010000203.1 GCA_021846125.1 Actinomycetes bacterium | reverse complement strand
ACGTCCATCCGCCCACGGGATCGGGATTGATAGGACCTGGTCCGGCCTTCAGCGGGTCGTAGCCGGGCCAGCCGGCGCAGTCGCAGTCGCAGTCGCAGTCGCGAAAATCGAGAGGAGCCCGACCGCGAGGTCGGGCTCCTCTGCGTGTCGGCTGCTGCATCTCCCGACTCGACTTGCCTCTTCCTCGAAGGGACACCGGGCGGCCCCGGCGGGCTCCGGCTCGGCCGGACGGTGCCGCTTCAGCCCCGCTCAGCGGAAGTTCTCGAAGTACCTGCTCGGGGTCGGGCCCCGCTGGTGCTGGTACTTCGAGCCGAGCGACGACGAGCCGTAGGGCACGTCGGCCGGCGTGGTCATGCGGAGGAAGCTGATCTGGCCGATCTTCATCGAGGGATAGACCGTGATCGGGAGATTGGCCACGTTGGAGAGCTCGAGGGTGAGGTAGCCGTCGAAGCCCGGGTCGACGAAGCCGGCGGTCGAGTGGATGAGAAGGCCGAGCCGTCCGAGACTCGACTTGCCCTCGAGACGCCCGACGAGATCGTCAGGCAGCACGATCCGCTCGAGGGTCGCCCCGAGCACGAGCTCGCCGGGGTGGAGGATGAGAGCGTCGTCCTCGAGGACCTCCACGAGCTCCGAGAGGTCTTCCTGGTCTTCCTTCACGTCGATGACCCGCTGGCTGTGGTTGCGGAAGACGCGGAAGTACCGGTCGACGTGGAGGTCGACGGACGAAGGCTGCACGCAGCCGTCGCCGAGCGGGTCGACGACGACCCGGCCGGAGGCGAGCTCTTCCCGGATGGACCTGTCGGAGAGGATCATGGCTGCCACGCACGATACAGTGAAGGAGCTGGCCAGGCCCAGCTCGTCGCAAGCGCAGGTCTGCGGCGAGGGTCAACGGTCGCGCGGGTGTAGTTCAGCGGCAGAACATCAGCTTCCCAAGCTGAGAACGCGAGTTCGATTCTCGTCACCCGCTCCAGCAAAGACCCTAGTGAGGGGCTCGCGTGCCAGCACCCGCCACCCGCCAGCACCGCGTTCGCATGACAACCGCAGAATAAGGCTCAGCGGGGAGTCGCGAGATCCGTGAGCGCCGCTGCGAGAGTCCTGTCACGCTCCCGTGACGCGTGCTGGTAGCGCATCGCCGCCGCCGGCGACGCGTGCCCGGCGCAACATCGCCTATTTCCGCGAGGTACTCCTCGACGTGGCGCTGCGCATACATGGTGGCGAGGTTCGCCGGCAGGACCGAGGCGCCTGTCTCCTCGACGACGAGGTAGACCTCGATCGGCTCGACACGACCACGGCAGGTGATCACCCCACAGGGAAGTGCTCGGAGCACGACGAGCGCTGTGGCACGGCAGATCGCGACGGGGACGGAATGGGGATGCTCGTTAAGGGTCATGGGTGACTGCACAGCCACGACGTCGTGCCACTGTCGCGGTCTCAAGCGAGAGATGTATTCGCATCTCGATGGCCGTGTTGGCCCTGGCTGTGTGTGTGGGCGCGTCGCACTGGCTCGAGGTCGACGGAGAGCCAGCCGCATGGCCGCCTGAAGAGGGGCCCGCACAGGATCGCTTGTGCGGGCCGATCTCCGGCTGGATGACTCGAACCGGCCCGAGTTGTCGATCCTTTCGGAGGACTTTCGGTCGTTCTCGCGAAAGACACCAGCCATCTAGAGACCCTCCTGGGGACCTCTGGATGGGCGTGCCGGCTCCAAGTGGCCCGCTCCCCCGCGGAAGGTGCGGCGGCCCCCGAACGTGTCGCAGCGTCGATGCGCCTCGCCGCGCTCGACGCAGACGTGGTGATCCTCGCCCGTGGCGGCGACTCCGCCGTCCGCTTGCCTTACGACACCGAGCTCGTGGCCCGGGCCGTGGCGAGCTGTCCGGTTCCGGTGATCGCGGCGGTCGGGCACTCCGCTGACAACAGCCTCACCGGCGAGGTCGCCTGGCGCTCGGTCCCGACTCCCTCGGCGGCCGGCGGACCGGTGACGTCCCTGATGGCCGACGCGGACCGCCAGGCAGTCGAGCTCGGGCGCGAGATCGCCGCCCTCGCCCGCCGGCACCTCGACAAGGCCCGACGGGACCTCGATCGCCTCGACGACGGCATCGCCCACAGCCTGCTGTCTCTCCTGGCGCGCTCCCCCACCCTCCGGCGCCGCTGGCAGTACCGCCAGCTTGGACCCGGCGGCAGCAGGTGGCCCTGGTCGCTGCGGCCTTGCTCGGCGCGCTGGTTGTACTGGTGATCGTCCTGGCGGTCCTCCGCGGGACTGGCAAAGAGACCTCGCCGAGCTCGCCAGCCAGGCAGAGGCCCTGGAGCACACGCTGACGCCAGAGCCTCCCCGAGACGTCGCCCTGGCCGGCAGCACTCCCTGAGGATCGGCGTAGTTACTGATGACCTACGCTGATACGTAGATACGGAACAGCGTATCCGTGATGGTGTGACAAGCCGGAGACCGGCCGGCCCTCGCCTGGCAGTTCTCAGTAGGCGCGCAGGGAGTGGTCATTAGGGCAGGAGGTCGAACGAGTCGGCGTGCCGCGGCCTGACAACCTGAAAGTGGCGGTGGTTCAAGGTGGCGATCCGCGATGTCCCGAGGCGCTCGGCGACAGCGACGACCGAGGCGTCGGTACCACCGAGGCGCAAGTCGGCGTAGGTGACGACGAGAGCACCGATGCGCTGCCAGTCCTCTCCGAGGAGGTGCTCCACGAGAAGAGCGCCGTCGTTGATCGAGGCGTACAGGGTGGCCTCGGCGCCAGGGCCGAGCTGGCGATCGATCAGGTACGCGGCCTCAGCGACGACCATGGCAGTCGTGACGAGCGGTCCAGGGTCCGCCTCGAGGAGGTCTCGACAGGCCGCGTGGTGGGCATCACTGCGGTCGGCCGCAGCCACCAACGGGCCGGTGTCGACGATGAGCACTCAGTCGCGCCCGAAGCCCTCAGTGAACAGCTCGTCGGCGTCGACGGCGTTCTTGCCACTGGTCGATGCCCCGACGCCGGCGAACGCCAAGTGACGGCGAGTACCCGCCGCGGGGATGGCCTCGGCGAGCCGGGTGACAAGGGCCTCGGCGACCACTTGGTCGATGCTGACCCCGCGGCGCTCGGCCTCGGCGGCAGCGCGAGCGACCAGATCCTCGGGGAGTGTGACCGTAAGCGGCATGCAGCTGAGTCTAGGTGGCTGCTCGAGGTGGCCAGCTTCTTCTCGAGCAGCCTGGTCGGCCGCCAGGTGACTATCGACAACCACGACCCGGTCGAACAGCGTAGTTACCGACCTACGCTGAAGGCCTGTCCAGCCAACTGCGGCACATCCGCATCGTTGCAGGTCGGGGGCTCGCAGCAGAAGAGGTGTCAATGGCCGTACCAGGGGGTACGACGCTAGACCGTAGTCGTCTGGACAGGCCCTCTACGCTGATACGTAGATACGGACCGGCGTGCCGTCCGCGTGCCTGACGGACCCAGGTGCGGGGCTGTTGGAGGTACCGAGAACGGTCTAGACAGCGGGAAGGCAGCTTCTCATGGCCACGTTGACAGAAGCTGAGGCCACCGCCTACCGGGCCCCGGTGCGAGAGCCCCCGGCCGCGATGGCTCGCTGGTGCCTGGACAACCTGGGCCAGCGGATCAGCGCAGTCGGCCTCGGCCTCTCCGACGCCAGCCTCGTGCGCCGCTACGCCCGAGCCCAGGGTCCCCGAGCGCGGAGCGCGAGGCGCGCCTACGGCTCCTCTACCGCGTCGCGCGCATGGTGGGCCGGTTATACCGAACGTCATTATGCCCATCTAGCTGCGACGATCAGAGCTGTGAACGCCTCAGATGTGACGCAGCGTCACAAGCCGAGCGAGCCGTGCAGGACGCGTCGCGTCAACGCCATCGTGTCCACGATGGGTCGGGGCGAGAGAGGTCGGTGACCACCGGGGGTCGATCACGTGAACGCCCGTGCCCGCGTCTACGACCCCTCCCCGTCACCCCATCCAGACGGTGACGGTGCAGGACCGAACCGGCGGAGTGCGTCGAGGTAGATGCCGACGAGCTCGTCGTCGATCAGCTCGTAGAGACCGGTGACGAGGCCGCGGACGATCTCACTCACGGCCATCTCGTCCGAGGCCAGGTTGCATGACGACAGCTGCGTGCCGCTCACGCCCATGATGTCAGGAGGACCGAGGACCTCTCCCGTCGCGAGCTCGACGCAAAGCCTGGTGCACAGCTGCATTGCGTCGAGGACGTCCACGGTGGCTGCGACGACGAGCCGAGACAGCACCGCCATGTCGTAGTCGCCAAGGACAGCTCCCTCTGCGGTGATGCGCCGGAGGAGGTGCGCGAGGAGCACGTCAAAGCAAAGACGCTTATCGTGTGCGAGGACGATCTCGCCGGTGTCGTCGATGTCGTTGGCCGGCCCAGCCGGCTCTCTGCACGCTGCACAGGAGCGCGAGGGAAGGCGCCCGCGATCCTCGTCGTTCCCGTGGTGGTCATCGTCGAGCTGCTCCCCGCCGAGGTCCTCGAGCTGGCCGCTCTCACGATGTTCCCGGTAGAGCTCGTCGTCGCGTCGTCGGATGAAGCTCGACGCGGGGACGACGTGGAGATCGAACAGCCAGGGAAGCGACCCGAGGAGAGCCTCGAGCTCCGCGCGCCTCG
>JAJZCK010000202.1 GCA_021846125.1 Actinomycetes bacterium | reverse complement strand
CGCGAACGCGAGGTCCGTGCGGACGACGTCTCGCACGGGATCGTCGAGACGGGCCAGATCGGCGCCGCGCTGCAGCAGCTTCGTGCCGGCAAGTGGCGCGAGCGGAGCGACCTCCAGGCCGGCTCGCTGCAGCCAGCGGACCGCTTCGGAGTCGCCCCACTCGGCTCCGAGGGCGAGGTGGTGCGCGACCTTGTACGACGGAGCGCCGCTCGCGGCGAGCAGGCGCCCGAACTCGTTGTGCAGGGCCTTGCGCACTTGCGGCGGCCAGTCCTGGTACAAGGCGTCGTGGATCAGGTCGTGGCGGAACGAGAGCTGGCCGCCCGCGGTCTCGACGATGCGAGCCTGCACAGCCGCGCGGACGGGGCCGGCCAGCTCGAGCATGGCGCGTCCCGTCACGAGCGCGAGCTCCGCGAGGTCGATGGTCTGGCCGAGGATCGCCGCCGTCCTCAACAGGTCGACCGTCTCTGCCGGGAGCACGCTCAAGTGGTGGAGGACGGTGACGTCGATACCGACCGGGAGGTCGGCGTCCTCGATCTCGACCTGGCCGGTCGCAGTGCGGGTGAGGAGCTCCCTCTGGCGCGCGGTGGAGAGCAGCTCGACGACGAGCAGGGGATTGCCCGAGGTCCTCTGGAGCTGTGCAGACAGCCGTGGACCGGGCTGCCCCCAGAGGATCTGCTCGGCGAGCTCGCAAACCGAGCCGAAGTCCAACGGCTCGAGGTCGACGAGCGCTCCTCCAGCGCCGGCGGCCGTGCGGACGAGCACCTCGACCTCGGGTCGGTCCGTAGGGCGGACGCTGAGGAGCACGAGCACCGGGTGCTGCGGGCACAGCTGGACGAGCCGGCGAAGGAAGACGAGCGTCGAGCTGTCCGCCCAGTGCAGGTTCTCGACGACGAGCGCCAACGGTGCGGAGCTGCACAAGGTCTCGACGTACCCGACCAGCTCGTCGGCGATTCGGTGCACCTCGACGGGGACCCGCTCGAGCGACGGCGCCCTGCTCTCACGCCCGTCCATCTGCCGGGCGATCTCGACGAGCCGCGGGTCGACCGCCGCGAGCGACACACGGAGCGCGTCCGCGACGGCGCCGAAGGCTCTCGTCTCGTCGATCTCGCTGGCGGCGGCCGTCCGGGTGAGCCACCCCTTGGACGCCGCCACGCCGACGACCTCTGCGAGGAGCCGCGTCTTGCCGATGCCGGCCTCCCCGCGGACGACGGCGACTTGACCCGAGCCGACCTCGGCGAGCGAGAGCAGCTCCGTCAGGCGACGCAGCTGCTCTCGACGTCCGACCAACGCCGCCGGCATCGTCGCATGTACCCCGACCTGCGACATCGTGTGCTCCGGTCTGTGGCATCGATCGACACCGAGAAAGCGACGCCTTCGCCGGATCCTCCCGTGCCGGGGATCTCGGACGACGTCGCGGGAACTACAGAGACACTTTCATGTTACTTCGCCCATGACGGGCACGCCGGGTCCGGGTCGGCGAGCAGCCCGCTCGCGCTCGAACGCCGCGTTCACCTCGCCGCCGAGCAGGACGATCATCCCGGTCAGGTAGAGCCAGAAGATCAAGACGGCGACTCCGGCGAGGGCACCGTAGGTCTTGCTGTACGACCCGGAGACCGAGGTGTAGTACGAGAGCCCGACGGACGCTCCGGCCCAGAGCACCGTCGCGACGAGCGCACCGGGGCTCAGCCAGCGCCACTGCGGTCTCGGGCGGTTGGGGGCCCAGCAGTAGATGATCGAGAGCAGGACCCCGACGAGCACGAGGGCAGCTGCCCAACGCGCCACCGACCATGCGACCACGAGGGCCGTCCCGGTCAGCGGGCCGGCGCTCCTCAGGGTTCCCCCGATCGCAGGTCCGAAGACGACGAGCGCAGACGCGCCTCCTCCGAGGACGACGGCCGCTGCGAGGAGCGGGACGGCGCGGAGGCGCTTCGCGAGGAACGAGCGATCCTGGGGCAGCTCGTAGGCCATGTCGAGACCCTCCTCGACGATCACCATCCCCGACGTCGCGCTCCAGAGGGCGACGATCCCGGCGACAACGATCGTCGTGACCGCCCCTCGCGGGTGACCTGCGCTGCTGCGGACCGCCGCGGTGAGCACGCCGGCGGCGCCGGCGGGAAGAGCCCGCGTGAAGCCGTCGACGAGGCGCGTCATCGTGCCTCGCGGGATGTCGACGATCGAGGAGGCTCCGAGAAGGGCGATGAGGACGGGAAAGAGCGACAGGAACCACCTGTACGCGAAGCTCCCCGCCGCGACGGCGATGCGGTCCTGCCTGACGTGCACGCGGGCGGAGCCGAAGGCGCTCCTCCACGCGGCGAGGCCCCCGGGCGCAGTGGCTCTTCGAGCGCGGCCAGTCCCGGGCGCGGTCCCCGTCCCGTCGCCGGCCGTCTCGTCCGTCACCTTCCGACACCTCCGAGGGTGCGACGCGGGCCAGGACCGCCTGCTCCGCCCGCGCGTCCCGTCGAACCCGGCTCGGGGCCGAGACGGCGACCCGCTACCACGACAGTCTCGGCTCCAGCTCGCATCGTAGGGGCTGGCGGCTCTCGCCGACCGGGGCAGTGCTACCGGTCCCCCCGGCGGCCCGAGCGCTCTGGGAGGCTTGGTCGCATGACCAGACACCGGATCGCCGCCGTCGCCTTCGCCGCCGTAGCGCTCGTCGCCGGCCCGTCGGGAGCAGCCTTCGCGGGTGCAGCCGTCGCCCGCCCGGGCAGCACGCCGGTGCCCGAGCCGACCGCGACGGTCGTCTCTGCGCCGCTCGTCGCGATCACGACTCTCGGGCTCATCGCCGAGGCCCGCCACAGCATCGAGCTCGAGATGTACGAGCTCGGCAACCCGGCGATCGTCTCCGCCCTCGAGTCGGCGAGACGCCGTGGCGTCGCGGTCCGGGTCGTCAGCGACCCGACCGAATACCAGAGCCTGGCGAGCGACGCCGAGCTCGCCCGGTCCGGGGTGGCGGTGCGCAAGCTCGCGGTCCGCGGTGGGATCGACCACGTGAAGCTGCTCGTCGTCGACGACGCCCGGGTGCTCGTCGGCGGGGTGAACCTCGGCGCCGCCTCGTCGTACACGACGGACGCGGACGTCGAGCTGTCCGGTGCGGCGGTACGCGACGCGGCGCTGCTCTTCGCCCGGGACTGGGCGGCTGCCGGAGGATCCGGCACGCCGGCGAGCGGCGCGTTCGGGCCTTTCGTGACGGGCACGGCCATCCTGCCGGCGATGCTCGCGGTCGTCGCCCACGCGACGGGACACTGCACGGTCGTCGCGAACTACCTGTCGGACTACACCCTCCAGGACGCGCTCGTCGCGGCGGAGCGCCGCGGCGTCGCGGTGACGGTCGTGTTGAACCCGACGGGATACGGAGAGGCGTCGGCCGCCGCGTGGCTGCGCAGGGGCGGTGTCCACGTCGAGCTCGCGCCAGCCCGTCCCTACCTGCACGCGAAGATCCTCGCCTGTGGGAGCGAGGCGATGATCGGCTCTGCGAACTTCAGCTACGACGGCATGGCGGTCAACCACGAGGTCGACGTGGTGCTCGACCACGGCGCGGCCGCCACGGTAGGGGCGTTCGCTACGGGGATCGCGCGGGCGGACGCGTAGCGCGGCGAGACCCGGTGGCCGTCGAAACCGCCGCTCGGGCTCCCGTGCTCGGGCTCCGGCGGGTGCGTCGCCTCGCGTCCTCGGAGCCCGCCCCGGTCGATCTCGGACGTCGCACCTGCCGTGCGAGTGGACGGGCGTGCAGGCACTTTGTCGACTACGGCAAGCCCCCCTATACCGAGTCCAGAGGCACTGCGACGAGCGCCTCGAGGGCGACGAGGTGCATCGCGTCGGTTGCCACTGCGAGCTCGTCGTCGCTGAGGTACGTCTGCGAGCCGTCCGGATGGCCGTCCAACCCGTCGCTGACCGTGAGGACGCATCCCGCCCGGACACGTCGACCGACCGCGCTCCTCCGAAGGGCGAGATTGAACATCGCGGATGCCTCCATCTCCACGGCGAGCAATCCCTGGCTGCGCCACCCCGCCGTCGACGTGGAAGAGAGATGTGGCTCGACGTCCACTGTGACGACCGGACCGACATGGAATCTCGACAGACGCTGGTTCGCCGACGCGACGAGTGCCGCGGTCAGGGCAAAATCTGGGAATGCAGCGACGGGACCACCGCCGGCGAGACTCGCCGTCGTCCCGTCGCCGGCAGCGGCCCCGGTGACGACGATCACGTCGCCGTTGGCAATTCCGGGAGCGAAGGAGCTGCACGTGCCTATCCGGATCATCTGCTCGACTCCGTAGTCGAACAGCTCCTCGCCGACCATCGCCATGCTCGGACAACCCATGCCTACAGACTGGACGCTCACACTTTGCCCGTTGTACGTACCGGTGTAGCCGAGAAGTCCTCGGTTCTTCGTGACCATCTCCGCACCGTCGAGCAGGCCGGCGAGCCGCTCGATCCTCCCAGGATCACCGGCGACCAGTACACGCTTCGCGTAGGCGCCGTCAGCTGCCCTCAGATAGATCGCCACATCCGCCTCCTTCTCGCACCCGTCATATCAAGATCGGGGATCCTGTGCCGCACCGCCGCACCGCCGCACCGCCGCACCGCCGCACCGCCGCACCGCCGCACCGCCGCACCGCCGCACCGCCGC
>JAJZCK010000201.1 GCA_021846125.1 Actinomycetes bacterium | reverse complement strand
ACGATCTAACAACGCGGAGCCGCGCGCCGGGATCTGCGGCGACCCCGCTACCGCGACGGTCCGCCCGGTGGTGTCCGCGAGCATCTGCATGAGCCCGGGGCTCTTGTCCGCGATGCCGCCGCAGGCGACGATCGTGTCGATGTCGAGCCCGTGCTCGACGAAGTTGTCGACGATCCTGCGGTTGCCGAACGCGACGGACTCGAGCAGGGACCGGTAGACCTCCGCGGGGCTCGTCGCGAGCGTCGCGCCGACGAGCACTCCCGAGAGGTCCGCGTCCGCGAGCACCGAGCGGTTGCCGTTCCACCAGTCGAGGGCGACGAGGCCCGTCGCACCGGGCGCGAGCGCGTCGGCTGCCTCCTCGAGCTCGCGGTAGCGCGACGCGCGGGCAGCGGGATCCGTCCCGAGGAGGCGGTCGACGTACCAGGCGAACATGTCGCCGACGGCCGGCTGGCCGGCCTCGTAGCCGAAGGAGCCGGGCAGGATGCCGTCGGCGACGACGCCGGTGATGCCCGGAAGGAGCACCTCGCTCGGGTGGACGACCATGTCGCAGATCGACGTCCCGATGACCATGACGAATGTCCCGGGGCTCTCGACGCCTGCACCCGGCACGGACACGAACGAGTCGACGTTGCCCACCGCGACGGCTGCACCGGCTGGAAGACCGAGCCGCGCCGCGAGCTCCGGCCGGAGCGTGCCGGCACTCGCACCGAGCGGCGCGAAGGTGCTGCCGAGCTTCTCCCCCGGACGGTCGAACCCCGGGTAGGCAGCCGTGAAGTAGCTCGTCGGGGGCAGGCCGTCCGCCGCCGACCAGAAGGCCTTGTAGCCCGCGGCGCACGCCGAGCGGACCTGGTTGCCCGTGAGGTGCCAGACGATCCAGTCCGTGGCCTCGACGAACGCGTCGGTCGCGTCGTAGACGGGACGGTCCTCGTGGAACATCTCGAGCAGCTTCGGGAAGTACCACTCCGAGGAGATGCGGCCCCCGTAGCGCGAGAGGAACGGCTCGCCGCGCTCGAGCGCGACCTCGGTGAGGCGGTCCGCGTAGCCCTGCGCGCCGTGGTGCTTCCACAGCTTCGGCCACGCGTGCGGATGGCTGCGCCACCTCTGCGTCGTGCACAGCGGGGTGCCGTCTGCGGCGACGGGGAGCACGGTGCACGACGTCACGTCGATGCCGAGGCCGACGACGCGCGCCGGGTCGACGCCCGCTCGGGCGAGCGCGTCCGGCACGCCCCGCTCGAGGACCTCGACGTAGTCGAGCGGGTGCTGCAGCGCCCAGTCGTGACCGAGAGCCTCGCCCGTCCCCGGGAGGACGTCCTCCAGCACGCCGTGCGCGTAGCGGACCTCGGACACGCCGAGCTCCGCGCCCGACACGAGGTCGAGCACGAGCACCCGGCCCGACTCGGTGCCGTAGTCGATCCCGATCGCGAGGGGCGCGCCACGACCCCGCCCCGCGCCGCCTCCAGCCGTCTCCTCGTCCACGGCGTGCGAGCCTAGAGTGCCCCGCCCGCGAGCGCACACCCGTGCCGGACCGACGAGCGCACACCCGTGCCGGACCGATCTGTCTCCGGCGACGAGCTAGCGGGGCGCACCGGACCTGCCCCGCGCCGCGCCCCACACCTCGTCGGTCAGCGCCCGGAGCGCCTCGGTCACGACCGGCTCGGGGGCGACAGCTCCGACGAGCGCGCGCGCCGACGCGGGCAGGCACGAGAGCGCGGCCGCTACCCGCTCGCGGCTGGCCGACAGTGGCTCGGCGGGCTGTGTGCGCTTCCCCGATCGCATGACGAGCTCGAGCAGCGGCACCTCGCCAGGAGCCGGCTCCTCGCCACGACGGGCTATCCGGTCCTCGTAGCCGAGGCCGCGCAGGACCTGCTTGGCCCCCGGCAGCGTCGCCTTGCCGATCGAGAGCTTCGCGACCGACCTGCCTGCGTACTCGACGAGCTTGTAGGTGGAGTCGAGGTACGGCGCGTCCGCCACGACCCCGAGACGAGTCCCGACGCCGGCCGCGTCGACGGGGTCGCCTGCGGCGACGAAACGTGCCAGGTCGTGCTCGTCGAGCCCTCCCGAGACGAAGATCCGGACGGCGGCAAGACCCGCCCGGTCGAGCTCGGACCGCGCCAGGCGGGCGAGGGCTCCGAGATCGCCGCTGTCGATGCGCAGGGCCGCGGTCGACTCGAGGCCCTGGGCGCCGATGACCTCGATCGCGCGGCGCACTCCCTCGATCGGGTCGTAGGTGTCGACGAGGAACGTCGCACGCTTCGGGTGGTCGTGCGCGAACGACGCGAACGCGTCCCGCTCGTCCTCGAAGGCCTCGACGTAGGAGTGCGCCATCGTGCCGGACGGCTCGAGCCCGAAACGGCGTGCCGCCTCGACGTTGCTCGTCCCGACGAACCCGCACATCGCCGAGAGCCGGGCCACCGACAAGCCCGCGTCCATGCCCTGGGTCCGACGGAGGCTGAAGTCCACGAGCGCGATCCTTCCCGACGCCCCGCTCATGCAACGCGCCGCCTTGGTCGCGACGGCCGTCTGGAATGTGCACATGTTCAGCAGGTACGTCTCGACGAGCTGCGCCTCGGGCAGAGGTGCGGTCACCTCGAGCAACGGCTCCCCCGCGAAGACCGCCGTGCCCTCCGGGACGGCCCACACGTCGCCGGTGAAGCGGAGCGTGGAGAGCCCGCGCAGCGCCTCGGCGTCGATGCCGACACTTTCGAGGTAGGCGAGGTCGTCGGGGAGGAAGGACATGTCCTCGAGGTACGCGAGACAGTCCTCGAGGCCGCCGGCGACGAGGTAGCCCCAGCCCGCGGGCAGGCTGCGCACCGAGAGGCTGAAGGTCGCCGGACCGACCATCGACCGTCGGAGGTAGCTCGACGCCATCGTGATCTCGTACAGGTCGAGCTGGAGAGCCCGGCTCATCTCAGGTCGGGCCGTCCATCGGCGGCAAGTCTACCTGGCCGGTCGTGCGGGCCGTCTGATGCCGGGGCGCTCGGCTCGGCTCCGGAGCCCGCCGCCCCGGCCCGGGCTCACGACGCCGACGCCGACGCGACCCGGACGATCTCCTCGACCCTGCTGCTCACCTCGGCGAGGTTGCGGCTGATCTCACCGGTCACCGCGCTCTGCTCCTCGACGGCAGCCGCGATCGTGCCCTGCATCTCGTCGATGCGGCCGATGACGCCCGAGATCGAGGCGATCGCCCCCACCGCGCTCGCCGTGTTGCGCTTGATCTCCTCGACGATGCTGCCGATCTTGCCCGTGGCCTCCGCGGTGCCGCGGGCGAGCGCCTTCACCTCGCTCGCCACCACGGCAAAGCCGCGACCCGCGTCGCCGGCGCGGGCGGCTTCGATCGTCGCGTTGAGCGCGAGCAGGTTCGTCTGGCTCGCGATCTCGGTGATCAGCTTGACCACGGAGCCGATCTGGGCGCTGGCCTCGCCGAGGCTCGACACAGTCGCTTCGGTCTCCGCTGCGGCCCGCACCGCTTCCTTTGCCGTCGAGGTCGCCTGTCCTGCGCTCCGGGCGATCTCGGCGACGCTCGCCAGCATCTGCTCGGTCGCGGCTGCGATCGTCTGGATCGTACCGTTGACCTGCTCGAAGTCGTGCACCCGCTGGGCGAGGTCGCCCGCCCGAGCCTCGGCAGCTCGCTTCGCAGCGACGTCCTCCAGCACGACGACATAGCAGACGAGCTCGTCTGACGCGTCCCTCACCTCGTCGATCGCGGCGTGGAGCGTCGCCTCGCCGAAGTCCAGCTCCGCCTCGTGCGGGAGCGACGCACGCGAGCGGAGGATCCCCTCGACCCGAGCCGGGCTCTTGTGGAAGCGGTGGATGCTGCCGCCGAGGATGTCGCCCTCCCTGACCCCGAAGGCGGTCTGGACCGCACGGCCGAGCGCATGCATCGTCCTCGCCGCGTGGGGATTCAAGTAGACGAGATCGAGCTTCGCGTTCGCGATCAGGACGTTCGCCGGGAGCGCCTCGAGCACGGCGCGGGCGATCCCCGCGCGACCGAGCAGGTCCTGCGCGGGATCGGACCCACCAGAGCCCTTCCGCGGGGCACCGTCGGACAGCTTCGTGTCGAGCTCGTCGACTGCGAGTGGGCTCATGCACGCCTAACGGTCCGACGCAAAGCGAGTTGAGCGCCGGCGGCGCTCGTCAGCCCGGCTCGGGCCCGGTCGCCACCGCTCGGGACGCGTCGCTGCTCCACTGGGACCACGAGCCCGCGAAGAGCCGTCCCGGTGAGAGGCCCGCGTGCTCGAGGGCGAGCAGCTCGTGGCATGCGGTCACCCCCGAGCCGCAGTAGGCCACGACGCTCGTGCGCGCCGACACGCCGACCGACGCGAAGCGTCGACGCAGCTCGTCGGCGGGGAGGAAACGGCCGGACTCGTCGAGGTTCTCCCGGCACGGAAGGCTGTGGGCACCCGGCACGTGACCCGCTCGCGGGTCGACCGGCTCGTGCTCGCCCCGGTAGCGCTCGCCGGCTCGCGCGTCGAGCACGACGTGGGCACCGCTTGCCACCTCGTCGGGCGACGCGAGGAGCCCGGCGGGCCACGGACGCACCGCCGCCTCCCGGCTCCGCCGCACGCGTGGGCGAGTCTCGAGCCGCCCGGGCCAGTGCGCGATGCCTCCGTCGAGCAGGGCTGCTTCCCG
>JAJZCK010000014.1 GCA_021846125.1 Actinomycetes bacterium | reverse complement strand
CTCGGGGAGCCTCGTCTACCTGAACGCGCGGGTGTACGACACGGGCTCGGGCGGGGTCCAGCTGACGTCGTGGTTCGACCAGGCGATGTTCGCCCTCCGCTTCAACGACTTGAACCTGTTGATCTCCAACCAGATCACCTCCGACTCGAGGGTGCTCTTCGACCGGTCCGTCCAGACGGAGATCCACAAGGCGGCGCCGTTCCTCAGCCTGGATGCCGACCCCTACCCGGCACTCGTCGGCGGGCAGATCGTCTGGATCCAGGACGCGTACACCACCACCGACAGCTACCCCTACGCCCAGCAGGCCGACACCTCGGCCCTCACCCCGGGAAGCGACCTGTTCTCCAAGAACTTCAACTACGTCCGGAACTCGGTGAAGATCGTGGTGAACGCATACACGGGGCAGATGAGCTTCTACGTGATGGACCCGAAGGACCCCATCATCCGGACCTACGAGCGGGCGTTCCCGGGGATGTTCAAGCCGGCGTCGGCCATGCCCGCCGATCTGAAGGCCCACCTGCGGTACCCGGAGGACATCTTCTCCGTGCAGGCCGCGATGTACGGCCGCTACCACATCACGAACCCGTCGGCCTTCTACTCGGCCGGTGACGCCTGGAGCATCTCGCCTGCACCGGGAACGGGCAACCCGAACCAGGCGCTGGCCACCACCGAGACGACCAACGCCCAGGGGCAGCTCGTCTCGACGAACACGCTCGCCCGCATGGCGCCCATCTACCAGGTGATGCGGGTTCCGGGGCAGAAGAACGAGTCCTTCAACCTGCTCGACGCGTTCGTGCCCGTGTCGCAGGGGAGCCAGATCCAGACGCTGTCCGCCTTCATGATCGCCGGGTCGGACCCGTCGCACTACGGGCAGCTCCAGGTCTTCGTCACGCCGCGGGGGCAGCCGGTGAGCGGCCCGGCACTGGTGTCCGCCCAGATCGACGCGACGTCGGCCGTGTCCACCGAGATCAGTTACCTGAACCAGAACGGGTCGACGGTCCTGCTGGGGCAGGTGATGATGGTCCCCATCGCCGACTCGCTGCTCTACGTGCAGCCCCTCTACGTGCAGTCGGCTCGGAACAACTTCCCGACCCTCCAGGATGTGATCGCCGTCTACGGCAAGCAGGCGCAGCTCGGCGCCACCCTGGGCGACGCTCTCACCAAGGTGTTCTCCGCGCCGGTGGTGCCGGGGTCGACGCCGGGATCGGCCGGGACCGTGTCGCCACAGGTCCGGGCCCTGCTCGACCAGGCACAGGCCGCGTACCAACAGGCCCAGACCGACCTGAAGGCCGGGAACCTGGGCCAGTACCAGACGGACATCAGCCAGATGGAGAGCCTGATCGAGCAGGTCCAGGTGCTCACCGGGAAGACGACGTCGCCCACGACGTCGCCGTCCTCGTCCACCACGACCACGGCACCGTCCTCGTCCACCACGACCACGGCACCGCCGTCCACCACGAGCACCACGGTCAAGTAGGTGGCGAGCAGACGCGGCCGGGAGCGTGCGGGAGCACCGATCGACACCGCCCGGCCCCGGCGCCGTTCGACGGGGGCCGAGGTTCCGGGTAAGATATTTGCCACGCCGCGGGGTGGAGCAGTCTGGTAGCTCGTCGGGCTCATAACCCGAAGGTCGGAGGTTCAAATCCTCCCCCCGCCACTAGTTCGTCTGGTTCTTCGCGCGCTTTTGCGTATGCACAACGCTGTGACCAGCGGGTTCGCGCTGGGAGTCGTGTCGAAGATCCGAGTTTCTCGGGGCTTTTTCTCGGGGCCTTATCAATCCTGCGTACGCATGCGTATGCAGGGTGTGCGCGGCGAGATGTCGCCGGTGAGCTGCGGTTCCGCGGCGACCGGCACGTCGATGTCGTCCTCCGAGGCAGTCTTGCGTCTGCACGCATAGGGCATGCGTACGCGCTGCACTGATCAACGAGATCTCGACGGACCGTGCCCGAAGTGGTGCTCAGGGTGCTGCCGCGGCATCGCGTCGGGCGCTCTGGGCGTGCGTACAGTGCGCCCGACCGCTCAGATGGAGCGATCTGGACGGCTTGCTGGAGTTAGCAGACGGCCCAGCGCCGTGCCAGATATCGATCCCCGTGCCGGCAGGGAGGACGCGACCGCCGGAGGAGAGACGCCGCGATTACGGGACGCCGCCAGGAGCGAGTGGGCGGCCTACGCGAGATGTCGCAACCGACGCGCCGTGATCACCGTTGCGACCACCGCGAAAAGAACCAGGAATGCCCCAGCGATGCCCTGGAACAGCGGGAAACGCGATGCCGGCTGGTAGCTCACCCAGTACGAGACGTGGTGCAAGGCCAAGAGGTGAAGGGCGCTGCCCGAGCTCGTCTTGTTGGCGCTGAGCAGCGCCAGCATCCGTGTCGACTGCTTAGGGCTCAGGGCTCTCCCGTGCGGGCCGGTCATCCATGCCCGGATGAGCCAGGCGCCTCGTGGACCTTCACCTGTGTACGCCTGGCGGCCGATTGCTCCGACGTTCAGCCCTTGGGGTGTGATGGTCTTGCTCACACGTGGGGCGATCGAGACCAGCTCTCGTACGCCCACGGCGATCGCGGCGCCGACGAGCCCCCCGACGACGACCAAAGCGGTCGCCATCGCTGACACCGTTTTCCTCATGATCGTGCCGATAAACGCCCCAACGGCGAGCCCCAGCACCGACCAGGCTGCAAGCAGCCACCACGACGTCACGAAGTTGCCCGGGAGCCAGATGGCCTCGCCGACGTCGACGACCTCGAAGGGGTGAGCCCATCCGGCGATCAGGAGCCCGAGCACGACGCCACCGACGGCAACGAACGCTCCGAGCATCGTGATGGCGGCCACCAAGTAGCGCGTCCGGCTGGTGGCCTGGGAGAAGGCGAACCGGTACGTCCCGGACTCGAGCTCTCTCGCGACGAGGGGCGCACCGAGGAAGACGCCGACGATGACCGGAAGGACCTGCAGCACGAAGAGCATCGCCGAGATCGGGTCCGTCATGTTCGAGAAGTTGTTCGAGATCGTCGGGCACGCTGCTTGGATCCGATCCGTCAAGCAGTGGTCCGCCACGTACGTCGCGAACATCGAGCGAGCGGGCCCCTCACCAACGAGAATGGCGACTGCGCACACGATGTAGAGGGCGAGCATCCCGAGGAATGCGCCGCGGTGCTGAAGCCGGACCACTTTTGCGAGGCGACGCCACTCGGGCACGTCTCGGATAGCGGTGCTGGGGAAGCCGCTCCCGACGGCCGCAGTCGACTCCGCCACGGTCATGCGATTGCCCGCCGCTTGAGCAGGCACACCGTCGCCATCACGCACAACGCCGCTACGGCCAGCACCACGACTCCCTCGACTCCCTGGAACATCCAGAAGTGGCCAGGAGGCTGGTAGGAAACCCAGAACGAGACGTGGTGCGCCGCCAACCAGTGATCGCCGCTCGCCGCCGTCCGGGTAGAGAGCGCGTTTTCGACGTGCACCGACGCCGAGCGGTCGAGGACACGTCCGCCTGGCCCGGTCATCCAGCTGCGCACGAGCCAGCTGCCTGGAGGTACGTGCCAACCTGGCTGAGGCGGAGAGTTGATCGTGCCGAGCACCATGTTGCCGACTTCGCTCTTAAACCGGGCCGTCGATGCGCCGACGTGAAGCAGCTCGGGGAGGACCACGTGCGCCGCGACGATCAGCCCTCCGACGAGGGCGGCGGTCGCCGCCATCGCAGCGACGGTGCGACGGATGAGGGTGCCGAGGAACGCGCCGAGGACGAGAGCCGACACGGTCCAGGCCGGAAGCAGCCACCACGTCGTCACGAACGGCGTCGCCTGCCATGGGCTGTCGAGGGGCGTGAGGACCACGTCGTAGACGTGCGCGTACCACCCGCCGAAGACCAGACCCAGAACAACCGCCATCACCGTCGCACCGCCAGCCAGTGCCCCGAGGGTGGCGAGCACGAGGCGAGATCGGGAAGTCGCCTGCGTCCAGGCGAAGCGAAACGTGCCCGACTCGATCTCCCGAGAGACGAGCGGCGCACCGACGAACACGCCGACGAGCAGCGGCAGGGCGCTCAGCGCGATGCCGATCGTCGTGAAGGTGGACTGGCCGCCGAGGGCGAGCGCAGCGGTATTGCAGGTGCCCGGCACGAGTTGGCGTCCGACGCAGCCGCCGGCGACGAAGGCGGCGTAGCTCGCATCGACTCGGGACCTCTCGACGACGATCGCAAAGACGAATGCGACGAATACGACGAGGAGCGCGAGGCACCCGCCTCGGTGCTGCAACCAGGCGACGCGGAGCAGCTTGCGCTGAGCGTCCCGGGTCGAGGTCTCCTCGAGGTATCCGAGGTGGGACGAGCCGCCTTCGAGCGCGGTGGTCATTGCGCCAGCTCACCTGCTGCCGTGGCCGCGACGGCGACCGGCCCCGAGCGCCCCACGAGTGACGGATCACGTAGGTATGCAAGGACGAGCTCGTCGAGTGACGGCGCGTCTACCTCCCAGCCGATCGGCGTCTCGATCGGACGGTCGTGGCGGACAAGGAGCTGCACCCTGCGCGCCGCCTTCTCGGCATGCACCACGCAGAGGTGCTCGCCAACGCGCTCCGCCTCGTCAGCGGGTCCGTTCAATACGGTGTGCTCGGCGAGGATGTCTTCGATGGGGCCGACGAGCTGCAGACGACCCTGGGCCATGAGAACCAGATAGTCCGCGACCCGCTCGAGCTCGGAGACGACATGGGAGGAGAAGACGACCGACACCCCCTCCTCTGCGGCCATCGTCATGACGAGCGCCATCACGTCATGACGCGCGACGGGATCGAGGCGCGCCAGCGGCTCGTCGAGCATCAACAGGTGAGGATGGCGCGCGAGCGCGAGGGTGAGCGCGAGCTGTGCCTGCTGGCCGCCGGAGAGCTTCCCCACCCTGCGCTTCACGGGGATGTCGAGTGCCCGGAGGCGCGCGCTCGCGAACGGGCGGTCGAAGCGCCGGTTCAGGTTGGCTGCGACCTCGACCATCTCGTTCACGGAGAGATGCCGATAGAGGGGAGCGTCCTGGGCGACGAACGCGATGCGCTCCAAGGCGTCGAGGGAGCCCGCCGGGAGGTCGCCGAGTAGGCCGACCGTGCCGCACGTCGCCTCCGTAAGCCCGACCGCGCAGTGAAGGAGCGTCGTCTTCCCCGCGCCATTGGAGCCGGCGAGCGCCACGATGCGGCCCTCGGGGATCGCGAGCGTGCAGTCGCTCACCGCCCAGGTCTGGCCGTAGCGCACGCCGAGCCCGAAGGTCTCCAGGACGTTCATGCCACGCCCCCTGCACTCCGTCCCGAAGCTCGTCCATCCCGTGAACTGGCCGCCCTACTCTTGCGGCCTTCACGGAAATCCCGCAGCGCGGACTGGAAGAGCGCGGCAATGCCGTCGTCGTCGAGGCCGGCGGCGGTCGCATCGCGCAGCCAGCCGTCGACGAGACGCTTGCGCAGTGCGTTGAGCGTCGCGAGATCGACCGTCTCGGGCGAGGCAAGCACGAACGTGCCCTGACCGGGACGCCCCCCGATCAAGCCCTCCTGCTCGAGATGCCGGTATGCCTTCTGCACCGTGTTGGGATTGATGGAGAGCGACGCCACGACGTCCTTCAGGCGAGGAAGCCGGTCACCCTGGACGAGGTAGCCGAGACGGATCGCATGCTCGACCTGATGCACGAGCTGGAGATACGTCGGGACGCCCGAGCGTGGATCAAGTCTGAAGATGAGGGGTGATCGCGCCTCATCATCGCGCTTCCCTATGGTCATAGTAAAAGAGTATCGCCAGGGGCCGCAGAAAGCAAGCGCGTCGACAAGTGGCGCACCGCCCACCGCTCGTGGATAGCTGCCCTTGATCACGCCGGCCGAGCGGCACACCTAACAACTTCCCCGGCGTCGCCTCGCAGGCACGCATCGTCGTGCACCCGCACGGGTAGCGCATAATGCCCGGATCGTCTTCCCATTTCGGCGCTCCACTGCATGCCCGAGGTGCCGTTCGTGTTCAGGTAACAATCGCGAGCGCGACCGCTCAAAGCAACGGGCTGGCGTCGTCCAGATCGCCGCGGCGAAGACCCCCAAATCCTTCCGAGCATGCGGCGCTTGCGGCGTCCGAGTCGTTCTGGCAGTAGCGGCTGCGGATGTCCATGCACGGCTCCGGCGCACGGAACGCTGGTGGCTCGGAACGCAACGGTTTGTCTTTCCAGTGCTGAGACGCCAGCTTTCGTCGGTGCCGGTCGGCCGTTAGATGATCCGGGCCAGCTTCTCGCGGTCCGACGGTCCTGACGGTACCTGGACGCACAGGGTGAGCGAGGGGTGCGACGGGACTTTCAGCTCGGTGACGTCGAGCCGGATGACGTCGGTGGGCGGACGGCTGATGACGATCTGCCCGGTGAGGGCTTGCTCGACCCGGTACTGCGGCCACCAGACGCGGAACTGCTTGCTCTCTTCTTGGAGGGCGCCGATGAGCTCGGCGAAGCGCTCGTCGCCCGGGTGCTCGGCTGCGACTGAGCGGAACTGGCCGAGGAGGTGGCGGCCGCGGTCCTCCCACCCGATGCTCATGGCTGCGGTGGTGCCTGTGGCGAAGTAGAGCCATATGAGGTTGCGCCGGCCGGCGGGAAGCGAGCCCGGCTGCCAGATCCGGTCGAAGGGACGATTCCAGGCGAGGAAGTCGAAGCGTAGGCCGAGCAGGCAAGCGGGGGTGGGTTCGATGACGTCGAGCAGGCGGGTGAGCTGTGGGCCGACGTCGTCGGGCATCTGGTCTGGCTCGGGAGCAATGAGGCCGGCGAGTCGTCGAAGGTGGCGGTGTGACTCGGCATCGAGGCAAAGCGCCCGGGCGATGGCGTCGATCACCTGCGGGCTCGGATCAGCGGGGCGGCCTTGTTCGAGCCACGTGTACCACGTCATGCTTACCCCGGCGGCCGAGGCGACCTCCTCCCGGCGCAGTCCCGGGGTGTTGCGCCGCCCGGGAAAGGGGTCGAGGCCGAGGTCCTCGGGGTGGACGTCGGCGCGGCGCGCGCGAAGGAAGCTGGCGAGCTCGGCCCGCCGGGCTGCTGCAGGGTCGGACACCGCGGTCCGCATGGGAAAAGCCTACCGCCCGCCTGGTAGTCCGACTACTACCAGTGACACCACCAGGCGCCGACGTCAGATTGAGGTTTACCCTCGATCCTGGGCCGGTGTCTCCGTGCGCCGCAGACGTCCTCCCCGGCGACATGCCTCGGGTCGTCTCCGTCGATCGGCGGTGGCACCAGCTTCGCGTTTGAGGATCGAGCAGCGAACGTGAAGGCGATCACATGAAGGAGAGCCGAACCGGTCAGGACAGGTCGAAGACAGGGGCAGCACCGCGCTGTCGTCGACCCTGGGCGGTAGGCGGAGAGGTAGACGGTGCCCCGGGAGCGCCTCGGGCGTCGCGTCGGCGCCTGGCTGTCGGCCTCGGGTGTGTCGGCCTGGCCGGATTGCTCCTCAGTGCCTGCGGTGGCGGGGGATCGGCCTCTCCTGCCACGACCGCTCGGCCGAGGCCGACCTCGTCCACGTCTGCCCCGGTCTCGTCGTCGACAACTGATCCGGCATCGTCGGCCGTCCTCTCCGCCTACCGGGCCTCATCGGCAGCCTTCGAGCAGGCACTTGCCACCGCGAACCCCGCGGATCCGGCGCTGGCGGCCGCCATGATCGACCCGCAGCTCCAGTCCGTGAAGGCGAACCTGCTCGCCGACCAGCGCCAGGGGATCGTCGGGCGCGGAACAGTGACGCTGCATCCGAAGGTCGTTGCGATCTCGGGGTCGACGGCGACGGTCGTGGACTGCGTCTACAGCACGAGCGAGCTCGTGTACAAGGCAACAGGCAAGCCGGTGCCGCCAGTCACCCCGCCCGAGAACGACGGGATCCGGGCGACGCTTGTCCTGACCGGTGGTGCATGGAAGCTTGCAAAGCAAACGGTGACCGAGGGGTCATGCGCGCCTGGCTCGTGATCCCCGCCGCTGTCGTCGTCACTGCGATCACCTTGGTCGTCGGCACCGAGCCCGCATGGGCTGGCGACGGCTATGGCCAGAACAACTATTCGAGCGCCCAGGCGTCGGGCGGCCAGCTGAGCGTGCAGGCAGGCGTCACCCGCTGGACACCGCCTGAGGGCTCGTCGTGGGCAACCCGGGCCAAGTCAGACCCGCCGCCCGGGAAGCCCAACCCGAACCAGCCCTACGGCTGCACCTACGCGGCCGGCGGTGCCTCGGCGACGGCAACCCTCGGGGTGGGCGGTGCGCAGCCGGGCCAGTGGGTGTTCCCGACGTGTACGGGCCCGGGCGTGCTCAATCCCATGCCGCCGGTGTGGGTCTCCGGCCCCCAGCCGGCCGCCGGCATCGTCCAGGTCGCCCCGGTGGTGGTCGCAGAGCAGGCGGCGAAGAGCCTCGGGCTCGCCTCGCCGGTGATCGAGATGGCCCCGCCCGACGGCAACCCACAGCTGGTGGGGGTGGCGACGTGGCTGTGGGTGAGCCCTGCCGCCTGGCATCCCCTCACCGCGACGGCCTCGGCCGGGTCGGTGACGACGACGGCGACGGCGACGCCGACCAAGGTCGTCTGGGACATGGGCGATGGGAGCACCGTGACCTGCGACGGCCCCGGTACCCCGTATGACCCGTCGTCTCCTGCTGCGACGACGACCTGCTCCTACACGTGGTCGACGGCGGGCACCTTCACCGTGACCGCCACCTTGTACTGGTCGGTCAGCTGGAGCGCCACCGGCGCGGCGGGCGGGGGGAACCTCGGTGTCCAGGCCGGCCCGGCCACCGACGTCACCGTCCACGTCGTCCAGTCCCAGGCGATCAACACCGCAAGCACCGGGGGCAGCTGAGGAGGGAGGAAGCCCATGGCAGTGGCAGCGCCACGAACCTTGACCAACGGCGGCCCGGGGACCAACGGCCGCCCGACGATCGACGGCACCCGCGGTGGGCCGAGCCCGGCCCGCAAGCCGGGCCGGCGCCGCCAGACGCCGCTGGTCGTGGTCGGGGTGCTGCTCGTGGTGGGCTGCGCGCTCGGGTTTGCCGACGCCTCGCTGAGCCTCGCGAGCCACGAGGACGTCCTCGCCGTTTCCCAGCCGCTCGCCGCCGGCCAGCTCCTCGCCTCAGGCGATCTGCGGGCGGTGCGGGTCTCGACCGGCGCAGGGCTCGGGGTCGTGCCGGTGGCCGACGAGGCGAGCGTGGTCGGCCGGCCCGTCGCGGTGCCGCTCGTGGCAGGGGCGCTCCTTTCCCCGGGCGAGCTTGGCTCGACCTCGGCGGTGGCATCCGGCGCGGACGTGGTCGCGGTCGCGCTGAAGGCCGGGCTGTTCCCTCCCGACCTCGCGCCCGGCGACCGGGTCCAGGTCGTCCCCGTGGTGACCGCGTCGTCGGGGACCGCGACGGTGAGCGGCAGCCCGGTCGACGCGACGGTGCTCGCGCTCCAGGCGGCCCCGGCGAGCTCGAATGCCGCCACGGTGTTCTCCCTCCAGGTCGTAAAGACCGATGCGGACGGGGTGGCGTCGCTCGCCGCGGCGGGCGAGGCGAGCCTGGTCCAGCTCGGGGCAGGGAGCTGACGATGCCCGTCACCGTGCTCGGCGCGGTCCGCTCGTGCGGGGCGACCACGCTTGGCGTCGCGCTGGCGGCGACGTGGCCGGCGGGCCGCCGCGTGCTCCTGGTCGAGCTCGACCCTGCCGGCGGAACCCTGGCCGCAGCGTCGGGGTGGGCGGCGGAGCCGAGCCTGGTGTCGCTCGCCGCGGCGGCCCGGCGCAACAGCGACCCCGAGGCGATCTGGGAGCACTGCCAGCACCTGCCGGGTGGCGGGGCGGTCCTGGCCGCGCCTGCTGGAGCGGAGCAGACGCGCGGCGCGGCGGGGATGCTGGCGGGCCTCCTTGCCCGCCTCGGCGAGCTGGACGCGGACGTGCTGGTCGACGTCGGCCGGCTCGACGCCACCGCACCGATGCCGTCGATTGCCACCGGCGCGGGGCGGCTTGTGCTGGTGGCTCGGCCACGCCTTGCCGACCTGCACGCGCTCGCCATCTTCGTCGAGGCCCGCACCGTCGGCGCTAGCCGGCTCGAAGCCGGCCGGGTGGGCCTGGTGCTCGTGGGGGATGGCCCCTACCCCGACGACGAGGTCGCCGGGGCGCTCGGTATCGAGGTGCTCGGACGACTCCCCTGGGACCCGCAGGCCGCCGAGCTGCTCGCCTCGCTGCTGGCCTCGGACCGCCAGCTGCGGCTCTCCCCGCTCGTGCGGGCCGCACGCACCCTGGCCGACCGCCTCGTTGTCGGCACCGCACCGACAGTCCCCGTGGCGCCGCCCGGCGATCCTGCACCAGCTGCGGGGTCGCTGCGGGTTTGGATGCTCCGGCCGTTCCGGATCGGCGCGGCCGTGGGGAACGGGAACGGGAACGGGAGTGCAGGTCACGAGGGGGCGTCGACATGAGCACCGAGCACCGCCTGGTCGAGCGAGCATCGAGCGACCGAGAGCTGCTGGACCCGGCACCGGTCGACCGCTCGCTGATGGACCACTCCCTGGTCGAAGGCTTGCGGACCGAGGTGCTCGCCGCGCTCTCCGAGCGGACCCGGGGCCACCAGGCAGGCGGCCGGCCGCCGCTCGGGCCGGCCGACGAGCAGGCGCTCGGGCGCCAGCTGATCGCAGACGCCTTGGAGCGCCGGGCCCGGGAGGCGCTCGGTGCCGGGGAGGCGGTGATGTCCGAGGGCGAGGAGGACTTCCTCGCCCGGGCGGCCTTCGACGCGCTGTTCCGCCTGAACCGCCTGCAGCGCCTCCTCGACGACCCGGGGATCGAGAACATCAACGCGAACGGCTGCGACGTCGTCTGGGTCCGCTACGCCGATGGCCGACGCGAGCAGGTCGAGCCGATCGCGGACTCCGACGCAGAGCTCGAGGAGATGCTGCGCACCGCGGCGGCCAGGGTCGGGATCGGCGAGCGGCGCTTCGACCGGGGTTCGCCGCGGATCTCCCTGCAGCTGCCCGACGGCTCGCGGCTGTTCGCGCTGATGGCCGTCGCGGCGCGGCCGTGCGTGTCGATCCGTCGCCATCGCTACCTGCGCGTCACCCTCGACGACCTGATCGGCACGGGCACCGTGGACGTGGTGCTGCGCGAGTTCCTGCGGGCACTGATGGCGGCGAAGAAGTCGTGCGTCATCTGCGGGGGGACCGGGGCAGGCAAGACCACGCTGCTGCGTGCCATGGCGGCCGACATCTCGCCGTCCGAGCGCCTCGTCACGATCGAGGACTCCTTGGAGCTCGGCCTCGATCGCTACCCCGACCTCCACCCCGACTGCATCGCCTTGGAGGCGAGGGAGGCGAACCTCGAAGGCCAGGGCGGGATCAGCCTCGCGGAGCTGGTGCGCTGGGCGCTTCGCATGTCACCTGACCGGGTCATCGTCGGCGAGGCGAGGGGCGAAGAGGTCCTGGCGCTGTTGAACGCGATGTCCCAGGGCACCGACGGCTCGATGGCGACCCTGCACGCGTCGTCGTCTCGTGGCGCGTTCTCCAAGCTCGCCACCTACGCCATCCAGGCCCCCGAGCGCCTGCCCTTGGAGGCGACGAACCTGCTCGTGGGCAACGCCGTGCACTTCGTCATCCACCTCGCCCGCGACGGCGAGCGCCGCGTCGTCTCCTCGATCCGGGAGGTGACCGGCGCAGAGGGCCCGATGGTCACCTCGAACGAGGTCTTCCGTCCCGACCAGACCGGTCGGGGCGTGCCCGGTGCGCCGCTGCGCAACGAGACCCTCGACCAGCTCGCAGCCGCCGGCTTCGACCCGGGCCTCTTGGAGCGGCCCGAGGGGTGGTGGGAGCAGTGACCGCGCTGGCCGGGCTTCTCGGGGCGGGGGTCGGCCTCGGCCTGGTGCTCGCCTGGGCCGGCTGGCGCGGCGTCACCCTCCCCAGATCAGCAAGGTCGCCCACCCGTCCGAAGGTCGAGCGGGCGACGCTTCGACTCGGCCTGGCGGCCGGTGGGGCGGTCGTCGTCGGGGCGGCGACGGGCTGGCCCGTCGGGGCGCTGCTGGCCGGGCTCGCCGGGTGGGGGCTGCCCGGGCTCCTCGGGGGGAGCAAGGGCCGGGGCGATGGGCTGGCGCGCATCGAAGCGGTGGCCGGGTGGGCGGAGATGCTGCGCGACACGATGGCCGGCGCCGCGGGCCTCGAGCAGGCGATCGTCGCCACCGCAACCGTCGCACCGCTCCCGATCCGGGCCGAGGTCGCCACCTTGGCGGTCCGGCTCGAAGGCGAGCGGCTCGCCCCTGCGTTGCGGGGCTTCGCCGACGAGGTGGCGGACCCGACGATGGACCTCGTCGTCGCAGCCCTCGTGCTCGCAGCCGAGCATCAGGCATCCCGTCTCGGCGAGCTGCTCGGCTCGCTCGCCCAGGCCGCTCGGGACCAGGCCACCATGCGCTTGCGGGTCGAGGCGGGCAGGGCCCGGTCGCGCACCTCGGTCAAGGTGGTCGTCGGGGTGACCGCCGGGCTCGCCTTGGGCCTCGCGGTGTTGAACCGCTCCTACCTCGCCCCGTATGACTCGGCCCTCGGCCAGCTCGTGCTGCTGCTCGTCGGGGCGATGTTCGCAGGCGCCTTCGTCTGGCTGGCCCGCATGACCCGGCCGAGCGCCCCCGAGCGCTTCCTCGCTCGACCCAACGAGCTCACGGTTCCCGAGCCCACGTCGAGGATCGCGCCGTGATCACCGCGCTCGCGTTGGGTGCTGGCACCGGCTTCGGGATGTGGCTGGTCGTGCGGGGCCTGTTCCCGCCCCGGCCGTCCCTCGCCGAGGCGCTCGCCCAGCTGAAGCGGGTGCCCGAGGCGGCCCCGGTGCTCGCCCCGGTCTCCGAGGGCGGTGTCGCTGCCCAGCTCGGGCGTCCGCTCGCCGAGCTGCTCGGTCACGTGGGAGCCGGATGGCTGGTGCCGGGCCGGATCCGCCAGGACCTCGCCGTGCTCGATCGCAGCGCCGAGCGCCACCTGGCCGAGAAGGTCACCCTCGCGCTTACCGGCCTCCTCCTCGTCCCCGCCCTCGCCGCGCTGGCGGCCCTCGACGGTTCGCACGTGCCGCTCGCCCTCCCGCTGTGGGGTGCGCTCGTGCTCGGGGTCTGCGGCTTCGTCGTCCCGGACCTCGGCATCCACGCAGATGCCAACCGCAGGCGGCGGGACTTCCGCCACGCGCTGTCCAGCTTCTTGGATCTCGTCGTCGTCGCCCTGGCCGGCGGCGGCGGGGTCGAGAGCGCGCTCGCGGACGCGGCGAGCATCGGGGCCGGGTGGCCATTTGCCTACCTGCGCCGGGCCCTTGACCAGGCCCGCCTCGCCCGCGAGGCCCCCTGGACCGCCCTCGGCCGGCTCGGCACCGAGCTCGGTGTCGGCGAGCTGTCCGAGCTCGCCGCCTCGGTCGCCCTCGCGGGCACCGAAGGGGCGAAGGTCCGCGCCAGCCTGGCGGCCAAGGCGACCTCGCTTCGCACCCACCAGCTCGCCGAGGCCGAGACCGCCGACCAGGCCGCCAGTGAGCGCATGAGCCTGCCCGTCGTCGTGCTCTTCGCCGGCTTCTTGCTCTTCATCGGGTTCCCCGCCGTCGAACGCGTCCTCCACAGCCTCTGACCCCACAACCAGCACCGAGCAGAAAGGCAGGCCCATGCCGTGTTCTACGAGCTGACCGTCTTGAAGAACCTCTTCCAGGTCCTCGGCGCCCGATGGCAGGCGCTTCGAGCCGATCCCGAGGCCGGGTACTCGACCGAGACGGTGATCGTCACCGCCCTCCTCGCGGCGCTGGCGCTCACCGCGGTCGGGATCATCGTGGCCAAGGTCGTCGCCAAGGCCAACAGCATCACCACCGGCCCCTGAGCCCGCCGTGGTCAGCTACGTGCGCCGTCGCTGCCGGCGAGATCACCGGCGTGAGGGCCGCCGACGCGCCCGGTGGGGTGGGGAGACCGGTGCGGTCGCCGCCGAGCTGGTCATCGCCACCCCGCTGCTGCTCTTGCTCGTCTTGGGCGTCGTCCAGTTCGCCCTGTGGGAGCACGCGAGCGGTGTCGCCGAGGCAGCTGCCCAACAGGGCCTCTCGGTCGCCCGCCTCCAGGGCGGGACCTCCCAGGCCGGCACGGCCGAGACCCAGAGCGTTCTCGCCCAGCTCGGCACCGGCGTGCTCATGGGCCCTCAGGTGACCGCGACGCGCACCGCAGCCACGACGACCGTGGTGGTCAGCGGGCACGCCGAGAGTGTCGTCGGGATCTTCTCCCTGCCCGTGCGGGCCACCGCCGCTGGGCCGACCGAGCCACCGCCTCCAGCTGCGGGCGCCGGGCCATGAGAAGACGAACGATGACCGAGCACATTGCGAGCGGCCCCCGGTCCCGTGTTCGAGGGCGCCTTCGCGACGAGCGGGGGGCGGTCGCCACCGAGCTGGTCCTGCTCACCCCGCTGCTCATCGTGCTGCTGCTCTTCGTCGTCGCCCTCGGCCGTCTGGCCGGGGCGCGGATCAACGTCGACGGGGCGGCCGCCCAAGCGGCGCGGGCCGCCTCCATCGCCACCACCCCCGCGGAGGCCAGCGCAGCCGCCCAGCACACTGCGACCGAGGCGCTCGGCTCGGACCACGTCACCTGCGCCACCCTCAAGGTCACGATAAACACCGCCCGGTTCGCCCCCGGCGGATCGGTGAGCGTCACCGTCACCTGCGCCGTCGCACTCAGTGACCTGACTGGACTGCGCCTGCCCGTCACCGAGCGCGTCTCCTCGACCGCGGCCTCGGTCATCGACACCTACCGCTCGGCCCTCGGCCCATGACCGAACCGCTGCGCCGTCGCCTCGGCGAAGAGGAGGGGATGGTCACCGCCTTCGTCGTCATCTTCACCCTGGCGCTCCTCGCCATGGCTGGCCTCGTCCTCGACGGGGGCCTCGCACTTGCGGCCAAGGTCCAGGCCATCGACGACGCCCAGGCAGCAGCGCGCGCCGGCGCCCAGGCGATCGACATCCCCCTCTACCGCTCGACCGGCACGATCACCCTCGACCCAGCCGAGGCGACCGCAGACGCGCAGGGCTTTCTCGCCGCGGCCGGGGAGCACGGCACCGTCACCGTCGCTGGCGAGACTGTCGCGGTCACCGTCACGATCACCCAGCCCACCCAGATCCTCTCCGTCGTCGGCGTCGACCAGCTCACCGTGAGCGGCACCGGCAGTGCGACCGCCCAGCAGGACCCCTGACATGAGAGCCCGTGACACGGCCCGTCCCGGACGCCTTGCCAATGGCGTCGGCGCCCTCGTGCTCCTCGCTTCCCTCGTCGCCGGCATCCCCTGGGCGCTGTGGCACTACATCGGCTGGCCTCTCCCGCACCACGTCCCCTCCACCGGCCAGATCGGCCACGTGCTCACCCAGCACGGCATCGCCGGGCGGACCCTCGTCGACGTCCTGGCGGTCGTGGTGTGGGTCACCTGGGCGGTGCTTGTCGCCTCGGTCGCCGCCGAGATCCCCGCCGCGGTTGCCGGCCGGCGCGCCCGGCGCCTCCCGGTCGCCGGTGTTTTCCAGCCGCTCACGGGGCGCCTCGTCGTCGCCGTCGTGGTCGCCGCCCTCGCCCTCGCACCCCGGCCCGTCCACAGCCATCCCACCGGCGCGCCCGGCACAGGCCTCGTGGTCCTGCGCCGCCCAGTCGCCGCCCTCGTCCTTGCCGGCACCGACCAGCCGACCTCGCCGCACGCGCCGCCCAGGCCGCCGCCTGGCGCCCCCACGTCGCCAACGGGCGCCCCCGGGGCCCCGGTGCCGGTGGCTGACCCTGCCGGCCCGGCGCCACACGCATCGCCTGGCACCCAGGTGGCAGACCAGATGCGCACCTACGTCGTCCAGCGCGGCGACACCCTCTGGGGCATCGCCGAGCGACAGCTCGGAGACCCGCTGCGCTGGTCGGAGATCTACGCGCTCAACGAAGGGCGTCCCCAGCCCGGCGGCGCCAGCCTCACCGACCCGCACTGGATCGACCCCGGCTGGACGCTCCTCCTCCCCGCATCCACAGCCGCCCCAACACCACCTGCGACCCCGATGCCGACTCCGCCGACCGGCAACGCCACGGCGCCCACTTCCGGCCCGTCGCGCGCCAGCACGTCACCTGTCGCGCCGGGCGCGCCGGCACCAGCGATCTCCGCTCCGAGTGCTGCACCGGCCCCTCGCCATCCCGAGCCTGTCGTCGGGGGCCGGGGCGACGGCACCGAGACGGTGCGTGGCGACCCGGTGGGAGCGCCGGTGCAGCTGCCGTCGGGCTCAGTGGTGGCCGGCTCCTTCGCTGCCGGTGTGCTCTCTGCGGTTGCCCTCGGAAGGCTGCGGCGCCGCCACGCCTACCGCTACCGGCCGCCCGAGCCCGGCCGGGACCTCACCAAGCCGCCGCTGCGCCCGACCCTGGGGCACTTGATCCGCGCCGCACACGACGACGACGACGGGGAAGCGCCGCTCGCTGCCAGCGTCAGGGAGGACTTCGACGGCGGTGGCACTGCTCCCCCCGCCAGCAATGGTGTCGCTCGTGGCGCGTCCAGCCTCGGCGAGCCCGGCTTCTCACTCGACGATGCCGAGCGCCGCCAGGACCCGGGCCGCCTTGAGGTCGGGAACCTCGGTGGTCGCAGTGTCGCCTGCGATATCACTGACCTCTCGGGTGTTGCCCTGTGCGGGCCGGTCGCCGACGACGTCGCCCGAGCACTGCTCTGTGGCCTCGTGGTGCGCGCCGGGCCTGGCGCCGCGGAGGTCCTCTGCACCGGTGCGCTCGCCGGCCGGCTCCTGCCCGGCCTCGGCCCGCTGCCGGCCATCCGCCAGGTGACGACCCCGGAGGACATGGCCAGGGCGGTCGAGGCCGAGCGGATCGCCCGGGCTCGGCGCCTGGAGGCCGCCAGCGCCCCCGACGCCAAGCGGTTCCGGGCAGAGCATCCCGAGAACCCGCTGCCGTTGCTCCTCGTGCTTGCGGATGGCCCGAGCGACGCGTCGGCCGGCAGGTGGGTCGCGCTCGGGGCCGGCGTGCCTCCACTCGGCATAGCGGTCGTCTTCCTCGGCGACACGCCTGCGGCCGTGGGACAGCTGGTCCTCGACGACACCCGCACGGTCACCAAGGCCGCGCTGGCGGCGCTCGCGGACCACCTCCGCGATGCCCAGATGTTCGGCCTCCGGGCCGACGAGGCCGTCGAGCTGCTTGGCGCGCTCGCCGATGCCGCCGCAGCCGACAGCGACAGCGGCAGCGAGCAGACAGGCGCGGCCGAGCACGGCGGTGTCGGCGACCATGGCGGCAGCGACAGGGCTGTGCCTTGTCCTCATGCCTCCGACCTCGTGTGGCCCGAGCCGGCCGCTGGCGACGACACAGGCGAGCAGGCCGAGCGCCCGATCCGCGTCGAGGTCCTCGGGGCCATGCAGATCACGGCATTCGGCCAGCCGGTGGCGACGGGGATCCGAAGCCGGGCCAAGGCGCTGCTCGCGTGGTACCTGTGCCGGCCCGAGGGCGCGAGCGTCGAGCAGGCCGTCGACGCCTTGTGGCCCGACACGCCGCCCGAGGCGGTGCTGCGCCAGTTCTGGCGGGCGCTCGGCGACCTGCGCGCCGGGCTGCGCGGCCCGGGAGGCGAGACCCCCGAGGTGCTGGAGAAATCCGGCGAGCGCTACCGGCCTGCACCGGGCGAGATCGCCTGCGACCTGTGGGAGCTCCAGGCCGCCCTCGGCGTCGCGGCCAGAGCCGAAGACGGCGATGGAGCCCGTCAGGCGCTGCGCCGTGGGGTCGAGGTCTACCGGGGCGACCTGCTCGACGGGATGGGAGACCAGTGGGTGGAGCCGGTCCGCCAGGACCTTCACCGCCGTGCCCTCGACACCCACCTCCGCCTCGCCGAGCTCGAAGAAGCAGCCGGCCGCCCAGATGCGGCGGTCGCCACCTTGGAGCGGGTAGTCGAGCTCGACTGTTACGCCGAGCAGCCCTACCGCCGTCTCATGATCCTCCACGCTGCCCGGGGGCGCCTCGACGCGGTCGGCTCCACGTGGCGACAGCTCAACCTCCGCTTGGCCAGGCTCGACCTCGACGTCGAGCCAGCGACCGCCCGCCTCTACCGCACCCTCACCGCTTGCGAAGAGATAGACCCGCCCCGCCCGGCTCGTCTGCGTTCGTGATCGCGCCCCGGAGCCTGCCCGCGCTCGCCACGCCCGGTCGGATGGCCGCGACCGCCGCGACCGCCGCGGTCGGTGCGGCCGTCGAGGCAGTGAACCTTTGGCGCTTCGGCTGGAGCCCGCCGCTCGGCGCGTACCTCGTCTTCGGCGCGGCCGCGACCGCCGTGAGCGCGACGGACATAGCGCTGCGGCGGGTCCCCAACCGGGCGGTGCTCGCCGCCCTCCTCCCCGGTGCGGCGCTCCTCGCGCTCGCCTCGGGGCTCGACGCCACGTGGTGGCCGCTCGCCCGGGCCGGGATCGCCATGGTCGTGCTCGCTGGCTTCTACCTCGCCCTCGCCCTCGCGTTCCCCTCGGGCATGGGCATGGGCGACGTGAAGTGGGCGGCGGTGACGGGGCTGTTCCTCGGGTGGATCAGCTGGCCGGCGGTTGCGACTGGGACGCTGCTCTCCTTCGCCGGAGCAGCGCTGTTCGTGACCGTCCGCTACGTCGCCGCCCCGGGGTGCCGCCGGGCGGTGCTGGCGATGGCGCCGTTCATGGCGGCCGGCGCGCTCGTCGCCATCTTGGTGGTGCGGTAGGCGGCGGCCGGTCCCGGCCGGGCAGTCAGCGGGCGGCTTCGCCGACCAGGTCGGCGAGGGCGAGGTTCGCCGCCAGCTTGGCCAGCCGGCGACCTCGTGAGGGGCGCAGTACCACGACACCGACGCCTGCCCATCGGAGCCGGTCGAGGATCGCCGCCAGCTCATGGCGGTTCGCCGAGAGGCGGCCGTAGCCGTCGACGACCACCAGGTCGAAGTGGCCGGGCGCGTCGGCGAGGAGTCGGGCGAAGCCGGGTCCGGCCCCGCCGGGGGCCTGGTCGACGTAGGTGGCGACGTGATGCCAGCCCGCCTGGCGGGCCACCTGGGCTACGAGAGTGGCGACCTGGCGCTCCAGTGCGCGCCGGCCGCCTCCGGTTGTCTCTCGGGCGTAGATCGCAGTGCGCCACATGGCTCCTCCTTCGGGTGGGCCGTCACGGCGAGGAGACCTCTGTCGGTGAGCGGATGCAAGTCGTAGCTGTGAGGAAGAGCCCGCGACAGCGAGCCGAAGCGGCTACCTGGCTGGCATTCGCACCGGTTGCCCGGTCGACAGGGCTTGGCCAGCCGGTGCGAGCCGATCTGCCCCCTCACCGGGCGATCGCGCCGTCCCCTCCGCGAGGGACGTCTTGGCCGAGCGATGCCGGCGGGCGGCGAGGTCCGATGAGGCACGCGCTGAGGACTGCACCGGTGAGGAACGCCCCTCCGGCGATGCCCATAGCGAGGCGGAGTCCGGTGGCGAAGTCCGCCGGTCGAGTAACGAAGCTGCCGAGGAGTGCGACGCCGACCATCCCTCCGAGCTGGCGGGAGGCGTTCAAGGCGCCTGAGGCGATCCCTCCCCGTGCCGGTGGTGCTGCATCCATGACGGCGGCGGTCGCCGGCATCATGGCAAAGGAGATGCCGAAGCCTGCGGCGATGAAGCTGGGGAGCAGAAGCAAATACGGCGTGTGCTGGTCGGTGACGGCGAGGCCGCCGAAGCCCGCGGCGCCGAGGCAAAGGCCGACGAGCATCGGGAGACGAGGCCCGCGTCGGGCCATGACGCGACCCGAGGTCATCGAGCCGACGATGGTCGCGGCCATCTGGGGGACCAGGAGAAGCCCGGTGACGAGGGGCGAGAGACCGCGGACTTTCTGGAGGTAGAGGCTCATCACGAACAGCTCGCCGAAGAAGCCCAGGTTGCACAGCAGGCCGACCACCGTCGCGGCCGAGAAGGTGGCCGAGGCGAAGAGCCCGAGGGGAAGCATCGGCCCCCTGGAGCTGTGCTCGACGGCCACGAAGACGGCCCCCGCGGCGAGGAAGACGGCGACGCCGACGACGACGACCGGCGAGGTCCACCCTTGTCCTCCGGCCTCGATCAGCGCGGTGGCGAGGCCCGCGACGCAGCTCACCGCGGCGAGCTGCCCGGCAAGGTCGAGGCTGTGGGGACGCCGGGGCGGGCGCGGCAGGTGGCGGGCGCCGACTGCGAGGCCGGCAGCCCCGAGGGGGATGTTGATGAAGAACACCGCTCGCCAGCCGAGCGTGCCGACCGTCACGCCTCCAAGCGCCGGTCCCGCCGCCGCTGCGACACCGGCCATCGCGCCCCACAGGCCGATCGCGCGGGCGCGCGATGCCGGCTCGGGGTACGCAGCCTGGACGAGCGCCAAGGAGGCCGGGACGGCGACCGCGGCGCCGAGGCCTTGGATCAGGCGTGCGGCGACGAGCACTGTGATGGTGGGTGCGAGCCCGCAAGCAAGCGACGCCATGGAGAACAGCATCAGGCCGGCGAGGAAGACCTCCTTCGCACCGCGTCTGTCCGAGAGCGCTCCGGCGGACAGCAAGAAGACGGCGAAGCTGAGGCTGTAGCCGTCGAGCACCCATTCGAGACCGGTGGTCGTGGTTTGCAGGGCGTGGGAGATCGACGGCAGGGCCACGTTGACGACCGTGGTGTCCAAGATGACCATGGCGTAGCCGACGCAGCCTGCCACCAGCACCCATGCCGAGGGAGGTCCTATACCCCGGGCGGGGCTCACGGGGTGCAGAGCACCTCGCCGTGGAGGACGAAGAAGCAGGCGTCCTCGGCGGCTGCCCACCCGCGCCATGCCTCGGCGAGGCGCTCCAGGTCGGCGGGCGTCGCGAGCTTCGCCGATGTGGCCTGCTCGGCGAAGCGGGACCGGGTGAGCCGCTCGGCCCACAGCCCTCCCCACCAGGCCCGCTCGTCGGGGGTCGAAAAGCACCAGGCGCTGGCCGAGGTCTCGACCCGTGAGAAGCCGGCGCGCTGGCCCCAGGAGAGAAGGTGGCGCCCGGCGTCCGGCTCGCCGCCGGCACTGCGCGCCACGGCGCGGTACAGCGCCTGCCACTCGGCGAGGCCGTCTGTCGCCGGGTGCCAGCACATGGCCCCGTAGTCCCCGTCGCGCACGGCGACGACCCCGCCGGCCCGGCAGACACGGCGCATCTCGGCGAGCGCGCCGAGCGGGTCGGCGAGGTGCTGGAGGACCTGGTGGGCGTGGACGACGTCGAAGGACTCGTCGCCGAAGCCGAGCTCGTAGACGTCACCGACCTCGAAGCGCAGGTTCCCCCGCTCGGCGGCTTCGGGAAGCGCCCGGGCCTCGTCGAGCACCCCGGGCGCGGCGTCGAGGCCGACGACATGGCCGTCGGGGACACGAGCGGCGAGGCCGACGGTGATGGTCCCCGGGCCGCAGCCGACGTCGAGCACCCGCGCGTCGGGGGCGAGCTGGGCAAGAAGGTAGGCGGCGGAGTTCTCGACGCTGCGCCGACGATGCGAGCGGAGCACGCTGTCGTGGTGGCCGTGCAGGTAGCGGTCATGGGTGTCGTCGTGATCTGGCATCGACCCATGATCGGCGGCGCGTGTGCGATAAGCAAAGAAGTTATGCCGACCTACGATATAAGCTCAGCTCATGTCAGACACCGAATGGCTGCGGAGCTTTCTCGCGACCTACCGGGCCGGGTCGGTCACCGACGCCGCCTACCACCGAGGCATCAGCCAGCCCGCGGTGAGCCAGCACCTTGCCGCCTTGGAGCGCGCGGTCGGGTCCCGTCTGTTCGTCCGAAATCCTGGCGGCGTCGAGCCCACGAGCCAAGGACGCGACCTCTACGCGGCGGTCACCGAGCCGCTCGACGCGCTCGAGGCGGTGCTGCGACGCATCCACGGTGACCAGGCACACGCTCTCGATCCCCCGGTTCGCGTCGGCACGAGCCCCGAGTTCTTCGCGGCCGAGGTCGTCCCCCGGCTCGCAGGACAGCAGATAGCCGTCGTGGCCACCTTCGGCAACGACGGCGAACTGTTCACCTTGCTCGACCGTGGCGAACTGGACCTCGCGGTCACGAGCACCACGCCGCCGAGACGGGCGCTTCGCGCCGCATCCATCGGTGCCAAGCACTTCGTCCTCGTCGCCGCCCAGAAGCTTGCCCCGAACAGGAGCCTCGGTTCGCTCGAGGAGCTGGCAGCTTGGGTCACCGAGCAGCCGTGGGCGTCCTACAGCCTGGAGCTGCCGATCACCCGACGCTTCTGGCAGAACGTCCTCGGCCGGCCGTTCCCGGGCCCGCCGCAGCTCGTCGCCCCCGACCTGCGCGCCGTGCTGCGTGCGGTCGAGCTCGGCGTCGGCGTCAGTCTCCTGCCCACCTTCGTCTGCGCCGAGTCCCTTGCCGAAGGCCGGATCGTCGAGCCCTATCCTGTTTCCGACCTCGTGCCAGAGGAGCCATGGTTCGCCTGCAGCAGGGTCGGGGAGGCCGCTCGTCCAGCCGTCAGGGCGCTCCTCGACAAACTGGCCGAGCGTCCAGCGCCACCGGCTGCAGCAGCGCTGAGCCGCCGCCACGCGGCCCCGAAGCCCCGCTGACAAGCCCCGGCCCGGACCCGGCAAACAGGCGCAGATCACATCGCTTCGTCTCGCGGGCTTTCAAGGCAACTGCTGTCCAGCCGAGCGTCCTGACGGTGAACTGATCGATCGGTGTTCATGCGATGGCGCAAAAGGCATCAGCGCGCTGCTGGGTGGATCAGGCGGGTGAGGGCGACGTTAGCCATGGGCGGTTCCAACCTCCGATGCTGGCAAGAAGCGGCGATCGCCGACGGATCCGCTACCTCTACTACTTCGCGAGCCAGGGCAGGGGGCTGGAGGACAGGGAGCCACGCCGAGCCACTGCGGCCAATTGTTCTGGGCGGGCGTAGAAAGTCGTCCCGTCTCGGCGGGTGGTGGCGGCCTGGGCACTGGTGAGGACACGATGCTTGTCGAGCAGCCGGCACAGCCGCCGGTCACCTTGCTGTCGCACCCGACCATGGCAAGCCACGCCGCGTCTGGCAGACCGTTAAGCCCTGGGACGACGGCGCCGACCCCCCGACATTCGCGGCGGCGGCCACGACTCGGTCGAAGCCGTTACCGCAAGGACGATTCGGGTAACCCTGAACTATCTCCTGCCTAGCCTGTTCGCCATGAGCGATGAACCTGTTGCTGGCCGTCCCTCCGACGGCTTTGCCGTCGAAGCTGCGGCGTTCCTCGAAGCCTTGGAGGTCACGCCACCCGCCGCGCTGACCGGGTGTGCGCTGTGGCGAGCCCACGAGGTGGCGGCCCATCTCGGCGCCGGTGCGGTCGAGATCGCCCTCAACTTGGAAGCCTATGGAGAGGGCCGGCCCGTGCCCGCCACCAGAGGCTTCGAGGAGCGGGAGGCTCGGTACCGGGCGATGGAGGACGCCGAGCTGCGAGCTGACCTCCCCCGCTCCATCGATCGGGTCGCGGCAGCGCTCGACGCGGTGCTCGGCGCAGAGCCTGATGCGGTGGTGCCGTGGACGGGGCGCCAGATGGTGGTAGCCACCTTCGTCACCCACCTGCGCAGCGAGCTCGCCCTTCACCGCTTCGACCTGGTCGGCGACGACGAGACCAGCCAGAGCCTGCTCGGACAGCCGGAGCTCACCGACCATGCAGTGGCGGTGCTCGGACGAGCGCTCGTCGCACGCGGCGCCGCCGCGGCGTCGGCTGGCTTTGCTGCGGTCATCGCTGCGCCTGGCGCGAGCGACCTGGCCGTAGTCGTCGATGGAGACGGGCCTCGCCTCGAACGTAGCGACGCTCGCCTCGAGCCCGCGGTCGTCGGGGATCCGGCGGCCCGCCTGCTGCTGCTCTGGGGCCGCCAGCCGGGTGACCCGCGGCGCCTGGTCGCGCCAGGAGGTGTCGAGGCGCTCGCCACCCTCCGGTCCCTGCTGGCCGGGTACTGACTCTTGGCGCCCTATGCGCGGGCGGGGACCGCGCCAGCAGGCTCAGGCCCAGTCGCCGGCGGCGACCCCGAGATCGCGTGCCAGGCCGGTTCTCCCGGCGTCGGTCACCTGCACGACCCGGCGCTCGCCTCGCGTCACCCAGCCGAGATCGACGAAGCGGCTCAATAGGGTGTTCCCGAGGGCTCCGGCGAGATGGGGGCGCTGCTCGCTCCAGTCGAGGCAGTAGCGGGTGAGCGGGCGGCGTGCAGTTGTCTCCACGTCCACGCCGAGCTCGCCAAGCCGCGCCTTGCCGGTCTTGGTGAGCACATAGCGCTGGGACCGTCCCGCTCCGAGGACAGGATCGGGCCGGCCTCCGGGATCCTCCTCGACCCGGAGCACGTTGCCGGCGACGAGCGCGTCGAGCAGGGCGACACCGAGACGGCCAGCCAGGTGGTCGTAGCAGGTCCGTGCTCGCCGGATCGCCTCGGCATGGGTTCCCTGGCGAAGCGAGCGGATCGGCCGGCACGGGGCGAGGCGGGCGAGGGCCTCGAGCGCGTCTGCGACCTCGGGACGGGTGATGCGGAAGTACCGGTTACGACCTGAGGCCTCGACGCTCACCAGGCCGCCGTCGACCAGGCGCGCCAGGTGCGCGGAGAGAGTGGAGGCGGCGACCCCGGCCTCTGCAGCGAGCGTGCTCGCGGCGAGCGCCCGGCCGTCGATGAGGGCCATCAGCACCGCGGCACGGGCTGGTTCGCCCATCAAAGCGGCAATCGGGGCGATATCGGCGTCCCCTGCCACCACAGCGTCTCCGACCATGCCGACCACGCTAGTGCGGTCACACTTCGGGATTGAGCGAAGTATCCTGCGACAAGACTGGCCGGGTGGAGACACCGGGCAGCAAGGGAGCGACCCACGAGGGGTGCCTGTCTGGACGATCCTCCCCGTGGCCGCTCGTGGCGATCTGCGTCGGGTACTTCATGGTGATCCTCGACACCATGGTCGTCAACGTCGCGCTCCCCGCGCTCTCGAAGAGCCTGCACACCTCGACGAGCGGGCTGCAGTGGATCGTCGACGCCTACAGCCTTGTCTTTGGCGCGCTTCTGCTCTCGGCCGGCGCGCTCGGGGACCGCCGGGGAGCCAAAGCCGTGTTCCAGTTCGGGATGGCCATCTTCGCCGTCTCGTCGCTCGCCTGCGGGCTCGCTCCCACGACCGGCCTGCTCATAGCGGCGCGCTGCGCCCAGGGCCTCGGTGCTGCCCTCGCGGTGCCCGCCTCCCTCTCGCTGCTGCAGGCTGCCTACCCCGACCAGGCAACTCGGCGTCGGGCCTTTGGGATCTGGGGCGCGGTGGCCGGCATCGCTGCTGGTGCCGGCCCGGTAGTGGGCGGGGCTCTCGTGTCGGGTCTCGGGTGGCGCTCGGTGTTCTTCGTAAACGTGCCCATCGGCGTCGCAGGTCTGGCTCTTGCAGCCCGGTTCCTGCCCTCCCCACCACGTAGGCCGCATGGCACCGACATCGCCGGGCAGCTCGCCGGGGTCGCATGTCTAGCCGGGCTCACCGTCGCTCTCATCGAGGCGGGTACATCGGCCTCGGCCTCGCCGGTGGCGGTGACTGGCTTGGTCGTGTTCGTCGTAGCCGGAGCCGCGTTCATCGCCATCGAGCACCGGGTGGGCAGTCCCATGCTGGCGATGGGTCTGTTCTCCTCACCCACGTTCTCGTCGGCCACGGCCGTGGGGCTGCTCATCAACCTCGGCTTCTACGGGGAGCTGTTCGTCATGAGCCTCTACCTCCAGCAGCTCCGGGGCTTTACCCCGCTTCGGGCCGGGGTGGCGCTCACCCCCGAGCTGGCCATGGCGGTCGTCGGTTCGGCCGCCTCGGGGAGGATCACGGCCCGCAGCGGGCCAAGGCTTGCCATGCTTGTCGGCCTGGTCGTGGGCGGCGCGGGGCTGGCGGGCCTTGCCGTTGCTGGAGCCCACAGCTCCTACTGGCTGCTCGTCGTCCCCTTCATGGCCGCAGGACTCGGCATGTCGCTCGTGATGCCGGCGGCCACGACGGCAGTCATGGAGGCAGCACCACCGGAGCGGGGAGGGCTCGCCTCGGGCACGCTCAACGCTGCCCGGCAGGTCGGCGGCGTGATCGGCGTCGCCCTCCTCGGAACCCTGGTCGCCTCCCAAGGAACCTTCATCGTCGGCCTGCGCACTGCCATGGTGATAGCCGGCGGGGTGTTCGTCCTCGGGGCGATCCTCACCGCGCTCTTCGTCGATCGAGCTCATCCAGCTATGTGGACCACGCCGGCGCGTCCTTCTCCGAGCAGCTGGCGAGATTCGCCGGACCACACTGGCGTGGTGCCGGGGCGCCGTCGGCCGCCGCCCGCCACGTAGCATCGATCAGTGCGGATCTTCGTGGCAGGTGCGAGCGGCGTGATCGGCCGGCACCTCGTGCCGTTGTGGGCGGCCGTGATCGGCCTCTACTTCGGGTGGCTCGGCTGGTCGGCGGTTGCGACCGGGACGCTCCTCGCCTTCGCTGCGGCCGCCGTTGCCGTGCTCGCCCTGCGGCCCGCCACCTTCCGGCGTGGCCGGCTGGTGGTGCCGATGGCGCCGTTCATCAGCGCCGGCGCGCTCGTCGCCGTGCTGGTGGCGCGGTAGGTGGGGGACCTCGACGGCGGAGACCGGTCGTCGTCGGGGTGACCGCCGGACGTCACCTCTTCGAAGTGTGCGCCGCACCGGCGCCTCAGCTGCATGAGGGCGCGAGCCGTCGAGCGGGTGGTCTTGGGAAGTGCAGGTTCGTCATAGGTGTTCCCACGACCGGGAAGCGCGCCAGGGGACGGAGACGAGACCTCGATCCACCGGCGAAGTCAAGGGGTCTACTGAGATTCTCCTAGGAGACTCCTGA
>JAJZCK010000200.1 GCA_021846125.1 Actinomycetes bacterium | reverse complement strand
TGAAGGGTGCTCCAGGTTGGATCATCCGTCGAAAACCGGCTCTACGCGAACGAGGGTTGAACGAACCTGGCTCCCGCGCCTCGGGGGACCGATCGTAGGGCCACCAGCTCGCCGGTGTCGGGGTCGGCGAACTCCCCGAAGCACCAGAGGATCTGGCCCCGGAACCCGAGCCAGCTGCGATAGCCGTGCGCCTGGCGCTTCTGGTTCTTCACGAGATGCTTGAGCCCCTCGGCGAAGCCGTTCGATGCGCCACCGGTCGCCGCGTCGTTGAGGATCTCCTGCCGCCAGCTGCGCAAGCTGCGGGCCAGGGTGGCAAAGGGCTTCAGGCCCGATTCGCGGCAGAGCGCGTCGAACAGCTCGAGCGCTGCGGTGAAGAGTGTGACGTCCCCGGTCTTGGCAATCGCCATGGCTGCCCGGAAGGCCTCCTTCAGCTGGTAGCCATGCGCGAGATCGTCATCCGCGCCGAGGGCCGCCTCGACAGCGCTGCGCTGGCGTGCGCCTCTGTCGCTCGTGTCGGCCATGAGCTCGTCTCTCGCCCGTGCGAGGCCGTAGCGGGCGTCCTTCATCACCTGGCCAGCTGTCTTGCCGCCGGCCTTGCGCAGCCGGTTCCAGGCGGCTCGTCGCACCTCGGCAAGAGCGTGGTTCACCTGGCGATGCAGGTGGAAGGCGTCCGCGACCATCGCCGCGTTCGGAAGGGCGAGGCGGACGATGTAGCGATACGGCGCGTGGCAGTCCATCGTCACGACGCGGACCTTGGCTCGCTCTTGTTCGCTGTAGAGGCCGGCGAAGGCCCAGACGACCGCACCGCCTCTGCCCGGGCCAACGTCGATCACGACGCCGCGACCCGGGTCCGAGAAGATCGTCGCGTAGATGAACCCCTTCTTGAGGCTCGCTTCGTCGATGGCGAGGTGCTCGCCGAGCCGGCCCCTCCGGCGCTCGTTCGCGGCACGTCGCTTCGTCCCGACCGCGAGGCGTAGGTAGTGCTCAGCCACGCCGAGATCGCGTGCCACGGCCCGCGTGCCACGACCGCGTGCGAGGTCCGGAAGAACGACAGCGCTCGCTCGCTCGCCCCTCCCCGGCCGATCCCACAGAAGCGCTCGTCGAAGGTTCTCTGCTCGCAGTCCTCCCACTCGCAGACGAAGCGCCGCACGCAGATCGACAGCGTGACGACCACGGTCCGCACGACGTCGATGACGTCCCGCCAGCCCGTCCCGTTCGTCGTTGTCGTCGGGCGGTCACAGCTCGGACAGAGCGCCACCGAAGCTAGGAGCCGGGGGCCACCTCGCGGTGGACCCCCTACCTCACCAGGACCTACCTAGGATCAACCCTCGTTCGCGAGGAGCCGGCAAAACCTGAACCGGCGATCAGTCGGTTACGAGCCCGACGATGGACCGCTGCACAGCTCAGCAGGCACAGCGGTGGTCCCGCTGGACTTCGATCGGGATGCATGACGGGGCGCGCTTACCCGCGGCCCGTGGACGTGGCCTCAGTGGTTCCTTCCGACCGCCAGGTAGACGACGCCGCCGATGGGGATCGACACGGCACAGATGATCGCCCAGGCCCACTTCGGCAGGTAGCGCACGGAATCGGACCGGGCGAGGTCGACCCAGCGGTAGACGACGAAGCCGGCCGCTACCACAGCGAGGACGAGAAGCGGCACGGGGACGGGCTGCGCGCTGGCGACGATCATCGCTCCTCGATCCGCGCCTTTATGGCTTCGGGGTCGGAGCAGCCGACGATCCATGCGTCGTAGTCCGTGCCGTCGAAGTCGACGCGCACTCCCCTCGGGGTGTCGCGGTGCACTGCAGCGAAGAGCCGCTGGCCGCCGGTCCGCACCACGGCGACCTCGGACACCCCCGGCAATCGCTCGCCCACCTTGAAGCCGTGGTCGGCCGGCTCGTGGGCGTCATCGAGCACCTCGACCGCTCGCACCGCCGACAGCGGTGCTCGAAGGTCGCCGTGGACCGCTTCGAGCTTCTCCATGCCCGACAGGTGCAGTACCAGCTCGCCACCTTCGACCTGCAGCTCGGCCATCACGGTCTCCTTATGATCGCATCCGGTGGAACGTTATCACTGATGTGACCATATAGGCTACGATGGCTCCATGGCGAGCGCCGACCTGTTGCTCCATCCCGTGCGGCTGCGCATCGTCCAAGCGTTCCTCGGCGATCGTGCGCTCACCACGGCCCAGCTCGCCGCCGAGCTCGGCGACGTCCCGGCCGGGAGTCTCTACCGCCACGTGGCGATGCTCGCGAAGGCCGGCGTGCTCCAGGTGGTCGCCGAGCGACGGGTGCGCGCCGTCGTCGAGCGCACCTACATGCTTCGAGCCGTGGCCGCCCAGATACAACCCGACGAGGTCGCGGCGATGACCCCCGAGCAGCACCTTCAGGCCTTCGTCGCCTACGTGGCCGGCATGCTCACCGACGCCGAGCGCTACCTCACGACCGGCACTCCCGATCCGGCCCGAGACGGCGCCAGCTACCGCATGGCTGCGCTGTGGCTCACCGACGCCGAGCTCGCCGACCTCGTCCGGGACCTCCGCACGGTCTTCCAGCCCCGGCTCGCCAACGCGCCGGGTAGACGACGCCGCCGGCGCATGCTCTACACGGTCCTGCTCCCCGCGCCCGAGCTGCCGCCAGCTACCGCGGCGAAAAGGACCAGAGGTGACAAGCGGCACCCTCGAGACGAGGAGGACTCGTGATTCCGTCGACGCCGACGGAGATCGGCTTGGCCGTCGTGGAGTTGGCCCGGGACGGCCGGTTCGCCGAGATCCGCGACCTGTTCACGCCACAGCTGCGCCCGATGGTGGCGCCCGAGGTGCTGCAGGCCGCCTGGGTGGCCGAGCTCGAACGACGGGGCCCGGTTACCTCGGTCGGCGAGCCTGTGCCCGAGCCCGCCGGGGCGGGCATGGTCGTGGTGAAGGTGGCGATCCTCTGCGAGCACGGCGCGCTCACGGTGGTGGTCTCGGTAACCGAGGCAGGACAGCTCGCCGGTATCCAGCTCGCGCCACCGGAAGCGGCCGAACCGACCGTCCCGTGGGCGCCGCCGGCCTATGCCGACCCTACGGCCTTCGACGAGCAGGATGTCACGGTCGGTGCTGGGCCCCTTGCCGTGCCGGGGACGCTGAGCCTTCCCCGCCGGCCGGGTCCGCATCCCGCCGTCGTGCTGCTCGGCGGGTCGGGGCCGCTCGACCGCGACGAGACGATCGGACGGAACAAGCCGCTCAAGGACCTGGCCTGGGGGCTCGCCACCTACGGCGTCGCGGTGCTCTGCTTCGACAAGGTGACCTTCGCCCACCCCACCGAGGTCAAGCAGACTGCGGGCTTCACCGTCGCCGACGAGTACCTGCCCCACGCCGCAGCCGCGATCATCCTGCTCCGGCGCCATCCCGGAGTCGACGCGGAACGGGTCTTCCTCCTCGGTCACAGCCTCGGAGGGACCGTGGCTCCGAGGGTCGCAGCCGCCGAGCCCTCCGTCGCTGGGCTCGTGCTCCTGGCCGGCGGAGCCGAGCCGCTGCAGTGGGCCATGGTCCGTCAGGTCCGCTACCTGGCCTCGCTCGACCCCGAGACGGCGGCCGCGTCGGCGCCTGGCATCGAGAGGCTCGTCGAGCAGGCGAGACGGGTCGACAGCGAAGCGCTGTCCGCATCGACCCCTTCATCCGAGCTGCCGCTCGGCGTGCCGGCCGCGTACTGGCTCGATCTTCGAGCGTATGACCCGGTCGCCGTCGCGGCGTCGCTCGAGCGCCCGATCCTCCTCGTCCAGGGTGGCCGCGACTACCAGGCGACCGTCGAGGACGACCTCGGTCGGTGGAAGGCCGGCCTCGCGGGCCGCCCGGACGTGACCGTGCACGTCTACCCTTCCGACAACCACCTGTTCTTCCCCGGCTCGGGGCCATCGTCGCCGGCGGAGTACGAGCCCGCCCAGCACATGGATCCAGCGGTGGTCGCCGACGTCGCGCAGTGGCTGACCGCCCCCTCCGGCTCGCATCTCCGGCCAGCCTCGTGATCGAGGTCGCGAACCTCACCAAGCGCTACGGCTCGGTCACCGCCGTGGACGGTCTCAGCCTCACGGTGCGCCCCGGGCACGTGACCGGCTTCCTCGGTCCGAACGGTGCCGGCAAGACCACCACCATGCGGATCATCCTCGGCCTCGACGCGCCGACGTCGGGCACCGCTCTCGTCGGCGGGCGTCGCTATCAGCAGATGCTCCAACCGCTCCACGAGGTCGGTGCGCTGCTCGACGCGAACGCCGCCCATCCAGGGCGCAACGCCGGGCGCCACCTGCTGTCGATCGCGCAGAGCAACGGGATCGGCAAGCACCGGGTCGCCGAGGTACTGCAGCTCACCGGCATGGCCGACGCGGCGCAGCGGCGGGTCAAGGGCTACTCGCTCGGGATGCGCCAGCGCCTCGGCATCGCCGCCGCACTGCTCGGCGACCCGCCGATCCTAATTTTCGACGAGCCGACCAACGGCCTCGACCCCGAGGGCATCCACTGGATCCGTCACCTGTTCACGTCACTGGCCTCCGAAGGCCGCACCGTATTTGTCTCCAGTCACCTGATGAGCGAAATGGCACTCACCGCCGACCACCTGGTCATCATCGGGCGCGGCAGGCTGCTCGCCGACGCCCCCACCGAACGCTTCGTCGCGTCAGCGGGCCACCATGACGTGCTCGTCCGCGCGCCGCGCGCAGCC
>JAJZCK010000013.1 GCA_021846125.1 Actinomycetes bacterium | reverse complement strand
ACCGTCCGCCGCGACCTCGACGAGCTCTCCCGCCAGCAGATGCTCGTGAGGACCCGCGGCGGCGCCGTCGCGAGCAATGTCTCGTACGACCTACCGCTCACGTACAAGGCTGCCCGGCACGCGCCGGAGAAGCAGCGGATCGGCCTCGCCGCCGCACGTCTCGTCGCACCAGGATCGACCGTCGCTCTGAACGGCGGGACGACGAGCACCGAGGTCGGCCGTGCTCTCGCGTGCCGGACCGACCTGCGCGGCGACGCAGGCACGCCCGCTGTCACGGTCGTGACGAACGCCCTCAACATCGCGAGCGAGCTGGCCGTGCGCGAGCAAGTGAAGATCGTCGTCACCGGCGGCGTCGTCCGGCCACAGTCCTACGAGCTGATCGGCCCGCTGGCCCTCCCGCTGCTCGAAGGGCTGGCACTCGACTATGCGATCCTCGGGGCAGACGCCGTCGACGCGCACGACGGCGCGAGCGCTCACCACGAGGGCGAGGCTGCCGTCAGCGCGTCGATGGTCGAGCGCGCCCGGGCCGTCGTCGTCGTCGCAGACAGCTCCAAGATCGGCCGTCGGGCATTTGCCCGCGTGTGCCCGACGTCACGGATCGACGTCCTCGTCACGAGCGACGGTGCGGACGAGCCCACGCTCGACGCGTTTCGCGCGAGCGGTACCGAGGTCGTCGTGGCCTGAGGGAGGGGTCCGGTCGTCTCGTCCAGGCGCGGGGGACCCTGGGGCTCAGCTGCTGGTGAGCCGGTCGAGGAGCTGGTCGAGCGGGACGGTGAGCACGCCGACGTTGACGTCCGAGATGCCGTACGGCACGACGAGACGGCCACCGTGGAGCATCGCCCCGCAGGAGTAGACGACGTTCGGCACGTAGCCGTCGCGCTCGTCCTCGAGCGGCGCGACGAGCGGTTCGCTCAACGAGCCGATCACGCGACGCGGGTCCTCGAGGTCGAGCAGGAGCGCTCCGATCGCGTAGCTCCGCATCGGCCCCACGCCGTGGGTCAGCACCACCCAGCCGGCGTCGGTCTCGATCGGCGAGCCGCAGTTGCCGCGCTGGACGAGATCCCACGCCCCGTTGCGCTGCTCGAGCTGCACCGGGTCCTCCCAGACTGTCGGGTCGTCGGACATCACGAGCGAGTTGCTCTCCCGGTCCCATCGCGAAAGCGCGACGAAGCGGCCGGCGATCCGACGGGGAAACAGCGCCATGCCCTTGTTGCTCGCGGCCTCGCCGGTGAGCTGGGTGCTCCTGAAGCTGCGGAAGTCGTCCGTCTCGAGCAGGTGAGGAGCGACGTGCACGCCGTCGTAGGCGGTGTAGGTCGCGAAGTAGGTCTGGGAGCCGTCGTCGTCCACGAACCGGACGAAGCGCGCGTCCTCCATCCCCCGGCTCTCCATCGGCGTCGACGGGAGCAGGACGCGCTCGGAGATCGACGAGGCTGCAGGAAAGCTCACCTCGTAGTTCGACGCGGCTGCGAGCCGGAAGCGCTCGATGGTCCGCTCGGCGTCCCAGCGCGTCACGATCTGGTCGTGGAGCGACCGCAGTGCCACTTCGAGCTCGTCGCCGTCGAACGTGGCCGGCAGGGAGTCCAGCACGTACCCGGCGCTCGACCCCCAGTCGCCGCTCGCGTGCAGTGCACGGCGGAAGTGCCCACGGTCGTAGCGCCGCCTGCCGAGCCGCCCGGCGGTGACGAAGCGGCCTGGCTCGTCGAGCTCGACCGCCCCCCCCGCACCGAGGACCCCGGTCCTGAACTCGACCGACGAGATGTGCCCCTCTCCGATCGCCCTGACGCTCATGACGAAGCGGGTCTCGCCCGGACCTGTCCCGCTCTGGTCCGGGTGCGCCACGAGCGACGGGTTGCAGAGCGCCGCTGCCTCTACGGCGAACTCCTGCGTGAAATAGGAGCCGACGAGGCTCCGGCGAGTCGCGGACAGCTCGAGCGGCCGGGCAAAGCGGTGGGCGACGAGCTCGAAGTGCTCGTCGAGGAGCGCCCGGAGGTCTTTGTGGCGGCCGGCGAAGCTGCTCAACACCCCTGCGAGCGCTGCGTCGGCTGCCGCGTCTTCGAGCGCGAGGATGCGCTCCACGACCGGTCCGGCCCGGGACTCCCCCTCGAGGAGACCTTCCTGGCCGGGCACGAACAGCCTTGCCACGACGCGGCTGGCGTCGGGTCGCAGGCGGAGCGGCGTTCGCGTGACTGCGATCGGAGCCGTCACCGGCGCACGAGGTCGCTTGCATGCTGCAGGGTCGCGACCATCGCGAGGGTCGACTCGGCGCCTTGGTTCGCGTTGCAACCGCCCGGCGTGAGCCCGTCGAAGCCGCCGCCCGTCGACGGGTCGAGAAGCGAGCACCTCGTGTCGTTCTCGCCGAGGAACCACCCGATCGCGAGATCGACCCCACGCGAGAACCGATCGTCGCCGGCGACTCGCCACGCTCGCGCGCAGGCGTCCGCGAGCGCAGCCACCTCGATCGGCTGCTGGTCGAAACGGCGGCGCTCCTCGCCTCGTGCCCAGCCGCCCACGGGGACGACGGAGAGGTGCCCGTCACTCGTCTGCACCTCGAGCAGCCAACCGAGCAGGTGGAGGCCGTCGTCGAGGGCGCGGACGTCACCGAGCAGCTCACCCGCGGCGACGAGCACCTCGGCCAGCGCGGCGTTCGCGTAGGCGAGGCGGGGCTCGGGCCAGGGCCACGCCGCGTCACGCACCGGGCGACCCACGGCCCTGACAGCCGCAGCGAGGAGCGCCCGAGCGACCTTGTCTCCAGGGGCGACGGCAAGGACCTCGGCGGCACCGAGCGCCGCGAACACCATCGACCGCAGGTGGGGCGAGCGCCGAGATGCTCCGAGAGCGAACCGGGCAGCCGCTCGGTCGCGCTGCGGCTCGTCCCGCCCACGAGCGGCTGCCGTGCCGAGCGCCCAGAGCGCCCGTCCCCAGCAGTCTTCGACGCCTGGCTCGTCCTGCCAGCGGCGATCCAGCCCGAGACGGTTCCGGCAACGCCCGTCGGGCCCCTGGGCGCTCACGACGAAGTCGAGGTAGCGGTCGGCGACCTCGAGCAGGGCCTGCGTGGGCCGGGGCTCGCGCTCGACGACGACGAGAGCCCGCGCGACGTCGTCGACGCAGTACCCGTGGTGGCGCTCCGGCGTCGATCCGCTTGCGTGCTCGAAGATCCCGACGTCGTCGCTCATGCGCAGGACGTGCTCGAAGGGTGCCTCGACGGTCCTCATGCGACGGCGACCGATCGGTCCCTCGCGAGCCTCGCGCCGAGTGCGTGGTAGCGAGCGGCGACGGCGGGCCATAGCAGCTCGCTCGCGAGGTCTCCGGCCCTCGACGCCATCGCACCGGCGAGCCCCGGCTCGCACAGCACGCGCCGCAGGGCGGACGCCATCGCCCCCGGGTCGTCGTGGTCGACGACGAGTCCGGCCCCGGAGCCGAGCAGCTCGCAGGCGTGGGCGAACGCCGTCGCCACGACGGGCTTGCGGGCGGCGACCGCTTCGATGAGCACGCCCGAGGTGACCTGCTCGTGGGAGTCGTACGGCAAGACGACGACGTCCGCTGTCGCGACGACCTGCCGCAACGACGCCACGTCGAGATAGCCGGCCCGGAGCGTCATCATGTCCGCGACCCCGAGACGCTCGGCTCGCTCCCGCAACGCGTCGCGGTAGCGCTCGCCCTCGCTCTCGAGCACCCGGGGGTGCGTCTCCCCGAGGACGAGGTAGTGCGGGCGGGGCGCGAGATCCCGCAACGACGGCAGCACGTCGACCACGCGCTCGATGCCCTTGCCGGGTCCGAGCAGGCCCCAGGTCAGCAATCGGGGCGAGGCGGCGCGCTCAACCGGAGGAGCCAGGACCGTCGGCACGAGTGCCGTCGGCGCAGGCGCACCGTGCGGTATCACGACGACCCTCGAGGCGTCGACGTCGTAGCACTCGACGAGACGCCGGCGTGCCGTCTCGCTCATCGTGACGAGGATCGACGCGTGGTCGGCGACTCGCTCGAGCACCGCCCGCTGGTGGGGCGTGGGGTCCGCGAGGACCGTGTGCGCGACGACGATGCTCGGCACGTCGAGCAGCGCTAGCACCCCCACGACGCTGTCGCCGTCGGGACCGCCGTAGATGCCGAACTCGTGCTGGACGACTGCCACGTCGAAGGCGCCGAGAGCCGCCGCGGCGCGGATGACCGCGCCCGGCTCGCCGTGCACCATCTGGGCGATCACGGCGGGGTCGAGTGACGGCTCGCTCCTCGGCAGGACCCGGACGACGCCCGTCCGCTCGCCCGCGGCGACGAGCTCCGACCGCAGAGCGGCGGTGAAGGTCGCGAGACCACACTGGGTCGGAGGGTAGCTGCTGAGAAAACCGAACGACGTCGGCAAGGAACGACCTCCAGGCTCGGGCCCAGCCGCCGGCGACGGCTGCAACTGCCGCGACGGCCAAAGGGCTGGTTGACCGCAACCGCCGCGAGTCGCACGGCGCACGGGACCCGTCCACAAGGTCGGTGCGTCCAACGCCATGTCTCCCTGCTCTTCGCCTCTCGACCGCGAAGGCGGTCCCGACGAGGCGATCACGAGCATCGCGCTGACATGCTCATCGTACCAGCATGCCGTGTCCCGACCCGGCCGGCCCGTCAACGGGCGACCTGGGCGTCGACCGCGGGCGCGGGCGCCAGGTCCTCGACCCGTCCACCGACGATCGCCTCGCCCCCTGCGAAGACGAAGGGTGTGGCCGTCCTGTGCTTGGTCCACCAAGCGAACGCGAGCCCGAGCCCGAGCAGGGCGGCGAGCGTCTCGTCGACTCCGTGACCGATCGCCACCGGGCCGTAGACGAAGAAGGTGCCGAGCAGGGCTGCCATCACCACGCTCGAGAAGATCGAGCCGACGAGCAGGAGGCGGTGCGAGTGACTGTTGATCTGGACGTCGGGGAGGCGGCGGTGGCCGACGGTGAGGAAGACCGCTGCGGTCAACGAGTCGAGGAAGAACTCCGCGAGGAGGAAGAACCCGGCTGCGGAGAGGACGACGTCGAAGAACGAGGACAGCGAGGAGACGAAGAGCTGCAGGACGACGACGACCGTCGCGCTGGCGAGGGTGACGACGATGGCGACGTGAGGGACACGGTGGCGGTTGAGCCTCGCGAAGCTCTCCGGGATGAGGCTCTCCCGGCCCATCGCGTAGAGCGCCCGGGTGAGGATGTAGCTCGTCAACCACAGCCCGCCGGCCGTGGAGAGCAGGACCGGCACGAGCATCAGCCACGGCGCGCCGGGCACGAGGCGGTGGGACCACGCTGCGAGCGGGTCGACGGAGCCCGCGAGGGAGGCGAGAGGTGTCTCGCCGAGCATCAGCGGATAGAGGATCGCGTAGAACAGCAGCGCCCCGATCGCGCCGACGATGCCGCCGATGCCCGGGTCGTCGCGCGGCCTGACCGACTCCTCCGCCGCGTAGCTGTCGATCTCCCAGCCGTCGAGGATCGTCGCGGCGACGACCGCGACGACGAGGATCCCGCCGACCGGTGGTGCACCGAAGTGGATCGGGACGGCGAGCCGGTGCCAGCTCAACGCACCGAAGATGCCGAAGGCTGCGAGCGACACCATCTCGACGGTGAAGAAGACCTGGGTGATGCGGGCGGTGGGACGGCTGCCGAGCAGGAGAGGGACGGCGGCGAACAGGATCCAGAACAGCGCCACCGCCATCCTCACGACCGGTGGCGCGTCGTAGCGGGGCGCCACCAGCGCGAGGGTGTACGAGCCGGCGGGGATGGCGATGGGGGGTATCGAGAAGAAGTAGGCGAGGATCAAGATCCACGCCTGGTAGCGCGACACCCCACGTCCGATGATGCGGGCCGACCAGTGGTACGACGCTCCGGAATGTGGAAAGTGCCTGTTCAGCAGGCGGAAGACGAAGCTCGAGACGATGAACGGCACGGCGAGGATCGCTATCGCCGGAAGCGTCCACCACCCGGCCTGGGCGGCCATGACGCCTCCGGTCGCTGCGACGGAGAACATCGGGCCGACGCTCGACACCGAGAGGGGCACGAGGTCACGCAGGCGGAACGCCTGGGCGAGGCGCGCCCCTCCGTCCCCGTCCTGCCCCGGCGGCACCGATCGGCTGGCCGCCACACCTCCGGCCGGCGTGACGGGTGTCACGGACGTGCTCCGGCTCTCGGCGTCATGGTAACGAGATCCTATCCCTGATGCGAACAGCTCCTATAGCGCAGGCGCGCTGTCGCGCGGAGGTCCGGAGAGCGTCGGGGCGCCGGGCACCTCGACGGCGAAGCGGGTCACGGCTCGGCGGCGATCGCCAGCGTCTCCGGGTCGACCTCGTGCTCGAGCGGCTCCCCCGCGCAGTAGCGGCGGAGCTCTGCGACGACGGTGTCCCCGAGCCGGCGGCACTCCGGACCGAGCGATCCGGCGACGTGCGGCAGCACGACGACGTTCGCGAGCCCGAGGAGCTCGTGCCCGGGGGGCAGCGGCTCGGGCTCGGTGACGTCGAGGACCGCGTGGAGGTCTGGTCGCGCGGCCAGCACGGCCGCGAGCTCGTCGTGGCGCACGAGGCCGCCCCGTGCGGTGTTGAGGAGCGTCGCCCCCCTTCGCATCGAGCCGACGAGAGCTCCGGTCACGATCCCCCGGGTCTGCGCGTAGAGCGGCGCGTGCACGGACACGACCCCGGAGCGCGCGAACAGCTCGTCGAGGGCCACGAGCTTCACGCCGAGCGCGGCCGCCGTTACCGGATCGCAGAAAGGATCGAACGCGAGGACCTCCACCGAGAGCGTCGAGAGGCGCTCGCTCACGAGTCGCCCGATCGCGCCGAGACCGAGCAGGCCGACGACCTCCCGGTAGGCGCCGAGCACCTCGTCCCGGCGAGGGTCGCGAGGATCGGCAGGGCGGGAGACGAAGCCCCACACGTTCTTCAACGAGAGGAGCACGAGCCCGAACGCGAGCTCCGCGACGGGGACTGCGTTCGCTGCGTTCGCGCTCGACAGCCGGATGCCCCGTGCGAAGAAGGCTTCCGACACGAAGCCCCGGACCGCGCCCGCACCGTAGAAGACGGCCTCGAGACGGGGCGCTCTGTCGAGGAACGCGGCGTCCATCACGGGAGCCCCCCATCCCGAGAGGAGGATCTCCACGTCCGCGAGAAGCTCGAGGCGTCCCGCGAGCGTTGTAGCCGTGACGGGACCCGACGCGACCTCGACAAGCTCCCCGATCGCCGCTCGTTGCTCGGGGCCGTAGACGAGCGCCTGGGCGCGTTCGTCGAGGACGAAGAGAGCGTGCGGTCGACGGGCCATGGACGACAGTCTGCCGCGCGCCCGGGCGGGAGCGACCCTGGCCCGCACGGGAGGCGTCGCAAGCGAACGGTGCCTGCGCGACCGCCGCTCCGCGGCCACACGCGCGACCGACTCGAAGACCGGTACGACCTGCAACCTCTTGAGCACCTGGTTCGTCCGGGCGTCCCAGCCGTCACCGAAGAGCGTCTCGGCAAGCACTATCGCCGGCACCAGGACAGGGACGCCGGCTTCTCGGGACGAGGCGAGGAGCGCTCTTCAGTCCTGGGCGAACCACTGCGCGAGAACCCTGTCGGAGGCCTCCCGGAACGGCGCTCCCGTTTCCCGCTCCATCTCGTCCACAAGCTCACCCAGGTGTTCTTGCGCCAACGCGGCATAGAGCAGCTCGTTGATCGACGTCGAAAGCGCCCGACCTCCGAATTGCGCACGGATCTCGTCAACGAGCGGCTTGTCCAGCGCCAGGGAGACCTTCTCCTTCTCTTGGGCGCTGACCTGTGCGAGCACATTCAACCCACGCACCCGGAGCCGAGCCGCTGGGCTGAAAGCCGGGCCGGCTTCGATCCGTATCTCGCCGATCGGCACAGCTGCCGCATCGGCTGATGAAGGCTCTGGCGTCGATGTTCTCTTCCTGGCTGAGGCGGGCACGTCGTTTTCCTGCCAACAGGAGGATCGCTGCAAGGGCTCGGCAGCGCTCGCGCCATGACACCGCCACGGTCGAACACGCGCATGTCAGCGGGCTGGTGGGGACGGAGGGACTCGAACCCTCACTCGGGGCGTTTTAAGCGCCCTGCCTCTGCCGGTTGGGCTACGTCCCCCGCGCCGAGCTGTGGCCCGTCTCGCCCCGGCCTTCCGCGAGGAGCGCGACGCCCGGTGCCACAGCACCCTCCATCGGGCCACCGCTACCGTAGCGACCGAGCCGCTCCTGCCAGAACGACCGCTCGGGCTCGTAGGGTGCGTCCTCCACGTGCGTGCGCCGCCCGAGGACCATCGTCGCCCTCCGGGCGGCGTCGTAGCGCGGCCAGTGACCCGCCTCCGGCGTCGAGGGGTCGCCCGAGCGGGCGAACGCCGCCCAGGAGCCTTGGACGAGGTCCGAGAGAGCGAGAGCCTGGTCGTCACCACCGGCGAACATCGCTACGACGGGATGACGGACGCTGCCGAAGACGAAAGGAAGCTCGAGTCCGTGGCAGGCGCCGAGAGCACCCCCTGCGAGAGGGGACTCCCAGTCGAACAGGTACATGTACGTGGCCGAGCCCCGCCGGGCGTGGGCCTCTGCGAGCCGGGTGGAAGGGACGCGGAAGATCCAGTCTCCCGCTACGGCGCAAAGCAGCTCGAAGGGGTCGACGGGCTCGCCGCGTGCAGAGCGGGCCGTGCGATAGGCGCCGAGCACCTCCGCGGCCGACGGCGCATGCTCCCCGAGGCCCGCTCCCGCCAGGTAGTAGCTCACCAGCTCGCGTACGCCGCTTTCCGTGCGCGCCTCCTCCATCGCTCCCGCGAACGCGAAGAACTTGAACTCGTCGCGATTCGTACCGACCAGGAGGTCGACTCCTGCGGCCGCGCCGGCTGCGATCTCGTCGGCAGGGTCACGGGGCAGCACGCCACCGTCGACCACGGGCCGGAACGGCATGCCCATCCCCCGGTCGACGGCGTTGCTGATCTCGCGCTGCGCTGCGACCAGCTCCGCGACAGGCACGCCGAGGAGCGCCTGCCGGCTCGGCTCCGCGACGCCGACGAGGGCGGCGAAGCGATCTGCGACCGCGCTCGCGACGTCGACGGAGAGGACGGTCGTCGCACCGCTCTGGAGGATCGCCCGCCGGAACAACCCGCGTGCGAGCGGCGCGCCGAGGAGGTCCGCGATGCTCATCGACCCGGCGGACTCGCCGAACACCGTGACGCTGCTCGGGTCCCCGCCGAACGCGCCGACGTTGTCGCGCACCCACCTGAGGGCCGCGATCTGGTCGGCGAGACCCCAGTTGCCGCAACCTCGGCTCCCGGCGTCCGTTAGGAGCGGATGCGCCAGGAAGCCGAGCACGCCCAACCGGTAGTTGAGGGTGACGACGACGACGCCGCGCCGCGCAAGACGGTCACCCCGGTACATCACACCCGAGCCGCTCCCTGTGAGGAATGCGCCTCCGTGCACGAAGACCATCACGGGCCGGCGCCCGTCGTCGCATCCGGGAGTCCATACGTCGAGCGACAGGCAGTCCTCCCCCTGCGCCACCGGATCCCCGGGAACGTAGCTGCCGGGCCCCGCGGCAGGCTGGGGCGCGATCGGACCGACCTCGCCGGCGTCGACCACCTTCTCCGCGACCTCCGGCTCCACAGGTGGGCGCCAGCGGAGCTCTCCCTCCGGTGCCCTCGCGTAGCGCACACCGCGGAACACCTCGACGCCGTCTTCGCGCCGACCACGCACCCGGCCGTAACGGGTCGCGACGACGGAGTCGGTCACAGGCCACCTCCTGCCACTGCGCCACCGTCACCACGCGACGCTCCACGCTCGAACCTAGCGGTCAGATCCCCACAGCCCGACCGCGCCTCGACGGCCTTCCCGAGAAGCACGCGAAGTCCTTTGACACGGCCACGTCCTGTGGTCAGAGTAAGGAGATGTTGTCCGTGAGGTTGAAGTGTGCAGCTGTGCTCGCTGTCGCATCTCTCTCCGGGGCTGTCGCCGTAGCGGTTCCGGCGGGCGCGACGCCAGTCGTCACCACGCCGGCCCCGGGGCCGAGCCCGAGCCAGGTCGGATCGGCACGCGCCGAGGCCGCCGCTCTCGAAGCACGCATCGTCGTCGACAACCAGCGCGAGCAGATCGCAGGAGAGCGGTACGACGAGGCGATCGTCCTTCTCCAGCGGGCCGACGCACTGCTCGCTCGAGATCGTGGCGTGCTCGCCCGCGACGCCCGGCACCTCGTCGGTGCCCGGCACCTCGTCCGGTCGGTCGCCGTCGCAGACTACGTCGACGGCGTCAGCGCAGCGGCACAGTTCGGCGCCGTCCTGTCCTCGAGCATCGTCGAGGCGTCGACGGTGACGGCCTACGCGGGAGTTGCGGCGACGCGCCTCCAGAGCGCGGTCGACGCCCTCGCGGCGGCCGAGCGGCAACTGCGCGCCGGCACCACCGCAGAGGCCGCCGCGGCCGGGCGGGCTCGTGCGGCCGTGTCGTCCGCCGCGCAGGCGCGCGACATCGCGGCCGGCACCGCCGAGGCGACAGCAGCCACGCTGCGACGCGTCCGGGGGCGCATAGCGTCCCTCATCGCCCAGCAGGAAGCTGCGGCCGCGGCGGCAGCTCGCGCCCGCGCGATCGCAGCGGCTGCAGCTGCGGCGGCTGCCAGGGCACATGCCGAGGCGCAGGCGCGCGCCGCCGCCCTAGCCGCGCAACGCGAAGCCGAGGCGCAGGCAGCCGCCGCGGCGACGGTCGCCGCGGCGGCGGCAGGATCCGACCCTTCGAGCCCTGCGGCGCAGGCAGCCGCCGCGGCTGCCGTCGGCTCGGCGAGCGCCGCGGGGGCGAGCGGGCAGCCTCCCGTCGAGCCGCACGGCTCGAGCGCCGCCGGCCTCGAGGCCGTCCGCACCGCGGAGAGCTACCTAGGCGTCCCCTACGTCTGGGGCGGAGCGAGCAGCTCGGGACTCGACTGCTCCGGTCTGACGATGCTCGCGTGGGCGAGCTCAGGGGTCACGCTCTCCCACAGCGCCTGGTACCAGTACGAGGAGTCGACGCACATCCCTCTCAGTGCGATCCGTCCCGGCGACCTGTTGTTCTACTGGTTCCCGAGCGACGGCTCCGACCCCGTCACCCACGTCGCAATGTACGTCGGGTCGGGCCCGTACGGCACGGCGACGGTCATCCAGGCACCCCAGCCTGGACAGGACGTCTCGTACGCGCCGATGTACTACTACGGGCTCGTCGGAGCGGCGAGGCCGGGGCCCTGAGAGGGGGGGCGGGAGCGGGATCGCTCGGACGTGGGCTCACGCCTCGAGCCACTCCGCCCGATAGCGCCCGCACCGCTCGGCCCACTCCTCGGCGGTGATCGCGTAGCGCACGTGGTCCTCCCAGCGCCCGTCGATCTCGAGGTAGCGGCACGCGATACCTTCGCCCCGGAGATGGAGCTTGCGGGCGACACGTCGGCTCGCCGCGTTACGCGGGACGATGGCCACCTGCAACCGGTGGAGACCGAGTTGCTCGAACGCGAACCCGAAGAGCACGACACACGCCTCGGGGACGTAACCCTGGCCGGCGAGCGCCTTGTCGATCCAGTAGCCGACGTAGCTGTTCTGGAACGCGCCCCGCTGGATCGAGGAGAGGTTTATCTCCCCGGCGAAGCGGTCCTGCACGAAGATCCCGTAGCCGTAGCCCGCCCCGAGCTGGCGATCCCGCTCCCGGGTCGCGCAACGCGCGCCGAAGCTCTGCCGATCCTCGCTTGGCCGCGGCATGCCGGCCGGCCGCGGCTCCCACGGCACGAGCCACTCGTGACAGCGTGTCCGCACCTCGCGCCAGGCGGCGTAGTCGTCGCCACGCAGGGGTCGGAGCACCACCCGCCTGCCTGCGAGCCGGGCACCGAGGGCGTCGGGGCTCGTCTCACGCACCCGCCCATGCTTGCAGATCCTCGGTCACGGCTCCCGGCCCACGGTCACCTACACTCTGCGCCGGGCAAGACGCACGAGGGATGAGCTGCCGAGGTGCGCCACTGCGTGTGGCTGCGACGAGCACCGACGACGGCGCCCAGCCCGACCGAGGCCGTCCGGCCGACGCCAGCCCCGGAGGAGGAAGGGTCCGTGCCGAGCAGCAACGTGCAGCGGAGCGGTCGCCCGCCCGCGCTCGCCGTCGTGCTCGGTGCCCCGCGCGGCGGGACGTCGGAGGCTGCCGCGATCCTCGCCCGCACCGGGCTCGTGGACCCACCGGGCCGAGGAGTGGCGGTCACGACGGCCGGGGAGCGTGTCGGGACGCCCGGACGGGGTGACGAAGGGGGTCCGTGGCACGTCGACGAGCGGATCCTCTGCCACCTCGGCGGGAGCTGGGCGCGCCCTCCTCTGCTCGAGGCGGGCTGGGAGCAGCACGACTCGCTCGACGGCCTCGTCGCGGATGCCCGCTCCGCACTCGCCGTCGGGCTGCCAGCCTCTGGCCGACCCGTGCTGTGGGACGGTCCGCTGCTCGCGCTCACGCTACCGCTGTGGCGCCGGGCGCTCGACCGGCCGGCCGTCGCGGTGCTCGTCGTCGCGGCGCCCGAGCAGGTCGCTCGCTCCCTCGCCGACCTCGACGGGCTCGCCCCCGTCCACGGATTGGCCCTCTACGAGCACTACCTGCGTTCGGCGGCTCGCAGCCTCGAGGAGCTCGACGTGCTCGTCGTGCGTCACGACACCCTCCTCGCCGACCCGGCTTCGTTCGCGGCCGACGCCGCCCGGCTTCTCCGGTCGGACGGCGACGCCGACGCCGACGCGGGGGGAACCGGGCGGCGAGGTCCGACTCGCGAGACCGGCAAGCTGGGCTCTCTCGAGATGCCCGGATCCCGCGAGATGCAGGTCCTCGACGAGCACAGGGCACTCGCCGACGCGCTCCAGGCCCGTGCGGGCCTCCACGAGCCGCTCGGACCGACTCCGCTCGGACCGCCGAGCACCTGGTCGACCGCGCTGCTCGGACTGGAGCGCGACCTTGCCCACGTGCTCTCGAGCCTTACGTGGGCGACGCGCCAGCTCGAGCCGCTGATGCGGACCGAGCCCCGCTCACAGGCCACCGCCCACCTCCCGGAGCGCTCGAGCAGGGCCGACGAAGGGACGGGATCGACCGAGCCCGACGGCAAGGGTCCGTACCCGCTGAACGCGAGCGAGGACCGGCGCGCCTACCACCGGTGGCTCACGGCCAAGCGCCTCCCGCTCGTCGTCGGTGGCACCGGCGACCCACCGCGAAAGCGCGCGCTCACGCGGGCGCCGTCACGGCGGCGCGCGCCGCTGATCAGCCTGCTCGTCCCCGTCTGGCGCACGCCCCTCTGGGTCCTCGAGCGATCGGTGAGCTCCGTGCTCTCCCAGGGCTTCGCGGATTGGGAGCTGTGCCTGTGCGACGACGCATCGGGCGACCTCGAGCTCTCGGGCTACCTCCGCTCCTTGCGCCGCGTGGACCGCCGGATCCACACGACGGCACTGGCGCGCAACGGCGGCATATCGGCGGCGACCAACGGTGCCCTCGAGCTCGCTCGTGGCCGCTTCGTGGCATTCCTCGACCACGACGACGAGCTCGCGCTCGACGCGCTCGAGGCGGTCGCGGCGGCGGTCACCTCGGAGCCGGACGTCGACATCGTCTACTCCGACGAGGACAAGATCGACGCCACGGGCGAGCGCTTCGACCCGCTCTTCAAGCCCGACTGGTCGCCGGACCTTCTCTTGTCGTTCCAGTACCTCGGACATCTCACCGTCGTCCGGCGCGAGCTCGTCGTCGATCTCGGAGGGCTCCGCTCCGACTACGACGGCAGCCAGGACTACGACCTCGCGCTGCGGGCGACCGAGCGTGCGCGCAAGATCGTCCATCTCCCGAAGGTGCTCTACCACTGGAGGACGCTCCCCGGCTCGGCGGCGAGCGACGCCTCGGGCACCGTCGCGAAGCCCTGGGCGTACGAAGCCGGGCTACGGGCCATCGAGGACGCGCTCGCGCGGAGGGGCGAGGCGGCGGAGGTGGCCCAGGAGCCACGCTTCGCGGGTCGCTACCATGTGCGCCGCCTGCCGTCCTCCGAGCCGCTCGTCAGCGTCGTCGTGCCTTTCCGCGACGAGCCGGCCCTGCTCGCGACCTGCTGCACGTCCATACGCGCCGACCCTGGCTACGACCGGGTGGAGCTCGTCCTCGTCGACAACGGCAGCGAGCTGCCCGAGACTGCTGCCCTGCTCGACCGGCTCGCCCTGGACCCCGGCGTGCGGGTGCTCGAGTCGCCGGGACCGTTCAACTGGGCGGCGCTCAACAACCTGGCCGCGCGTGAGGCCTCCGGAGAGGTGCTCCTGTTCGCGAACAACGACATCGAGGCCCGTTCCTCGCGCTGGCTCCACGCGATGCTCGGGCACGCGCTGCGCCCCGAGGTCGGCGCGGTGGGCGCGCGGCTCGTCTACCCGGACGGGGCGATCCAGCACGCAGGAGTCGTGGTGGGGCTCGGTGGGATCGCCGGGCACGTGCTGCGCGGCCTGCCCGGGGACCACCCTGGCTACAACTCGATGGCGATCCAGACCCGGGACTGCTCCGTCGTGACCGGGGCGTGCATGATGACCCGCCGGGACGTGTTCGACTCGGTCGGCGGCTTCGACGAGCACCTGCCCGTCGCGTTCAACGACGTCGACTACTGCCTCTCGCTGCGCGAACGGGGCTTTCTCGTCGTCTACACACCACTCGCCGAGCTCGTCCACCACGAGTCGCGAAGCCGCGGCCACACCGACGACCTCGCGGAGTCGCGCCGCATCCTGGAGCGCTGGGGTGACGTCATCGTCGCGGGCGACCCCTACCTCAACGCGAACCTCAGCCACTGGCGATACTGGTGCCCACTGTCGACCGCACAGGAGGACGACCGATGGAAGACCTACCTGGAGACAGCCGTCTCGACGCGCGTAAGGTCGTCGAGCACCTGAGGGCCTTGGTCGACAACACCCCCGGCACCTATCCGCGCGCGTGGCTGCCCCAGGCGACATTCGACGAGCTCCTCGTGCGCGCGGACCGGGACCCGATCCATCTCCACCCGAGCTTGCACCACCTGCACCGCCGCTGGGACATGGGGCACGCACGCACCCAGGCGGGGACGGGCTGGGGTCCGAAGGCGATCGCTCGCAGGCTGCTCGCGCGCGTCGTGAACTCGGCCCTCGACCGCTACTTCGCCGAGGAGCAGGAGTTCCGCGCGGCGCTCGCGCAGTCCATCGACGCCATCGCCTACCGCGTCGACGAGATCTCGAGCGCCGACCTCCGCTCCCTGCTCGAGGTCGTCCGCAAGGACCTCCTCGACCTCGGTCGCTACGTCGACGACCGCATCGACACCCGGCTCGGCGACCGCTAGGCCGGTGCCCGGCGACAGCAGCCACACCGCACGGGCGGACGCGGACGGCGGGCCGCCCGGGCCGCCCCGGGACCAGGAGTCGGTCACGAGACCGCGGGTAGCGATCGTGACGCAGCACTGGGGCAGCGGCCTCGACGAGCTCACGGAGGCGACGCGCCTCGTAGCCGGGGCGCTCGCACGGCGGGCCGAGGTCGACGTCGTCCATCTCCACGCGCCTCCCGAGCCGGCGTCGACGCTTCGGGACAGCGTGTTCGACGTCCACAGCGTGCCCCTGCACGGTGCGCGTCCGCTACGCGCGAGCCTCCTGCGCGCCGCGCTCGCTGCCCACGACTGCGGAAGGAGCGTCCCGACTCCCGCCGCCGCCCTCCTGACGGAGCTCGAGGGGTCCGCTCCTGAGGTCGCCGGAGTGCTCCGACGGCTCGCACCGGACGCCGTCGTGCTCGCCGGGCACCGCCAACCCTGGGACATCGGTGCGCTCGGCCGGCGCGGAGCCCCGGGCTCACCTCGCGTCGTCCTGCTTCCCTTCACCGCGGACGCGACGGTGCTCCGCTCCGCGGCGGTCGCCCGCCTGCTGGCGCGCTCCGACGCCGTCGGCACCGCACACTCCGGAGAGCAATGCGCCCTGCTCGAGACCGTCGAGGAGGGTGCTTCGGGCCACATCCGCCCCCTCGGGCTCGGCGTCGGGGTCAACCGGAGCGCCGCGGCGAACCGCCTGTTCGGCGTGCGCTTCTTCGGGGCCTACGTCCTCACGATCCGCAGCTTCCCACCCGGAGGTGCCCGGTGGGAGCGGTCGGTCACCCACGAGGTGCTCCGCTCCACGGTCGGGGACGTCTCGATCGCCGAGGTCGACGGCGAGACGTGGCGGATCGGCGATCGGGAGAACACTCTCGAGCTCCCCGTGAGCCCGAGCAGGGTCAACCTCTGGCGGCTCATGGCGCACGCGATCGCCACCGTCGACCTGCGGCCACCAGGTCCGGTCGGACGGGAGGCGATCGAGTCCCTCCTGCTCGGCACCCCCGTCGTCGTCCCCGAAGGGAGCGCCGCCCAGGAGCACGCCGCGGACGCGAACGGAGGCCTGTGGTATCGGCACGACGGTGAGCTCATCGACGCCGTCCGGGTGCTCACAGACCGGCGGCTGCGGGACCGCCTGGCCGTCCAGGGGAAGTCGTGGGCAGAGCACCACCACGGGGACATGGACGACTTCGTCGAGCGCACCGCCTCGCTCGTCCTCGGGAGCCTTGCCGGCACGTCGTGACGAGCGTGCCGGCGACCCCGCTCGCCCGCCAGGGATGCGAGATGCTCAGGTCCCGTGAGGCTCGGCTCCCCGATCCCTCAGCTCGGCTGCGATCCCGTCGAGGATGTCGGACTCTGACACGACGAGCTCCTCGTGCCCTGTGACCGCCATCACCTCGGCAAGGACGAGCGCTCCGGCGGCAATGACGTCAGCCCGCTCTGGCTCGACCCCAGGACGTGCCGCTCGGGCTGCAGCAGGCTCGGCGAGGAGCTCGCTCGCCAGGTCCCCGACCGTCGCCCGGGTGAGCACGGCATGGTGGACGCGCTCGCGCTCGTAGTGGTCAAGTCCGAGGGACAGTGTCGCGAGGGTGGCCACGGTGCCCGCGACACCGACCATCGTCCGGGGCACCGCTAGGGCCGGCATCTTCTCGACAGCGTCCCTCACCAGCCCTGCGACGTGCTCCGATGCACGCGCCACCGACGCGAGATCCGGTGGATCGCCGTCGAGGAACCTCTCGGTGACCCGCACGCAGCCGACGTCGAGGGAGACGGCCCCTGCGACGGGGTCTCCCTCGCCGCTTGGGTCGGAGGCACCCGCGACGAGCTCCGTCGACCCGCCACCGAGGTCGACCACGAGGTACGGACCACCCGCGGGGTCGAGGTCGAGCGTCGCCCCGCGGTAGGACAGCCGGCCCTCCTCCTCGCCGGTGAGGAGCTCGGGTCGCCTGCCGAGAGCCCTCTCCGCCGCGTCGAAGAACTCGTCCGCGTTGCTCGCGTCGCGCGCGGCCGACGTCGCAGTCGCGCGAAGGCGGACCACGGCGTGCTCGTCCATGGTCTCCTTGTACGCGGCGAGCACGGCGACGGTGCGCCCGATGGCCTCGGGTGCGAGCGCACCCGTGCGGTCGACCCCCGCGCCGAGCCGCGTGATCACCATCCTGCGCGCGAGCGTCCCGCCTGCCGCATCGGTGACCAGGAGGCGAGTCGAGTTGGTCCCGCAGTCGACAGCCGCCACCGCACCGCCGATCTGCCCCTCCAGGGCCCCGGCGACCCATCGCCCGACCGGGTCCCTCCCTCCGGCGAGGTACCACGCGAGGTGTGCGTGGAGGCACTTCACGCCCCGCCGCGTCCCCCCGACGCCGCCGGTGGGCCGCGGCCCGTCGTGACCAGCCGGCAGCGCGCTGTCGCGCTCGGCCGCGTAGCGGTCGTGCGCCGCGGCGAGCTCCTCGGGTGCCACGGCCCGCTCGGCGGCGTCGACTCCACCTGCGGACTCGAGTCGGCCAACCGCCTCCCTCTCCCTCTGGCCGACGAGCCAGTAGCGGGTCGGCATCGGCGCGCCGTCTCCGAGCAGCGGTTCGTTGCGCACAACGACGGGCCCCCCGCACCTGTCGCGCACGACGACGCTGAAGCGCGCGGAGGCGGGACGCCCGAGCAGCGCCTCGACGGCTGCGACGTCCTCGGGGGACGCCCACTCGCCGCGGCGTCCGCCGGAGGCGTCGTCCGGGCGATCCGGCGACGTGGCGCCGGAGGTGGCGCCGGACCGGTCGGTCGGTGCGGGCGGGCCCGTGCCGACCTCGGTCACGAGGTCCGGCCGCGAGCGCCACAGCGCCTCGAGAGGTCCCGTGAGGGGCAGGAGAGGCCACACCTGGGCGTCGACGCGCACAGGCCCGCTGCGACGGCTCGTCCGCGTCCCGATGACGACAGGGCTCGCCGTCGAAGCCGCTACCGCCGTCCAGAGCGCAGGATCGAGCGGAGCATCCTTGCCCGCGACACCCGCCAGCGCGACGACGACCGCCCCGTGGCCGGCGCGGGCGCACCAGTCGACCGCCGAACGGACGGCCGACGCCTCGCTCGGCGCGAGGGACTCGTCGAGCAGGACGGTGACGCCTTCGGGGAGCGAGGAGACGACCTCCTCCGCATCGACGACGACGACGACCTCGTCGAGCCCGGCGTGGAGCGACGCCTCTGCGACCAGCGCGACGAGCGGCCTCAGCTGGGGCCGCGAGCTGCGGGGGCGCCGCCCGTCGCGCACAGGGCGCGACGCGGACCGTCCTCCGAGGGCGAGCACGACACCGGCAACTGTCACCCGCGCAGCGTACCGGGCGCCGGTGGCGTCACCGGTGCGGTGCGCTACCGGTGCCCGGTCGACCAGCGGGTCGTGAGGACTCCCAGAGCCGCGGTGCCGTGTCCGACCGTGTCGACTCAGACGTTGCACACAGCCACCGCGGGCAATAGCGTCGACAACCGTGACCGTCTCCGCGGCCGCGCGCTGGCGCATGCCGGCCGGGCGGCTGCACCGCGCTTCCGACCGGACGCGGGTCCACCGCGGCCGACCGCCCTCGCCCGCCGCGCTGTCGGCGATCCTCGTCGCGGCACTCGCCGCCGGAGCGGTCTCCGGGCTCGCCACCTCGGGCGACAGTGCCGCGAGCGTCGCAGCGGCCACCAACACGTCGCTCGCGGCACGAGCCGCCGCCATATCTGCGTCGATCACCTCCGACGACACCCGGCTGTCCGCGCTCGGCGAACGCTACCTCGCGCAGCGCGCCGTCTACAGCGCAGCTGCCGAGCGCTCGCGCCAGCTCCGTCGAGAGATCGGACGGGACGCGGTCGTCGTAGCCCGCTACCACGCAGACGTCCTCGACGCCGCCGTGTCGGCCTACGTAAACGCGGGGAGCGACGGCAACCTGGCGTTGTTCCTCGACGGCAGCGCGAGCTCGCTCGCAGCCGGTCAAACCTACCTGCGCGCGGCGTCCGACCAGCTCGGCGCGACACTGACGCAGCTTCGCGACGCGACGCACGCGCTGAGGACCTCGCTCGCGACCGAGCGCCGCGTGAGCGTCGATGCGAGCACGGCACTCGCCGCGACGAATGCCGACCGTACGAGCGTGCTCCGCACGGTCGTGCTCCAGCGACGCCTGCTCGCAGGCGTCAACGGGCAGCTCGCCGCCCTCGTCCACCAGGAGCTCCTCGCACGCGAGCGGGCGGCTGCGGCTGCGGCTGCGGCTGCGGCTGCGGCTGCGAGAGCAGCGGCTGCGAGAGCTGCGGCTATGGCGGCTGCGCGAGCTGCTGCCGCTCGGGCCGTGACGGCCACGACCTTCGCACCCGGTGCGGACGGCCACGACAGCCCAGGAGCGGCCCCTCCGGCGCCAGCGGGCCCTCCGGCGCCGACCGGCGTCCCGCCAGCGCCGGCAAGCCCGATCCCTCCCGGCACGCTCGCGCAGGACTTCGCGGCGATCCGGAGCTGCGAGTCGAGCGACGACTACACGCTGGACACCGGCAACGGCTATTACGGCGCCTACCAGTTCGGCGTGGGCACCTGGATCGGGCTCGGTGGCACCGGTCTTCCGAGCGCCGCTCCGCCGTCCGTCCAGGACGCCCTCGCCTACCGCCTCTACCGCCAGAGTGGTTGGTCGCCGTGGCCGGAGTGCTCGGCGATCATCGGGCTCTAGGTCGTGCCGAGGAGGCGAGCCAGCGCCTGACGCGTCGCCGCGCTCTCGCTCGCGACCTTCTCGAGCAGCTCCGCCAGGCGCAGGGACCACTCGGAGAGGGTGACGTCGCGGCGGCTGATGGTGACGCCGCGCACGTCGCGTGCGACGCTCGCCGTGAGCGTGCCGCGTCGCTCGGCGATCTCGAGAGTCTCGTCGCCAAGGTGCACTCGGATCGCCGAGGGCTTGCCCGGCCGTCCGGCGACCCGGTCGGCCATCGAACGCTCGCGCTGGACGTCGACGGCACCGGCAGGAAGGCTGTCGGCGAGGCTCGCGAAGAGGACGCGCTCGTATGTCGCCAGATCCGTCCGGTCCGCTCGCAGCGCAGCGGCGAGCATCTCGACACCCGCTGGGTCGTGCTCCGAGGGTCCTGCGAACGGCTCGGCGGCGGCACCCCCCGGGACCTCGACCGGCAGTCCTGCCTCGCCACGCTCGCCGAGATCGCCAGTCGTCATCAGTCGCTCAGCGGCAGCACCAGCTGGGGCACTGCGATCGTGTGGTCGGCACGCAGCGGTCGCACGGCGGTACCGATCGCGAAGAACTCGGTGGTGTGGCCGCCCCAACGGTGCGCGAGCGAAAGGAGCTGGACGCCGACGATTCCCTCAGCGTGGAGCTCCTCCGCCTCGGCCTGCATCCGCGACATCGCAAGCTCCCGGGCGTCGTAGAGAGCCTCGGTGAACTGCGGGATCTCGACGTTGCGGCCGACGTTCGAGAGCGCCGAGAAGCCCCTCTGGTGCGCTATGTGGTACACACAGCTCCCCATCACCATCCCGAGCGGCGCATAGCCGGCCTGGATGAGGGTCCAGAAGTCCTGGCCCGACAGGTCCGAGGTGAAAGGCTTGCCCTCGTCGTTGCGCCAGGAGCCCGGCGCGTCGGCCTTGACGGCGGTCCCGACGGCGACGAACTCCGCGAGGTCGTTGCCGAACTCCTTGAACTCGATCTCGAGCCGCACGCCCACGATGCCGTCTGCGCCGAGAGCGTCGGCCTCCGCTTCCATGCGGCTCATGGCCAGGTCCCGAGCGTGGTACATCGCCTGCGAGAGCTTGTCGAGCTCCATGTTCTGGCTCCAGCGGCCGACTTGGAGCCCGACGTGGTAGATGCTCGACCCGAGCACGAGCCCGAGCGGCCGGAACCCGGCCTCCCGGACGAGCAGGAACTCGTTGACACTCAGGTCCGACGTGAACAGTGCCTTCGGCGAGCCCGGGCGCATCTCGGCGAGTCGCCGCATCGCGTCCTCGGGGATCCCGAGGGACACCTGCTGCTCTTCGGTCATGGCCGTCTCCTCCGTCGTGTCGTCGAGTTGCGGTTGCCGCTCAGCATGACGACCATCGATGGCGCCGGCGGCAGGGTCTCGGCGCGGTGGAACCGCACCACTGTGCTCGCGAGCACGCTCGACTCGGCGACGTGGTCCCGGTGCCCCTCGCCCGCCTCGAGCTCGTGGACCGAGAGGGACACCGGCGAGTCGAGGATCGCCCCGTCTGCCCCGGCGTGCGACGTGCGCTGGGCGAGCTGCCTCCGGGCATCGGCTCGTACCGCTGTCACGAGCTCGCTGAAGCCGGCCACCTCCATGTTGGGAGCCCACGCCCCCTGGGCGACCCGCGTCGCGTAGTCGTCGTGGCGGATGGCGACCGAGATGCCCACCGCTATCGAGGCCGGCATCCAACCAGAGTGCACGAGCTTCGCGACGTCCTGGCCCGCGAGCGTCGTCGAGAAGGGCCATCCTGCGTGCGTCTCGCCCGTCGAGCGCACGGCGGTGCCGAGCGCGACGAACTCGCGGTTGCCCGCCCCCAGGTGCTGCTCGGTGAGCCGGACCCCCACGACGCCGTCCGCTCCGAGCTCGCTCGCCTCGGTCAGCATCCGATCGACGGCCGTGTCCCAACCGTGGTACAGAGCGCTCACGTACGGCGCGAACCCAGCCCAGCTCGACGACGACCCGCCGCCGCTCGTCACGACCGGAGGCGAGGCATAGCTCCCACCGTATGCGCCTCCGTAGCCCCCGCCAGCGCCCGCGTACATGCCACTGCCGGCATACCAGCCGCAGCCTCCGTAGCCCTGGAAGCCGATGTACTCCACGATGCAGCCCATCACCTCGCCGACCGGGGTGAAGCCACAGCTCTCGATCCCTACGTGGCCCGCCACGGGCAGGAGGCTCGACGCGACCCCGGAGGTACGTGCGCGCTCGATACGCGCCTGCGCCGCAGGTGGAAGTCCTGTCCCGTCCCAAGTGCTCATTGCCGCCGCTCCGTCCCCGCGCACGCTACCACCAGGCTCGTCCACGACCGCCGGCTCAGAACGCCCAGCGCCAGAAGGCCAGCCGGCCGACGACACGGCTCCACAGGCTGCGGACCGCGCCGACCCGGGCGGGAGGGGACAGCGAGCCGGCTGACGGCACGACGAGGTCGGACCGGGGCACGAGCCGCTGGACGAGGCTCGGCGCGGTACTGCTCGACCCGGTACCGGGCTCGAGCAGCGCGTACGCCTGCTGGCCGGGACGGACGAGCCCGTACTGCGCGTGTGCGATGGCCGCTACCGTCGCGCTGTCGTGCAAGGACGACACCTCTCCCGAGAGCGAGCGGTCGAGCGCCTGGATGCGGTCCAGCTGGGCGGTCAACGTAGACAGCTCGCCGTGCTGTTGGACCATCTCGCCGACCGGCAGCTCGAACGCGAGGATGGCCGCGGCCAACCCCGTGGCGGCGAGCAGCGAGATCCGCGCCCGGATGATCTGCACGACTAGCGGCTGCCCTGCCGTGCGCGATGGGCGAACGCGGAGGCACCCGGGAAGGAGGCCGCCTCTCCGAGCTCGTCCTCGATCCGCAGGAGCTGGTTGTACTTGGCGACACGGTCGGAGCGCGCCGGAGCACCGGTCTTGATCTGTCCGCATCCCGTGGCTACCGCCAGATCCGCGATGGTCGTGTCCTCCGTCTCGCCCGAGCGGTGCGACATCACGCACCGGTACGAAGCCGCCGTCGCGCGCTCGACGGTGTCGAGCGCCTCGGTGAGCGAGCCGATCTGGTTCACCTTCACGAGGATGGAGTTGGCGACCCCGGAGGAGATCCCCCGGTCGAGCCGCTCGACGTTCGTCACGAACAGGTCGTCGCCGACGAGCTGGACACGTGACCCGAGAGCGGCGGTAAGGGTGGCCCAGCCGTCCCAGTCCTCCTCGGCCATGCCGTCTTCGAGCGAGACGACCGGGTAGCGGTCGCAGATCCCGACCCAGTAGTCGACCATCGCCGACGGCTCCAGAGTCCGCCCCTCGCCGGCGAGGACGTACGCACCGTCGCGGAAGATCTCCGTCGTCGCGGGGTCGAGAGCGATCGCCATCTCGTCGCCCGGTACCCGGCCCGCTGCCTCGATCGCCTCCACGAGGATCCGAAGGGCCTCCTCGTTCGAGCCCAGGCTCGGAGCGAAGCCACCCTCGTCGCCGACTCCGGTCCCGAGGCCTCGCGCGTGGAGCACTCCCTTCAGCGCGTGGTAGGTCTCGACCCCCCAGCGAAGCGCCTCGGAGAACGACGCAGCGCCGAGCGGGACGACCATGAACTCCTGGAAGTCCACGTCGTTGTCGGCGTGGACACCACCGTTCAGCACGTTCATCATCGGCACCGGCAGCACGTGGGCGTTGACACCCCCGACGTAGCGGTAGAGGCCGAGCCCGACCTCCTCAGCTGCGGCGCGCGCGACGGCGAGCGACGCTCCGAGGATCGCGTTGGCACCGAGACGAGACTTCGACGCGGTGCCGTCGAGGTCGATCAGCGCGAGGTCCACCGCTCTCTGGTCGAGCGCGTCCTCTCCTGCGAGCGCCGCCGCGATCTCGCCGTTGACGTTGCCGACCGCGCGCAGCACCCCCTTGCCGCCATAGCGGTCGCCGCCGTCGCGCAGCTCCGTCGCCTCGAAGCTGCCTGTCGAGGCACCCGACGGGACGATCGCCCGCCCGGACGCGCCGGAGTCGAGCACGCACGAGACCTCGACGGTCGGGTTGCCCCGGGAGTCGAGCACCTCCCGGGCGCTAAGAAGAACGATCTCGCTCACGACGTCAGCGCTCCTGTGTCTCGAGTGTCCGATGTGCTTCGTGGTGTCACTGTCTCTGACGGTGTCTCTGTGTCTGATGTGGTCCGACCGGGGCCCAAGCTAGCAAGGACCGCAGGTCGAGAGGTGCCACGAGACGGGTCCGGGACATGTCAGGCCGACCCCGCGCGCATCCAGAGCTCCTGGCGGGCCGCTCGGTCGAGCCCCGCGAGCGTGCCGCCGGCAGCCGCTGCCTCCGCCTCCGCCGTCGCGAAGCGCGCTCGCATCGCCTGCGCGGCTCGACGGAGCTCCTGCTCGGGATCGGCCCCGAGGTGGGCACCCGCACGTGCCACCGCGAGAAGGAGCTCGCCGAGAGCCGACGCATCGCCCGACTGGAGCACGTCGAGCGCGGCCCGGGTCGATCGATGCGGCACTCCCGTGTCGTCCCATCCGAGCCCGACCGCCGACGCCTTCCGCTCGAGCTTCGTCGCGAGGAGCAGCGCGGGAAGCGACGCAGGGATCCCGTCCATCAAGCTCACCCTGCCCTTCTCCTCCTTCTTCGCCTGCTCCCAGCGGTCGAGCACCTGTGCGGCGGTCCGGACCACCTGCGTCCCGGCGCGTGTGCCTGCGTCGGCGAGCCCGTCGCCGAAGACATGCGGGTGGCGGTGGACGAGCTTGTCGTGAACCGAGCGCGCGACGTCCGCGAGGTTGAACAGCCCCTCCCCGGACGCGATCGTCGAGTGCATGTACACCTGGCAGAGCACGTCGCCGAGCTCCTCCTCGAGGTGCTCCACCGCGCCCGGCAAGGGCTCGTCGTCCACCTCCTCGATCGCCTCGAGGAGCTCGTAGGTCTCCTCCAGCAAGTGGCGGGCGAGCGACGCGTGCGTCTGCTCTCGATCCCACGGGCACCGCTCGCGCAGCACCCGGACGAGCTCGGCGAGCCGCACGAGCTCCGCGCCCACTGGCTCCGCGAGGCTGGGAACGTACATGCACGTCAGGTGGTCGGGGGCGACGACCCGGTCGAGATCGTCCCAGGCGACGGTCTCGACGCGCTCGTCCGCCAGGCCGAGATGGTGGAGCACCACCACGGGCTCGTCCGGCGCCGTCTCGACGGCGAGCTTGACGTCGGAGCAGACGGCGCTCGACCACAGCTGCGCGACGAGGAGCGGTCCGTGGTCACCTGCCGCAGCCGTCGCGAGCTCGCCGGCGTCGACGAGCCGCACGTGCTCGGTCACGGGATCGACGCCGAGCCGCGCCCATGCGAGGTCGAGAAAGGACATCCCTGGGACGACCCGCGCCGTGACCCGCGGATCGCGGCGCAGCGCAACGACCGACGATTCGAGCACGTACGGAGAGCCGGGCACGCAGTACGCGACGTGTCCACCCGGCTCGCACCGCAGTGCCGTCGCGACGACCTCCTCGACGATCCCTGCGTACGCCTGCGCGAACGTCTCCGCACGCTCGTAGTGCGCGTCGAGTGGCCGGGCGCCCGCGACCACGAGCGGCTCCGCGGCCGGATGGCGGCCCGTGCGGACGAGCACGGTCGACGCCGAGGCGATCGCCTCGCGGGCCTCGACGGTCATGAGGCCCGGCCCCGCGGGCCCGAGCCCGACGACCACGACCGCGGCGGAACCCTCTGGGCTTCCCGCGGCTGGGCGCACTAGGCCGGCGAGACCGCCGCCGGGGCGGGGGTGACGGCGGTGGGATTGGGCAGGAGGGCGTCCGGAGGGCCGGACGGAGGCGTGACGCTCCACCCGGTGGAGGCGTGTGTCCACGTGCCGAAGGCCGGGTCGACGGTGACGTGGGACTTCGACGTCACGGTCGCTATGAGCGTCGTCAGCTTCGCCTGCTGGGCGAGGACGACAGCCGACGCGACTTGGGTGACCGGGGCGAGCGGACGGCTCGTGACCTGCAGGAGCAGGTAGCCGGTCCCGAACGCCACCGGCTGGGAGACCTGCCCCACCGGAAGGTTCGCCACGACGGCGTTGAGCGGGCTCGTGAACTGGCTCGCGAAGACGCAGCCGAGCGAGCCACCCGAGGACGCGCTCGGGTCGGTGGACGACGAGCGAGCGACGGACGCGAAGCTCGCCCCCGCCTCGACGCGCGCCCTCGCCGCGGCGGCAGCCGAAGCGGAGGCCACCTGGATGACGCTCGTGCACGACAGCGTCGAGGACGCCTTGTGCCCTGCCTCGTAGGCGGTGATGCCAGCCCGGGAGAGCGTGACGCCGGCGAGGTGCGCGAGCACGACGAGCTGGTCCACCTCGAACTGGTCGATCAAGCCACGGTAGGGGTTGGCGAACGAGGCGAGGATCTGGGCGCCGGTCGTCACGCACCCGGAGGTCGAGGCGGGGTTGAGGGCCAGCGGCAGCTGGGCCGCGGCGACCTCGCGTGCGAACGCACCCTCGTGCAGGCCGAGGCGCGCGACCTCTTCGTGGAGGGCGCGGTACTCGACGAGCTGGGTGAGGACGTCGGCGGCGAAGGAGGCCGCGTAGGTGGAGCCGCCCGTCCCTTCGATCGGGAGCTGGTCCTGCGATCCGGCTCTGACCTCGCACCGGTAGCCGGTGTTGTCGGCGATCGCCCGCATCGAGCCGTCCAGGGTCGACGCCGAGATCGTCGACGCACCGACGCGCGCCGCGTACGGCGTGACCTGCACCTCGCACGCGCTGAGCAGGACGGAGAGGGCCACGAGGCCCGCGGCGGGGAGCAGGAGCTTGCGCACGGAGACCTGACTCTACGATGCGCGGGCCAGTCGG
>JAJZCK010000199.1 GCA_021846125.1 Actinomycetes bacterium | reverse complement strand
GAGCTCGCTCAGGTCATCGAGGTGCTGCGCGGCCGGCTCGCCGCGCTCGACGTGACGGCCACCGTCACCGGACGGCCGAAGCACCTGTGGAGCATCTACGAGAAGATGGTGCTGCGCGGCAAGGAGTTCGACGAGATCTACGATCTCGTCGCGATCCGGATCGTCCTCGACTCCGAGAAGGACTGCTGGGCGGCGCTCGGCTCGGTCCACGCTCTGTGGGCGCCGGTGCAAGGTCGTTTCAAGGACTACATCAACTCGCCGAAGTTCAACCTCTACCAGTCGCTGCACACGACCGTCGTCGGCCCGCGCGGCAAGCCGCTCGAGATCCAGATCCGCACCCACGAGATGCACCGCCGGGCCGAGTACGGGATCGCTGCGCACTGGGGGTACAAGGAGACCGCCGGCCGAGCGGGTTCGAGCCACTCCACCGAGGACATCCAGTGGCTCCAGCGCATCGTGGACTGGGAGCGCGACACCCCCGACCCGATCGAGTTCCTCGAGACGTTGAAGCTCGACCTCGAGCAGGACGAGGTCTACATCTTCACGCCGAAGGGCGCGATCGTCACCCTCCCGTCGGGGGCGACACCGGTCGACTTCGCCTACGCGATCCACACCGAGGTCGGGCACCGATGCGTCGGCGCGCGCCTGAACGGCCGGCTCGTCCCGCTCGACGCGAAGCTCCAGTCCGGAGACACCGTCGAGATCTTCACCTCGAAGGTGCCGACGGCGGGGCCGTCGCGTGACTGGCTGCAGATCGTCGTCTCGCCGCGTGCACGCAACAAGATCCGCCAGTGGTTCTCGCGCGAGCGCCGCGAGGACGCGATCGAGACCGGGCGCGAGGAGGTCGTCAAGGCGATGCGCCGGGAGGGCCTCCCTGCGCAGAAGCTCGCCGCATCCTCGTCGCTCCTCGAAGTGGCGACGGCTCTCGGCTTCGCGGACCTCGACGCCCTCTTCGCGGCTGTCGGCGAAGGTCACGTATCTGCCCGGAGCGCTGTCCAACGCCTCCAGCGCGACGTGCTCGGGGGCGAGCTGCAGCTCGCGACGACGGCGTTCCGGCCTCGCCGGGCGACGACGAGACGGCCCGGCTCGGTCGGCATCTACGTCGAGGGCCTCGACGACGTCATGGTCCGGCTGTCCGGCTGCTGCACGCCGGTGCCGGGGGACAAGATCATCGGCTTCGTCACGCGCGGCAGGGGCGTCTCGGTCCACCGGGAAGGCTGCGTCAACGCGCTCGCCCTCGCGGGCGACGACGGGGAGCGGCTCATCGACGTGGAGTGGGACGCCGGCCGACCAGGGGTCTTCGTCGCCGGGATCGAGGTGAAGGGCCTAGACCGCTCGCAGCTGCTCGCCGACGTCGCTCACGTCCTTGCCGAGCACCACGTCTCCATCCTCTCCTCGTCCTCGCAGGCGGGCGCGGACAGGGTGGCGCGCATGCGCTTCGAGTGCGAGCTGGCCGACGCGGCGCATCTCCGATCGCTCCTCGGCGCGATACGGCATCTCGAGGGCGTCTACGACGCCTACCGTCTCCTTCCCGGCAGGGGTGGGGCCAAGTCGCACGGCGCTCTGTGAGCGCGTTCCAGGCGCCGACGGGCACACGTGACCTCTACGGCGCGGACGGCGCGCGCGTCGAGGCGCTCGTCGCGCGTTTCGCTCACCTCGCGCACCTCGCGGCATTCGGGCTCGTGGTGAGCCCGATGTTCGAGGATGCCGGTGTCTTCCGGCGCGGGGTCGGCGAGATGTCCGAGGTCGTCACGAAGGAGATGTACGTCTTCGAGGACAAAGGTGGGCGGACCCTCGCACTTCGGCCCGAGGGCACCGCGTCCGTGGTCCGCGCGTTCGTCCAGCACCGGCCGACGGTGCCGTGGAAGGCCTGGTACGTGACCCCGGCATTCCGCTACGAGCGTCCCCAGGCCGGGCGCTACCGGCAGCACCACCAGCTCGGTGTCGAGGTGCTCGGCTCGGCCGATCCCGACCTCGACGTCGAGGTCGTCGCGCTCCTCGCGGGCTTCTACGCCGCAGTCGGGCTCGAGCGGGTCGAGCTGCGCGTGAACTCGATGGGCGACGTGGGCTGCATGCCTGCCTACCGGGCGTCGCTCGCCGCCTACCTCGGGGCCCGTGCGGGCGAGCTCTGCGACGAGCACGCCGCGACCTGGGAGCGCAATCCGTTGCGGGTCCTCGACTGCAAGCGTGCGCCGTGCATCGCTGTGCGCGAGGGCGCACCGCGTGTCGCCGAGGCTCTCTGCGACGCGTGCGCCGGGCACTTCGCGCGTTTCACCGCCGGCCTCGACGCGCTTGGCGTCGCCTGGCGGCGCGACGACTTCCTCGTGCGCGGCCTCGACTACTACACCCGCACGACTTTCGAGTTCGCCTCGCTCGCGCTCGACGCCGCGCAGAACGGCATCGGTGGCGGTGGACGCTACGACGGCCTCGTCGAGCAGCTCGGTGGTCCTGCGACGCCCGGCATCGGCTTCGGGTCGGGCATCGAGCGCATCCTGCTCGCCTGCGAGGCCGAGGGCCTCGCGAGCCTCGGCGAGACGACACTCGACGTGTTCGTCCTCGACGTCACGGGCGGCGCAGCGGCCCGTGACATCACCCACGAGCTCCGGCAGGCCGGCATATCCGCCGAGCGATCTTTCGACGGCCGCTCGCTCAAGTCCCAGCTCAAACAGGCGGACCGCTCCGGCGCGCGGGTCGCGTGCATCGTCGGTCCCGAGGAGCTCGCGGCGGGAAGTGTCACGCTGCGTTGGCTGCGCCGCGGCCTCGACGCCGCTGCCGGGCCGGACGCGGGCCAGCAGCGCGTCGAGCGCGGCGCTCTTGCTGCAACACTTGACGCATGGCTCAGATGAACGAGGTCGCTCCGCCGTCGCCAGCCGGGCTCCGCACGCGCTACTGCGGGACCGTCGGGATCGCGGACGTCGGGACCGAGGTGTGCGTCTGTGGCTGGGTCGCCCGCAGGCGGGAGCACGGCGAGCACCTCGCGTTCCTCGACGTCCGTGACCACACTGGAGTCGTGCAGTGCGTCGTCGACGGGGCGAGCACGCTCCGCTCGGAGTACGTCGTCAAGGTGACCGGCACCGTGCGGCGACGGCCTGAGGGAACGGTGAACGACCAGCTCGTGACCGGCGAGGTGGAGATCGGCGACTGTCTCGTCGAGACACTCAACGAGTCAGAGCCCCCGCCGTTCGTCCTCGGCGCACCCGGGCAGGTCGACGAGGCTGTCCGGCTTCGCTACCGCTACGTCGACCTGCGGACCGAGCGCATGCAGCGCAACCTGCGGCTGCGTGCGGTCGTGAACGCCGCCATCCGCCGCTCGATGGAGCGCCAGGGCTTCCTCGAGCTCGAGACGCCGCTGCTGTGGACGCCGACACCGGAGGGCGCGCGCGAGTTCGCCGTGCCATCGCGTCACCAGCGCGGCGCGTTCTACGTCCTCCCGCAGAGCCCGCAGATCGCGAAGCAGCTCGCGATGGTCGGTGGCGTCGACCGGTACTACCAGATCGCCAGGTGCATGCGTGACGAGGACCTGCGAGCGGACCGGCAGTTCGAGTTCACCCAGCTCGACCTCGAGGCGTCCTTCGTCGGCGAGGCGGACGTCCGCGCGTTCGTCTCCGACGCCGTGGCCGAGGCCACCGAGTCGGCGACCGGAGAGCGACCCGCGGCGTTCCCCGAGATGACCTGGTCGGAGGCGATCGACCGCTACGGCTCGGACAAGCCCGACCTCCGGTTCGCCATGGAGCTGGTCGACGTCACGCCGGTCCTCCGGGCGACCCAGTTCAAGGCCTTCATGGCTCCCGCGGTGAAGGCGATCGTGCTCGAGGGTGGCGCCGATCTCGGGCGTGCCCGGCTCGACGCGCTCGTCGAGCGAGCGCGCGGGCTCGGTGCCAAGGGGCTCGTCTGGATGCGTGTCGTGGCCGGCGAGGTGCAGGGAGCGCTCGATCTCGAGTCCCCGGTAGCGAAGTTCCTCACGCCGGAGGAGCGCGCCGGGATCGTCGCGACCGCCCTGGCGCGTCTCGGCGACCTCGTGCTGGTCGTCGCGGACGAGCACCGGACTGCCTGCGAGGTCCTCGGCCAGCTCCGTCTCGACCTCGGTCGCCCTCCGGTCGACGCAGGGCCCCGGCGCTTCGTCTGGATCGTCGACTTCCCGCTGTTCGACGGGACCGACGACGAGGGGCGGCCGCAGGCCGCCCACCACCCGTTCACCATGCCGCACCCGGACGACCTCGAGCTCTTCGCGGACGAGCCGCTGGCGGTCCGCGCGCAATCCTACGACCTCGTCCTCAACGGTTGGGAGCTCGGCTCCGGCAGCATCCGGATCCACCGGGCGGACATCCAGCGGAGGGTGTTCGCCGCTCTCGGCATCGCCGACGAAGAAGCGCAGGCGCGCTTCGGCTTCCTGCTCGGAGCGTTCCGTTACGGCGCCCCCCCGCACGGCGGGTTCGCGTTTGGCATCGACAGGCTCGTGGCGCTGCTGGCGGGCGAGGAGAACATCCGCGAGGTGATCGCCTTCCCGAAGACGCAGTCGGGTAGCGACCTCATGACCGGTGCGCCCGGCAAGCTCTCGCAACGCCAGCTCGTGGAGCTGGGCATCCGGATCGTCGAGCCCTGAGCCCGACCGCGCTGAGCCCGACCGCGCTGAGCCCGACCGCGCTGAGCCCGACCGGGAGTGGCCGGACGAGGGCGGGCACGTGAGCCCTTCCGGCCCCGGTGGGCCCGACCTGTTCGACGCGGCGGCCGAACGGGAGC
>JAJZCK010000198.1 GCA_021846125.1 Actinomycetes bacterium | reverse complement strand
GAAGCGCCTAGGCCGAGTCCGACGATGCGCTCGCCGAGACCGTCGGACAGCCGCGGACGTCGTTCCCGATCTCCACGGGATCGGGAACGACGTCACCTGGAACGACACGTCGGTCAGGCGCGCTTGGTGGCTCTCGTCGCGGGCGCCTTCACCACGGCCGCCTTCCTCGCGGTCACCGTCTTGGCCGGAGCGGCAGCGACGACCTTCTTCGCAGGGGCCCTCGTCGCCGGTGCCTTCTTGGCGAGCGGCTTCGCCACGACCGTCGTCCCGGATGCCGCGACACGTGCTACCGGAGCTGGTGCGGGCTTCGCGATCGCGCCGCGCGAGTTCAGGTCCGCCTTGAGCTTGACCCCCGGCGTGAAGCCGATCCCCTTCGACGCCTTCACCTTCACCGGAGCCCCGGTCTGGGGGTTCCGCCCGCGCCGAGCCTTGCGCTCTCGGAGCTTGAACGTGCCGAAACCGGTGATGCGCACCGGGTTGCCACCGCGCACGCCGGCCGTTACCTCGTAGACGATCGCCTCGAGCGCCGCCTCCGCGTGCTGTCGTGTCAATCCGGTATCTGTGCTGACCGCGTCGACTAGCTCGGTCCTGTTCACGGCCACCTCCTCGTGATCGTGTCGAAGTCCCCGCAATACAAGAGGATTTCCGCCGAGATTGCAAGCATCGTCCTGCCGAGGTGCTCGCACCGCCATCAGCACGTGCGCTTGACGTGCTCCGATCCCCGTCTTGCGGGGCCCGGCGCCACCGTCGACCGACACTCTCGCCGGGATGCTCGCCGGGAGCCGTCTCCACTAGACATCCCCAGACGTCCGCCGATTCGACCGCATACTCGTGCGCAGAGGTAGCGCAAGGGCTCCTCATGGCAGCGTCGCGCGCCGCTCGTAACGGCGTGTACCTCGGCCAGGGCTCCCGCGGACCGGTGTTCGCCCCCCCGGAGCACTGCGTGCTCGTGCTCGGCCCCCCGCGTTCGGGCAAGACGAGCGGGCTCGTCGTGCCCAACGTGCTCGCTGCGTGCGGAAGCGTGCTCTCGGCCTCGACCAAGCCCGACGTTCTTCTCGAGACTGCAGCTGCCCGATCGCGAGCGGGAACCTGCATGCTCTACGACCCGAGCGGTCGAGCGAGCGCGCCCCCGGGAGTCGAGCCCGTCGGCTGGTCCCCGCTCGTCTCGGCATCGAGCTGGGACGGGGCCGTCCTCACCGCTGACGCGATGGTCGGGGCCGCACGTCCTGCGCGCGTCGACGCCGAGTCCTCGCACTGGAGCGAGCGCGCAGGAGCGCTGCTCGCCTGCCTGCTCCATGCGGCGTCGATCGGCGGAGGATCGCTCGACTCTCTCGTGTCCTCGGTGAACCGGCACGACGCGGACCGGGCGCGAGCAGTCCTCGCGCGCGAGGGCGCAGACCTGGCGACCGACCTGCTCGAGGGCATCGTGGCCACGGATGCTCGGGAGCAGAGCGGCATCTGGTCGACCACCTCGGGTGTCCTATCCGGCTACCGCACCGCGTCTGCCCTCGAGAGCGCCCGCCTGCCGGTGTTCGACGCGGCGCGCTTCGTGCGCGAGCGGTCGACCCTCTACGTCGCGACGGGCGCCGAGCACCAGCGCCACGCCGCGCCACTCGTCGCGGGGATAGTGCGTGACATCCGCTCCGCGGCCTACGATCTCGCAGCCTTTCGCCTGCGGGATCGGAGGGTCCGGCGGGAGAGTGCGCCGGCACTGCCGGACGACCCGTGCATATCGGCACCGCATGATCCGCCAGGCACGCCTGCCGTCGGCGCACTCGGCGCCGGCACGGACGCACCCGTCCTGCTCGTGCTCGACGAGCTCGCTGGCATCGCACCGCTGCACGACCTCGGCAACCTCGTCGCCGAAGGAGCAAGCCAGGGCCTTACGACTCTTGCGTGCCTGCAAGACCTCTCCCAAGCGCGACGGAGGTGGGGCGCCGAGGCCGACGGCTTCCTGACGCTGTTCGGCACGAAGGTCGTCCTGCCGGGGATCGGCGACACCCGCACGCTCGAGTCGCTCTCCGTCCTTGCCGGCGAGGTGGACGTCGAGCGGGTCTCCCGGACCTCTTCGGCGGGACTCCTGCACCGCCAGGCGCCCACCCGGACGGTCTCGACGCAACGCCTCCGCCGGCTCCCGCCGGATCGCATCGCAGACCCCCTAGACCGGACGGCGGTCGTCTTCACCGGGGCCCGCGCGGGCCGCGTCCACGTCACGCCTCACCACGATGCGGAGCCCTGGCGCAGCGTCACCCGCCCGCCAGTCGGGCGAGACGGCGGCTGGCGCAGCGTGGCAGCGCGGAGCGGGGGCGCCCGCGGGCCCTCGGGACGAGGCGTCGGGCACTGACGGCAGAGCATGGACCGGCACGCGCCCGGGCTGCTTAGGCGCACCTCTGTCCCGAGCGGGGACGAACGGGTCCAAGGCCCGGCGCGGGCGGGCGCTCGCCGTCGTCAGCGGCCGATGCCGATGCCGGCGCCTCCCGGACCTCGGCGTCGCTCCAGGTCGACGACGGTTCGCGCCGCTACAGGGAGGTCGCGAGAACGCTCCTCCCGCCCGGTCGTCCTGCCGGTGGTCCGGACGGACCTGCCCGCAGACCTGACGGATTCGAGGTGCGCCCGCCACGCGTCGCGAGCCGGGCCACCTCGCGCGGGCGGAGCGACCGAGACGTGGACCCGAGCGATCCCGGGTCGCGCGGTCGGCACCTTGCCGAGAAGGCGTGAGCTCCCGAGCGCGACGATCCCCACCCCACGGTCACCGCCCGCACCGTCCCCGAGCGCTGCGAGGAGCCGAGAGGGCGAGACTGTCTCGACGTCGCCGCCACCTGCGGCGCCGACGGCAGCGGCCAGACGCCGGTCGGCGACGACGACGAGCGACCGTCCGAGCTCGCGTCGCTGGCGGTCGCTCTCGAGCACCAGGGCACCGACGAGCTCACCCGGTCGAGCGACGAGGGCTACCACCGACCCGCTACGGCCGGGTCGGGTCACGCCCTCGCCCTGCAGATCCGCACCGTGCCCCTCGCAGCCGTGCCCCTCGCGGCCGTGCCAGGCCGGCGCGGAGGCCGTCCCGGGCACCGGTGCCCCACCGACGGGACCGAGCGCCGCCAGCGGGACGGAGCGGCGAGTCGCTTCGGCGAGTGCCCGCCTCCCCGCGCCATCAGGCGCCGGGACGACGACGATCGTCGCCTCGCCGGAGCGACCCGCGTCGAGAGCCGCGTCGAGGGAGCCGAGGTCCCAGCGCTCGACATCCGCGAGGACGACGAGCGCTCCTCGTGCCTTGCCCGTCGGGAGCGCTCGAGACGCCACCTCGACGCCAGTGAGTGCCTCGAGATGCGCCGCACGCCGCACGCCTTGAGCCGCGGCGAGGACGTCACGCCCGTCCTCGAGCGCACGCGCGACGACCGCCGCAAGGCGCTCCGGCGCGTCCAGAGGGTCGGCGCGGTCCGCGAGGACGAACACGCCGCGGGCACGACCGTCCCCGTCGAGCTCCGGTGCTGCCGCGAGCTCTCGGGCGAGACCTTGCTCGAGGGCGAGGAACTCCCGGGTCACGAGGCGATCCTCCGAGAACCCCGACGGGATGCGCCCGCCACGCGCGCGGAGCCCCGGCGCGCGGGCCGCGGGGTCGGGGTCGAGCAGGAACGCGCCCGACGCGAGAGCGCCCCGCGTCTCCGCCTCGACCGACGCGACGAGGTCCGCGACGCTCGCGCCGTCGGGTGACGCGTCGGCCCGGACCCGGAGGAGCTCTCGTTGCGTGAACGGCCCGTTTGCGACGTCGGCGGCCCCTCGACGAGGGCGCGGATCTCGAGCGCAGGCGTCGAGGGGTGCCGGCCGGAGCGGAGCGACCGAGCGGACGCGTCCGCTCGAGATCCCGACCTCGTAGGCGCGCTCGCGCCAGGCGGCAACAAGCGCCTCGTAAGAGGTTCCGAGGTCCTTCTCCGGCCTCGTGGACGCCGCTGCCGCTCGCGTCGCCCCTCGTCCCGAGCGCCCGGAGCGGTGGAGCTCGTCGAGGATCTCCTCGCGACGACGCGAGAAGGCGGTCACGACCTCCCGGGAGACGCCCGCGAGATCCGCGAAACCGTCCGCCCGCCAGCGCCACTCGACGTCGAGCCGGCGGACGAGCTCCGCACGCAGCTGTGACCGGTAGAGCGCTCCGGCGACGGACACGTGGAGGAAGATCGGCCGGCTGTCGAGCGCCGACCATCGGCCATCCCTGTCGCTCGCGAGATTCGCGACGAGGACGTGGCTGTGCAAGTGGGGGTCGGATGCGCGGCTCGTGCGGTGGAGGAAGGACGCCGCAGCGAGCCCGCGCGTCGCTTCGAGCCTGTCCGTCCCGCCCGAGCGGTGCCGTACCCGCCCTGCGCGACGCTCGACGTAGTCGAGCGTCGCGGCAACGCTGGCCTCGTGCGCTCGCCGGATCTCCTCGACGACATCCGGTCCGGCGAGAGCGTGGACGACGCTCACCGACTTCGGGGCGGCGAACGTGCAGTCGTAGGCGAGGACGCGGACCCGTCCGTGCCTCGAGTCGAGCTCCTCGCCGCTCACCGGATCGGCGCCGCCGAGCAGGGCGGCAAGCCGCCGCCGGTCGACCGGGAGACCCTCGAGGCCGAGAGCGAGAGCACCACTGCCGAGCCACGTGCCGTCCGGCTCGACGAGGCCGCCCGGCGCCGTCCGCCCGGCGGCGACGGTTTGCAAGTAGTAGGACCAACCACCCCTGCCGACCTTTGCCACGCTGAGCACGGATCGACGGTAGGAAGTGGCACTAACTCGCCACCTACCGATCCGGCGTGACCG
>JAJZCK010000012.1 GCA_021846125.1 Actinomycetes bacterium | reverse complement strand
GAGCGGGGGGTGACGCCGAGATCGCCGACGAGCTCGGTGCTGCCTGGAGGGAACGGCGGTCGCTCGTCGTCGAGCTGGTTCCCGGTCTCGGCCTCGACGATCCGACCACGCCTCCAGCCGAGGTGGTGGTGGGACGCCAGCCCTGGGAGTGGTCGGTCGGGCTCGACCTCGTCGGCGAGAGGCTGCACCACGCGGTCTGGGCGAACGCGGTCGACGCCCGGGGCGGGACGGGGCGTCACCGCTGGCAGTGGGCCGAGGTGGCGCTCCGGCTCGGAGCGAGCGAGGCGCCGGGAGCAGGGCTTTTTGCCGGACGTGGCGGCGCCGACGTGGTCCTGCCCGACGGTCGTCCGGCGATCTGCGACGGTGGGCCGCTCGACGGGGGTCTCGGTGCCAGGTTCGAGATGGCCGTCGTCCACCGCATCTCGCTCGAGCACGGAGCTCTCGCGCCGCTCGGGCCGAGCGACCTGCGTGGCGTCGCTCTCGCCCCGGACCAGCTCGCAGCGGTCGCAGAGGCCGGTGCCGGCGCGCGCGTCATTGCCCCGGCGGGCTCGGGCAAGACGCGAGTGCTCACCGAGCGCGCACGGCTGCTGCTCGACGGCTGGGGCGTCCCGGCACGAGCAGTCGCGCTCGTCGCCTTCAACGTGCGAGCGGCAGAGGAGATGCGGACGCGCCTCGCCGGGGTCGGTGGGACCCGGGTCCGCACTCTCAACTCGCTCGGGCTGCGACTGTGCGGCCGTTCGACGACCATCGACGAGGGAGAGGTGCGGCGCCACCTCGCGAAGCTCGTCACGATGCCGCGACGGGCCGAGAGCGACCCGGCCGCGCCGTGGATCGCGGCACTCTCGCGCGTGCGGCTCGGCCTCGGCGAGCCCGCATCCGTCGAGGCCGAGCTGCCTGACGTGTCCGGCTTGGAAGCGGTCGCACGCGCCTACCGCGACGAGCTCGCCGCCCGTGGCGAGGTGGACTTCGACGAGCAGGTGACCGCTGCTATCGAACGGCTGCTCGGCGATGCATCCTTCCGGTCGAGAAGCCAACGCTTCGCACGGGTCCTGCTCGTCGACGAGTTCCAGGACCTCACTCCCGCGCACATGCTCCTCATCCGCCTGCTCACGGGGCCAGCCGGGGCGGTCTTCGGCGTCGGCGACGACGACCAGACGATCTACGGCTACGCGGGGGCGACGCCGCGCTGGCTCGTCGACTTCGACCGGTGGTTCCCGGGCACCGCGACGCATTCGCTCGAGGTCAACTACCGCTGTCCGGCTCCGGTCGTCGCTGCCGCGTCGAACCTCTTGACCCGCAACGTGGTGCGTGTCGACAAGCGCATCCGGCCGGCTCCGGTCGACCCCGCAGCTCTTGGGGACGTCGAGCCGCTCGTCGTCGTGGCCGGCGACGCGGGTCCCGCGGCCCGCTCCGCCCAGCGGGTGCACGAGCTGCTCGACTCCGGTGCCCGGCCGGGAGAGCTCGCGGTCCTCGCGCGAGTGAACGCCTCGCTCGCTCCGGTCCAGGTCCTCCTGCGCCATCGTGGGATCGCTGTCGAGGGCGGGGTCGATGGTCGGTTCCTCCAGCGTGGTGGCGTGCGTGCCGCGCTCGCCTGGCTCGACGTGGCGGCCGCGCCGGACCGAGCACTTCCGGGAGCGCTCCTGCGCGAGGCGGCGCGTCGCCCGAAGCGGGCGATGAGCGCGTCGCTTCTCGACCTCGTCGCGAAGCAAGGTTCGGCCGAGTCCCTCGCGAGCCTCGCCGGCTGGCTCGAGGCGAAAAGAAGCGAGCGCGAGGCGACGAAGGTGCGCGATCTCGCGAGCGACGTCGCGCTCGTGCGTCGTGCCGCCAAAGACGGCACGACGTCGACGGTGCTCGCTCTCGTGCGCCATCGCATCGGCGAGGGGGGCCTCGACGCGAGCGCGACGGCGCTCGATGCCTGGAGCCAGGGCGCGATCGCGGCGCACGGCGACGACCTCGACGCGCTCGACGAGCTCGCCGATCTCGAGCCGGATCCCGCCTTGTTCTCGTCGTGGTTGGACGACCAGCTCCGCGCTCGTGGACCCGAAGGGCAGGCCGACGCGGTAACGCTGTCCTCGATCCACGCAGTGAAAGGGCGCGAGTGGCCCCATGTCGTGCTCCACCACGTGACCGAAGGGCTGTTGCCGCATCGTCTCGCCGACGACGTCGAGGAGGAGCGCCGGGTCTTCCACGTCGGCCTCACGCGCTGCCGCGCGAGCGTCTCCGTGGTGCCGGGCGAGCCGCCGTCGTCCTTCCTCGCGGAGCTGTTCGCTCCGCGAGGATCCGGAGAGCGGTCGAGTGCCGCCGGGCGCGGCGAGCGGCGGGCCGACGAGCCCGGGTCGACCGGGACGACCGCAGCGGCGCGACGGGCCCGATCCGGACGCGCGGGACGGCCGGGCCAGACTGCCCGGCCCGGAGCAGGTGACGCGGAGCCGCTCTCAGTCCGTCGTGGGGACCGCTTCACACACGCGGGTCACGACTACGAGGTCGTCGAGGTCGTCGACGACGGTGCCAGGTCCGTCGTCCGTGGCGGCCGAGCGGAGATGCTCGTTCGCTTCGGCACGACGGTCACCGCCGAGGGTCGGCCGGTCCTGCTCGCCCACCCGGGCGCGGGGGAGGCTGTCGAGCGGTTGCGGGCCTGGCGCGCCGGCACCGCCACACGTGCCGGTAAGCCTGCGTACGTCGTCTTCGACGACTCGACCCTGCGCCAGCTCGCGGCAATTCTGCCGACGAGCGAGGCTGGGCTCCTCGCGGTGCGCGGTATCGGCCAGGTAAAGCTCGATGCCTACGGCGACGAGCTCATCGCGATCGCCGAGAGCCTCCGCCGACGCTAGGTCCGGCGGCGTCTCCAGCGCCGCTCAGGCACCGAGCGCGCCCGGTCCCGAGGGCACGTCGACTGCGTGCTCCTCGAGAGCGCCGAGCGGCACGATCTCGAGTGCCCGCTCGTGGGTGGAGGCGAGCACGACGAACGCTGCGGCGCCGTCCCGATGGGCGCGCAGCCAGTTCGCCGCGGTGACGCACCAGCGGTCTCCCGGCACGAGACCGGGGAAGCGGTGCTCGGGTACCGCTGTCGACAAGTCGTTGCCGATCCGCCTCTGGTGGTCGAGGAACGCTGCCGTCACGACGGCACAGACCGTGTGGCTTCCACGATCCTCGACTGCCGTCCGGCAGCACCCGTCGCGGAAGAAGCCCGTCACGGGGTCGTTGCCGCACGGCTCGAGATCACCCCCGAGCACATTGCGCTCGGGGGGAATGCGCTCGGGGGGAATGCGCTCGGGGGGAATGCGCTCGGGGGCCCTTGGATCGGGAGCACCGGGCTCGGGCAGATCGTGGTCGGTCACCTTCGGAGTATGGACCACGCGGCGGTGCGCCACCGGCGTTCGGCCACGAGCGCTCCGCGCGCCGGTCGGGCGACCGCCGGGCACGTGCCCGCGCCGGTGGGTCGTGGGCCGCTCTTCGTCACGAATGATCCGTGAGCAGCCTGAGCATCTCGCGTCTCCACGCGGAACGCGCCCGCGCGGCCTCGACAGTGTCGGGATGGACCATCCGGGTGATGGTCGGCTCGCCGGGGCCCCGGTGGAAGGCGAAGGCACGCGCCTCGACCTCCATGTCCGCCTGCGTGTAGTGCTCGCGTTGGAGCAGATAGCCCCGCCAGGACGGGACGAGGAACGTCTCGAGGAAGCGTCCGTGCTCGGTGACGTCCTCGAAGACGCCCCAGCGCGTCCCGCCGAGCCGGCGGCGGACGATCCGAAGCTCTGCCATCGTCGCGAGGAAGTCGTCGACGTCCTCCTCGGCGAGCCGGTAGTCGACGAGGATGAGCACGGGTCCGTCGTCGGCGTGAACGTGTGCGCCGACGGACAAGGTGGGGCTCACGACGAGCTGGAGCGCGGACCTGTCGACGGTCGGCAGGCCGAACCGCGGGATGACGAGAATCCCCGGCACGAATGCGGCGACCGAGACGAGGAGCGTCGTGCGAAGCGGAAGGAACGTGTCCACGACTCCGAAGCCGAGGCCACCGAGGACGAGAGGGCCCTGGAGCACGACGTAGTAGATCGACAGCGAGCGCGTCTCCACCCACGACGGCGTGATCTGGCGGGCCGCGATGATGAAGGCCATCGTCGCCCAGACCCAAGTCGCGCCGGTCACGAGCAGCACGGGCACCGTCGTCCAGCGGTTCGGCCATGCCGCGAGAGCGGCGACCGCCAGCCCGTTCGCGAGGGTCGCAGCAGCCACGAGGGCATCGAGGTGGAGATGGCCCTGCAGGCGCGGCAGGAGCACTGCGGCGGTCATCGCTCCCACGCCAGCGACGGCGAGGTAGAGGCCGTACCCGAAGGCGGACGTATGCAGGTAGCGGGCGGCGAAGAGGGGCAGGAGGGGGCCGAGCGCGGCTGCCGGGAGCACGTAGAGCGCCGTGCGTGCCGTGACGGCCCGCAGCCCGGGCGTGTTGGAGAAATAGCGCCATCCCGACGAGATCGCGCCGAGAAGGCTCTCGGCGGCGGTCCCTCCGGGGGTCGACAGCCGGAGGTCGCTCCGCCCCCGCCAGACCATGAGGAAGGCGACGAGGGGGAGCATGGCTGCCGCGCAGACGATGAAGAAGGTGGTCGTGCCCTCGGCGTGCAGGATCGCGCCGCCGAGGATCGGACCGACGACCTGGCCGATGTTCCACTGGAAGCTGTCCACGCTGAGTGCGACGGAGGCGACCTCTGGTGGCACGAGGCTCGCCACGGTCGTCCACCAAGACGGCGACGACGTCCCGCTCGACAACCCCATGCCTGCGATGCCGACGAGCAGTGTCGCGGGAGTGAGGGCGTGCGCGAACGAGGCGAGAGCGAGGAACGTGACGGACGCGGTGAGGAGGACCTTGGCGAACAGCAGAACGGCGCGCCGGTCGCGCGAGTCTGCGGCCGCGCCGGAGAACAGGACGGCGAAGATGCCGGCGAGGGGGCTCATCGACGCAGCCAGGGTGACGAGCACCGGCAAGGTCGTCAGGCGCTCCATGATGTAGCCGCCGACGAGCGAGACCATCCAGACGCCCGTGTTCGCGAACACGGCTGTGCCCTCGAGCCAGTTGAACGCACGGCTGCGCAGCGGAGCGAGCAGCGAGGTCACCGCGCCCACTCTACGAACGGCACCGGGCCCTGCGCGCCACGCACGACCATCCGAGCGCCGAGCGCCGAGCGCCGAGCGGTCGCGACGCGGTCGTCGACGCGGCCTCCGCTAGGGTGACGGCCTCGGGGTCGGGCGGTCGCGTTGCCGGGGGCGCGAAGTCATGTCGGAGGTGAGCACGGCGAGGACGGGCGGTTCCGTCGGCGCCCGAGCGACGGGCAGGCGTGCAGGAGCGCTCGCCGCGGCCGGTGCACGGGACCACCAGGGCATGCAGCGGGCAGACCGTGCGCGCCTCGGCGGGCTCGGCTGGGGATGGGCGGCTCTCGGCGGGGCCGGCTCGGTGGTGATGGCGGTCGCCGGTCCGGTCCTGGTCGACCGCCGCACGATCGTCTGGTGGTACACCGTGCGGCTCCCGGCGGGCCACGCCGGCGCCATGACGGTGTTCTACGTCGGCATGGCAGCGCTCGTCGCCGCATGGCTCGGGGTCGGTGCGCGCCTTCGCCACGCGGACGGCGCGCGGCCGGGGCATCTCCTCGCCGTGGGGGCGCTGTGGTGCGTGCCGTTGCTCGCCGGTCCGGCGCTGTTCAGCGGGGACAGCTACAGCTACCTAGCGCAGGGGATGATCCTTCATCTCGGGTTGAGCCCCTACCACGACGTTCCTCTCGTGCTCGCGCGACACGGTCAGGCGCACCTGCTCGCCGCCGTCTCGCCGTTCTGGCGGGGCACGACCGCCCCCTACGGCCCGCTCTTTCTCGGCATCTCGAGCGTCATCGAAGGTGCCGTCGGCGGCACCGACCTCGTCCTCGGCGTCGTCCTCCAGCGTCTCGTCGAGCTGGCCGGCGTCGTGCTCGTGGCCGTGTCCGTGCCGCGGCTCGCGCGCGGGCTCGGCACCGACCCGTGCATCGCCACCTGGCTTGCCGTCCTCAGCCCACTTGTCCTTCTCGAGCTGCTCGCCGCGGGCCACAACGACGCCCTGATGACCGGTCTCATGGTTGCGGGCGTCACGCTCGCCCTCGAGCGCCGCCCGATGCTCGCCATCGCGCTCTGCGCGCTCGGCGCGACCGTCAAGGCGCCGTCGGCCGTCGCCGTCGCCTTCGTCGCGTTGAGCTGGATGCGCGAGCAGCCGAGCCGGTCCGCGCGGATCCGTGTGCTCCTCGTCTCGGGCGCAGTGGCGCTCGGCGTCTTCGCCGCCGTGAGCGCGGCGACCGGCATCGGGCTCGCGTGGCTGACGCCCGCGGTGCTCTCCGCCCCGAGCAAGGTCCACCTCGCTGTCACCCCGTCGACCGCGCTCGGCTACACCGTCGGTCACGTGCTCGCCGGGCTCGGCGCCGGCATGCACACCAAGGCGCTCGAGGCGGGCTTCGCCGCACTGTCGCTCGCGCTCACCGCCGTCGTCGTGCTCGTCCTGCTGTGGCGTGTGCGGCGCGAGAGCCTCGTCGCCTCCCTCGCGGCGGTCCTCCTCGTGAGCGCGTTCTTCGGCCCCGCGACGTGGCCCTGGTACCTCACGTGGGGGCTCGCCCTCGCCGCGACGCTCCCGGCTGCGCAGCGCTCCCGGCTGCTCGCCGGAGCGGTGGCGCTGCTCGCCGTCGAGGTCAAGCCCGACGGGATCCTCGCGCTTCCGCGGGAGTCCGCTCCGGCAGTGCTCCTCGTCTACCTGCTGGTGGCCGTCACGGCCTGGCGACTCGCGGGCCGGAGCGCCCGCGTCGAGGTTGCCGCGAGCCGGGAGGCGCAGCAGCGGTGACGGACGGTCCCGCCACGGTCCTCGCTCCGGCCAGACGAGTCGGAGGCGCTGCGAGCGGCACCGGCGCTAAGGCTCGAGCCTGGTCCGGCAGAGCCCGAGCCTCGGCCACCGTCGTCATCCCGGCGCTCCTCGCCGGAGCGCTCGCGCTCCACGGTCTCTCTGGCCGGAGCATCTGGATCGACGAGTCGGCGAGCATCTCGATCGCGGCGCAGCACGGCAATGCGCTCTGGGCGGGGATCGCGCACGACGGTGGCAACATGCTCGTCTACTACCTCATGCTCCACGTCCTCGTCGGCTGGTTCGGCGACGGCGTCGAGGTGGTGCGGCTCCCGTCCGTCGTCGCGACCGCGGCGAGCGCAGGGCTTCTCGCGCTCGTCGCCCGCCGCCTCTGGGGGCACCGAGCGGCGGTCGCCTCCGGCCTGCTCTCCGCGGTCAGCCTCCCGCTCGTGTTCTGGGGCCAGAACGCGCGCTCCTACGCGCTCATGGTGACGTTCGTCACGGCATCGTTCCTCGCGTTCGTCGTCCTCGTCGATCGCGACCGGCATGCCCCGGTGCCACGCTGGGTCTGGCTCTCCTATGCGGTCGTCACGTCTCTTGCCTGCTACATGAGCTTCGTAGCGGTCCTCGTCGTCCCTGCGCAGCTGCTCTCCCTGGCCGTGTGGCGGCCCTCGGCGAAGACCGTGCGCGCCGTCGTCGGCGCGCTCGTCCTCGCGGGGATCTCGTGCATCCCTCTCGCCGTGCTCGCGACCCGGCGCGGCTCGGGGCAGCTGTTCTGGGTCGTCCGTCCCACGCTCGCGGGCCTCGACCAGCTCGTCCACTACCTCGCGTCCTCCGGCGTCCTGCCGAACTTTCCGCTCACCGCCACGAGCGACGCGTTGCTCGTGATAACGGCTGCGCTCGTCGTCGCCGTGACGGCAGGAGGCATCGCGCGGCCGGCGGATCCGTGGCCGGCGACGGGACCGACCTGTGACGAGGGGTCGCCGGCGCCGCCGGGTCGAGACGGGCAGGCAACGGTGGCTCGGAGCCGCCGGGGCCGATGGACATGGGTGCTCACGTGCGGCTGGCTCGTCGTGCCGGTCGTGCTCGGCGTCGCCGAGTCGTTCGTCGGCCAGTCGATATTCGTGCCCCGGAACTTCCTCATGTGCATCCCGGCCGTCGCCCTCCTGCTCGGGGCGGGTCTCACGAGACCGCAAGTCCCGCGGGCGCTCGGGTGGTCGACCGTCGCCGTCCTGCTCGTGCTGCGCGGTCTGCAGGTGGCACCCACCTACGGCGTCTCGCCGGAGAACTGGCGGGCCGCGACGTCCTACGTGGTCGCGCGGACGGAGCCGGGCGACTGCATCGCGTTCTATCCGTCCGACGGCCGCATGGCTGTCGACTACTACCTCGAGAGGGACCCGTCCTCCGAGGCACGCGCGCCGCGGCCGGTGCTGCCGAGCCTGCCGTTCGCCGAAGTGCGCGCCTACGTGGAGCAGTACGTCACGCTCTCCGGAGAGCGACTGCGTGCCGTCGAGCGGTCCTGTCCCCGCCTTTGGCTCGTGACGAGCCACTCCGGGGAGCCTGGCGGGACGACTGCCTCGAAGGCGGACTACACACGCTTCGTGGCGCTCGTGGGCTCGTTGCAGCGCGCGTACGTCTCGACTCGCGTCGTGTCGTTCGGCTGGGCGAGCCCGGTGCGCGTCGAGCTTCTCGCGCACCGGGCTTCCCGCGCGCCCACGTCAGGGGCGTAGCGCTATCCCGACATAGGTCACCGCGCTCAACAGCACGAGCAGCGCCGTGCTGGCGGCGACGAGAAGGGTGAAGCGCCGGCCGGTCGCCCGGAAGGCGACCACCGCGACGACAGGGAAGGCAGTGATGAGCAGCCGCGGGTTGGGCGGCGTGTACTGCGAGGTGAGCGAGAGGAACGCTATCCCGAGCGTCCAGCCGATCGCCTCGGGCGTGATCGCTCGGCGCTGCTTGGCGACGAGCACGAGCGCGTAGAGGAGGAAGACGGCGCCGGCGAGCCCGACGATGTAGTTGAGGTTGACGAGGTGGTAGTCGAAGTGGCTGAGAGAGATCTCCTGGGAGAGGGTGCGCACCTCGCGCGCGAGTGCGAACGGGGTCGTCCTCTCGCCCCAGCCGTAGCGCTGCGCGTCGAAGTTGGCCAAGGGCGTCCCGGTCCAGGCCCAGAAGAACGCGCCGACCGACGCGATCCCGACCGGAGCGAGCGCGGGAGCGACGAGGCTCCGAAGCGCCGAGCGGTCGCGCCAGCCGTGTCGGCGGATCTCGACGAACGACGCGACCGCGCACGCGAGCACCACGGCGACGGCGTCGGGGCCGATCGCGGTCGCTATGCCGGCGAGGATGCCTGCGAGGAGCCAGCGCCTGCTCCCGAGAGCGAGGAGGCAGCCGGCGACGAGCGGCAGGAGGAGCCCCTCGGAGTAGACCATAGAGAACACGACGGAGCCGGGGAACGCGCAGAACAGCACCACCACGCGTCGCGCGGCCGCGTCTCCCCACCAGCGGGCGGCCAGCCGCTGCACGAGGATGGTCGCGACGAGGCCGCCGATCGCGGAGACGACGAGGCCGGACTCGAGCATCGGGAGGAACAGCACATGAGCGACGAGCCACATGGTCATCGGATAGAGGGGGAAGAAGCCGAGTGTGGTCTGCAGGTGCGACACGTGCGTCGGGTAGCCGTGGCGGGCGAGCGCCAGGTACCAGACGCCGTCCCAGTTCGATAGCTCCGACGTGAGGCTCCAGTGCTGGAGCACGCTGTCGACGACCCCGAGGACGATCAGCAGGAGCCTCGAGACCCCGTAGACGGCGAGAGGGAAGCGCAGCTCACGCCATATCTGCGAAGCGCGAGCCGTGCGCCTCGCCAGGGTGGAGGTGACGAGGCGGCCGTCCACGTGCGAGGAAGGTGTGGTGTCGTCGGCAGGTCTGACCGTCGATCGACTCCCGGCCCTCGGGCTCGGCGGGCGACCCCCGGACGGGCGCGAACCCGCCCACCGAGGGACCGTGTCCATGGCTCACCACTATAAGGTTCGGCGGGTCGGGCTGCGCCACGCGAGCTGCTCGGCCCCATAGTTCATGTGCACGTCAGGTCGGCTGCCTAGGTTGCGCATGTGGACGCCCTTGCTCCGAGGTCCGCGGAGCCGTCGCCGAGGGCGGGTCCCGGGTCGGCGCAGGGCGATCTTGCGCCGAGGTGGGCGCGTGACCTGCAAGCGGCCTGGAAGAATGCCTGCATGCGACTCTTGCTCGTCGAGGACGACGAGGCGTTGCGTGACGTGCTCGCCCGCGGGCTGCGCGAGGCGGGGTACGTCGTCGATGCGGTGCCCGACGGCGACGAGGCGACGTCGTACCTCGGTGTCTACGAGTACGGTCTGTGCATCGTCGACTGGCGCCTGCCGAGACGCTCGGGGCTCGAGCTTCTCGAGTGGGCCCGCCGTACCGGCCTCGGCATGCCGTTCCTCATGCTCACGGCGCGTGACGCCCCGGCCGACAGGGTCAAGGCGCTCGACTCGGGGGCGGACGACTACCTCGTCAAGCCGTTCGACTACGGCGAGCTGCTCGCGCGAGTGCGAGCGCTCCTGCGCAGACCGATCGGGGAGCGCGCGCCGCTGCTGCGCTGCGGATCGCTAGAGATCGACCCAGCGAGCCGGGAGGTACGGGTCGGAGGCAAGCCGATCGACCTCGCGCCGCGTGAGCTTGCGATCCTCGAGCTGCTCGTCCGCCGTGCGCCCAACGTCGTCGTGCGCCGCTCGATCGCCCTGCATGCATGGCCGGAGGAGGCCGACGCGGTCGGCTCGAACACCATCGAGGTCCACATCGCCCGGCTTCGGGGCAAGATCTCGGGCTCGGACGCGACGATCGAGACGATCCGGGGCTCGGGCTACAAGATGGTGCCGCCGTGAGGGCGCGCCACCAGCGGCGGTGGGAGACGAGCAGGCGCTTCCTCGGGCCCGCCCGGCGTGTCGCGCTCGGTGCCACCCTGGTCGTGCTCGTCGTCTACCTCCTCGCGGGGGTCGTCGCCGACGTCGTCGTCTTGAGGCGGGCGGGGCAGGCCGTGGACGCCCGCCTGGTCGACCGCCTGGCGGAGCTCGCGAGCAGCACCGGCCACGACGAGCCGTTGCCCGAGATCGGTCCGAGCCGGCTGCTCCCCGCGATCGGGCGACCGGGCGACGACGACATAGACGAGGCGCCGGTCTTCGGGTGGTCGCTCGCACGCGGCTCCCGCACTCCCGTCGCGCTCGACGCAGGAGCACCTGCGCTGCCCCGAGCGGCTGCCGAGCGCCAGGGGCTCGTCGTCGTCAGCCTCGCTGGCCATCCGTTCCGCCTGCTCGGCGAGACGACGAGCACCGGAAGGATCGTCGCGGCGACGAGCGAGCAGCAGCTCTCCTCGCTCCGCTCGACGCTGCTCGCGACCGAGGCGGCATTGCTCCCCTTCGTGCTGCTGACCTTCTTCGTCGTCGCATACGTGATCGGGCGCCGGTCGGCACTGCCCGTCGAACGTGCCCGCCAGCGTCAGCTCGAGTTCACCGCGGACGCATCGCACGAGCTGCGCACGCCGCTCAGCGTCATCGAGGCCGAGGTCGGGCTCGCGCTCTCGGTCGAGCGTGACGCACCGGACTACCGGGTGGCGCTCGGGCGGATCGCCACCGAGTCGCGACGTCTCCGGACGATCGTGGAGGACCTTCTCTGGTTGGCGCGCCTCGACGCGCTTCCCGCGCCGGCGCACAGCGAGCCCGTCGATCTCGCCGTCATCGCAGAGAGCTGCGTGGAGCGCTTCGCCGCGGTCGCCCGCCAGCGCGGGATCGAGCTCCGCACGGCGGCGGACCTCGAGGATGCGATCGTGTCCGCTCCCGCCGAGTGGCTCGACCGGCTCGCGTCGGTGCTCGTCGACAACGCGTGCCGCTACTGCAGCCCGGGTGGGCGGGTCGAGGTCGGAGTCCGCCTTCTCGATGGTCGCCCGACGCTCACGGTCGACGACAGCGGGCCGGGCATCGCAGAGCACGAGCGCGAGCGCATATTCCAGAGGTTCCACCGGGCGTCGTTCTCGACCGCCGGGGCGGGCCTCGGCCTCGCGATCGCCGACACCGTCGTGCGGGCGACGGGCGGGAGCTGGGAGGTCGGTACGTCGCCCGCAGGCGGGGCACGCCTTCGCGTCTCGTGGCCGAAGGGCGCAGGCACCACGGGCGGCGGAGCCGGCCACCGCCCTGCGGGTGGGTCGCCGACCGAGCACTACCCGGCTGTCGGGACCGCCGTGCCTCCGGCGGGCGCCGCCTGATCGCTCCCGCAGTGAAGGCACTTCGACGCCGCGGCAGGTAGGTCGCTCGACAGGCAGGCCGGGCAGGTCTTGAGCGCCGGTGGGTCGCCGAAGACGGTGGTGCCTTGTCGGGCGGAGATCCTCTTGTACGGTGTCACGATCGCGAAGTACACGACGGCGAGGTACACGACGAAGTAGACGATCGCCGAGACGAGCTGGCCGAGGTTGACGAACGTCGCCTTGTCGCCCGCCGCCCCGAGCTGGACGCCGAGGCCGACCGAGTGGCTGCCCTGCAGCCGGGCGATGAGAGGGTCGACGACGTCTGTCGTGAAGGCGGTGACGAGACCGCTGAACGCGAGGGCGATCACGAGGCCGATCGCCGCGACGATGACGTTGCCGCGCATCAGGAAGTTCTTGAAGCCCCTCAGCATCGCAGCAGCTCCTTGTCCGTGACCGCCGGCACCTCCGGCAGCATGCGGCCACGCAGCTGCGAATGCAGCTGCGAACGTGCCGTGGCGCGACCGTAGCTCCAGCAGGGCTCAGGTGCCCGGGGCGCTCTCGGCGTCCCGGCTCCGGCACGGACGAGGACCCTCGACCGTGCCCCCGTAGGCTTGAGGTCGGTGGCGACGTGCCCCGGACGGGCAGCGCCGGACCCCAAGCGAAGGAGGCAAGGCAATGGACGACAAGAGCATCGTCGCTGAGATCGGACGTCTGACCGACGAGGAGCACCGGATCGAGCGGTCCCACGTGGGCGTGGCGTGGACCGCAGAAGAGCGGAGGCGCTCCGACGAGCTCGAGGTGCTCCTCGACCAGTGCTGGGACCTGCTCGCGCAGCGTCGAGCCCGGAGGAACGCCGGGCAGGACCCCGACGCTGCGACGACGCGACCCGCTTCGGTCGTCGAGCACTTCCAGCAGTAGGGGCCTGCGGCCTGCGCGCGTCGCGGGCACGGCAGGTCCTCGCTCCGGTGGCGGGCTCGGCGACGTCGGCCGGCGTGCCTGGGCGACGAGGCGCCGGTTATCCTCCGGCCATGGTTCGCGCCGAGGGGGAGAGGAACGCTCTGACGACCCTCGACGGCGCGCCGGCGTCGAGCTCCGGCGACCCGGTCGAGGAGGTGCTCGACCTGTTGCGCGCGAGAGGCGGGCGGGTCACGACGTCTCGACGGGTCCTTCTCGGGGCACTGTTCGGTGGCGAGGTCCACAGGACGGCGGAGGAGCTGGCGAAGGCCGTTCACGAGGTCACGCCGGACGTCCACCTCTCGACCATCTACCGGAACCTCGACGAGCTGGAGGGGCTCGGGGTCGTCGTCCACGCGCACCTCGGGCACGGCCCGGCGACGTACCACCTCGCGTCGGAGACGCACGGGCACCTCGTGTGCGAAGTCTGCGACGCGACGGTCGAGGCTCCTCCGGAGCTGTTCGGTGAGCTGGCCGCGGACGCACGTCTGCGTTACGGCTTCGTCATCGATCCTCGCCACTTCGCCGTGCTCGGCCGCTGCGCGTCGTGCGCTGCGCAGGAGGACCACCCCGGCTGAGCGCTCGACGAGCCCACGGGGGAGGTCGGGTCCGCGCGATCAGATGCGGGCGCTCGCGAGGACGGATCCGTCGGTGCCGACGAGGAGGGCGCGGCGTAGCGAGTCGGCGGGTGCGGCGAGAGGCACTCCCCACGAGCCGTAGCCCTGGCTCAGCCGGAACCTCCCGAGCTTCGCCGTGGTGCCGTCGACGAGGGTCACCTCGCAGATCACGGTGCGTGAGCCCGGTCCGGTGAGGTCGTCGACGGTCACGAAGAGCCACGGGGTCCGACCGGACGACACGCGTACGTGGCCGAAGACTCGACCGTGACGGGCGAGCGACGCCGAGAGCGTCACCGGCCTGCTCGCGGCAGGCGGCGCCTTGCCGGCGGTCGTGCTGGCCGCGAGCAGGCCGGCTCCCGTACCGACGACCGCAGCGAGCAGGGCCGCGACGGCGGCAGGGCGCCAGCTCGCGAGGCGGTGGCGCTTGCGTCGGCGTGGCCGCCCTGTCGGAGCGGAGGTGCTGCACGCGAGGACGCGCTCGACCACCCGGAGCTCGAAGCCGACCGGAGGGCTGGCGGCTGGTGCCAGCTGGAGCAGGTCGTCGGTGATGCGGGAGAGCTCCGAGAGCTCGAGCGCGCAGGCGTGGCAGCGCGCGACATGGGCGAGGACGTCCGACCGCTCCTGGCCGGCGAGCGTGCCGAGGGCGAGCTCGGCAAGCGCGTCGTGGCGGTCCGGGCACGGCATGGGATGGTCGCGTCTCACGGCGCCTCCTCCACGCTGACAGCGTCACGGAGCTTCGTGAGGCCCATCCGAATCCTGCTCTTCGCGGTACCGAGGGGGACGGACTCGATCTCCGCGATCTCCTGGGCGCTCCTGCCGTAGAACGCGGCGAGCGCCACGGCCCGCCGCTGCGCCTCGGGGATCCCGGCGAGGGCGTCGTGCAGTCGCGCGAGCATCTCGTCCGCGAGGACGGCGTCCTCCGGCAGGCGCTCGCCGCTGGCCAGGTCCGCGAAAGCGAGGTCACCCGGGTCGATCGGCTCCGGGCGCCGGACCCGGAGCGCGTCGATCGAGAGGTTGCGGGCGATCGTGAGAAGCCACGTCGCCGCCGCACCCCGACGAGGGTCGAAGACCGACGCATGCGTCCATGCCCGCACGAAGGCGTCCTGGGCGACGTCCTCCGCCATGCCCGGATCGCGGAGGATGCCAAGAGCCAGGCCGTAGACACGACGCTGGTAGCGACGGACGAAGGCGACTCCGGCTCGCTCGTCGCCGAGAGCCATCCCGGCGAGCAGTGCCTCGTCGGGCGCCTCGTCGCTGCTCGTCGCCCGCGGGCGCACCATCTCCATCACCTCTTCTACGGACCGTGGGCCTCGAGAGATCTATCGTAGGAATCTCGGGCTCAAAGCGCAGCCGTCGCACGGACGGCCTTGCGCACTGCCCGATCCGCCGATCCGCCGATCCGCCGATCCGCCGATCCGCTAAGATAGTTGCTTGCTGGCAGGCAACCGCGTGCATGCCGGGATGCACGGAGGTGGCAGCGTGGACGAGGTCGGACGGCCCGGCGACATGCGCGGGAGCAGCGTCGCAGGCGCGCCCGCCGGGCGTGGGGACGGTGACGCAGACCTCGCGGCTCGACTTCGTGCCGTCTCGGCGCGACTCTCGAGACGTCTCGCGCGCACGCGGTCCGGCGCGGCGCTCACCACGACCGAGACGGCGGTGCTCGCGGCCGCCCGGTGCGGACCGGTCGGACTGTCGCGGCTCGCGGCGGACGAAGGGATGAACCCGACGATGCTGTCCCGCGTCGTCGGGAAGCTCGAGACCGCAGGGCTGGTCGAACGCCGGAGCGACCCCGACGACGGGCGAGCGATGCTCGTCCAGGCGACCGTTGCCGGGTCCGACCTGCACGAGAGGATCCGGTCGGAGCGGACCGACGCGCTGAGCGTGCTGCTCGACCGCCTCGACGCCGGCGAACGCGAAGCCCTGCGAGCGTGCCTGCCCGTGCTCGAGAGGCTCGTCGCCGACCTGCAGGCCGCACGGCGATGACGGCCGCACGGCGATGAAGGCGGAGATCGCCGCGGTCGGGCGGAGGACCTTCTCGTCTCTCAAGGTCCCCAACTACCGCCTGTACTTCGTGGGCCAGTCCGTGTCGCTCGCGGGGAGCTGGATGCAAGCCACCGCACAGTCGTGGCTCGTGCTCACGCTGACGCGTTCCAGCACGGACCTCGGCATCGTCGTCGCGCTCCAGACGTTGCCGGTGCTGCTTCTCGGTCCCTACGGGGGAGTAGTCGCAGACCGCGTCGACAAGAGGCGGCTGATGGTCGTCCTCCAGGGCGCGATGGGGATCCAGGCGCTCGTCCTCGGGCTGCTCACCGTCCTCGGGACGGTCACCTACGTGGACATCTGCATGCTCGCGGTGGTGCTCGGACTGAACAATGCCTTCGAGACACCGTCGCGCCAGGCCTTCGTCCGCGAGATGGTCGGCCGGGAGGAGCTACGCAACGCGGTCACGCTCAACTCCGTGACGGTCAACGCTGCACGCGCCGTCGGGCCGGCGATCGGCGGTGTCCTCATCGCGACCGTCGGCGTCGGGGCCTGCTTCCTCGTGAACGCAGCGAGCTTCGTCGCGGTCGTCGCGTCGCTGCTCGTGATGGACAAGAGCGCGCTGCAGCCCTCGCCGCCGGCCCACAGGGCGGCCGGTCAGCTGCGCGAGGGCCTCCGCTACGTCGCGCGGACCCGTGAGATCGCTATACCGCTCGCGATGATGACCGTCGTCGGCACGCTCGCCTACGAGTTCCAGGTATCCCTGCCGGTCTTCGCACGGCAGACCTTCCACGGTGGCGCTGTCGTCTACGGCTTCATGACCGCCGCGATGGGGGTGGGGGCGGTGATCGGCGGACTCGTCACTGCGGCTCGGGGGCGCACCGGGCTCAGGCCGATGGTCGTCGCAGCGTTCGGCTTCGGTGCAGCGATCCTGCTCGCGGCCGCGTCGCCCGCACTCGTGCTCGCCTACGCGCTCCTGCTGCTCGTCGGCTGGGCGAGCGTCTCGTTCATAGCGATCGGCAACTCGACGATCCAGCTCGCGGCCGTTCCGCACATGCGGGGCAGGGCGATCGCGCTCTGGCAGGTAGCGTTCCAGGGCACGACGCCGATCGGCGGACCGCTCGTCGGCTGGGTGATCGCGATGTCCGACCCGAGGATAGGGCTCGCGCTCGGGGGGGTCTCCTGCCTCCTGGCAGCGCTCGGCGCACTCGCGCTCGCTCGACGCCCTGCCGGCAGGACGGCTCCGCGCGTGCCTGAGGCGGAGCTTCCACCTGCGTCAGCAGGCTCTGTCGCACCGACGTGAGCAGAGCGGGACCTGGGCTGCATCTCGGAGCGGAGGGCCGGGCTAGCTGCGCGAGCGGAGAACCTCGCGGTGGATGTCGTAGAGGTTGCCCATGACCTGGAGAAACCGTCGCACGACGTCGAGCTCGTCGAGGTCGAAGCCTGACGCGGCGTGCCGGGCATCGAGGACGAGAGGCTCGTGGACCGACCATGCCCGGTCGGCCCCCTCGGGCTCGAGGTCGACGAGCACGCGCCGGCGGTCCCCTTCGTCGCGCTGACGCCGCACGAAACCGGCGCCCTCGAGCCGGTCGAGCACGAAGGTCATCGCGCCCGTCGTGATCCCGCTCGCTTCGGCGAGGGCGCCTGCCGTCATCGGCCTGTGCTGCTCGAGCAGGTCGAGGCAGCGCAGGTCGGTCCGGTTGATGCCGAGGCGCTCGCTCACCGCCTCGTCGAAGGCGTCCACCGCCCGCTGGAACGAGCGGAGAGCGTCCCGCAGCTCGCGAACGAGCGTCTGGCTGTCGCGCTGCGACGTCGGCGCAACCTGCCGTGCGGCGTCGGACCGACCCGTCGCCTCGTTTGACACGCTCTTAGCTTATTATCTAAGATGCTTGCACAACAAGGTATTTTTCTTGTGGGACCACGTCGGAGTGGAGGTCCGTTCGGCGGAACGGACCCCGGGAGCGCGGCGCGAGCGAGCGGGAGGGCACGGTCCATGACGTACGCCATCGAGGCGCACGAGCTCGCCAAACGGTTCAAAGGTGGCGTCGTCGCTCTCGACGGCGTGAGCTTCGTGGTGGAGGAGGGCACCGTCTTCGGGCTCCTCGGACCGAACGGCGCCGGCAAGACGACGGTCGTCAGGATCCTGACGACGATCCTCGGGACCGACGGCGGGTCGGCCACGGTGCTCGGCCACGACGTGAGCCGCGAGCCCGACCTCGTGCGGAGCTTGTTTGGGCTCGCAGGCCAGTACGCCGCGGTGGACGAGAACCTCACCGGCCGGGAGAACCTCGTCATGGTCGGCCGGCTCAACCACCTCCCCCGCAAGGTGGCCGAGAGAAGGGCAGCCGAGCTCCTCGACGAGTTCGAGCTCGCGGGCGCCGCGGACCGGACGCTCAAGACGTACTCGGGCGGCATGCGCCGTCGCATCGACCTGGCGGCCGCCCTCGTGACGCGTCCGAGCGTACTGTTCCTCGACGAGCCGACAACCGGTCTCGACCCCCAGTCGCGAGCGGGCCTGTGGGCCGTCATCGAGGGACTCGTCGACTCGGGCACGACGGTGCTGCTGACGACCCAGTACCTCGAGGAGGCGGACCGGCTCGCGAGCCGGGTCGCCGTCGTCGACAACGGGCGCGTCATCTCCCAGGGGACGCCTGACGAGCTGAAGGCGGCTCTTGGCGCCACGGTTCTCGCCGTCGGTCTGCACGACGCAGCCACCGCCGAGCAAGCAGAGCGGGCGCTCGCCCCGCTCAGCGAGAAGAGCCCTCACCGTTCGGGAACGGCGGTGGAGATCCCCGTCGACGGTGGTCCGAGGATCGCGATGGAGGCGCTTCGCGTGCTCGACCAGCTCGGCATCGAGCCAGTGAGCTTTGTCCTTCGTGAGCCGAGCCTGGACGACGTCTTCCTCGCGCTCACCGGCCGGAGCGCCGAGGGTGCCGCCTGGGAAGGTGTCCCAGGCGCGCCCGGCTCGAACGAGGTCGAAGTGGCGCCGCAGGCCCGTCCGGGCCGGAGCGCCGGAGTCCGGCGATGAGCGCGCCGGCGCGCTCCCTCGAGACCGCGTCGCAGGTCGACGGCTTCGGCTCGCGCCTCGTGTGGGCGGTGTCGGACACGCTCGTCCTCACCAGGCGCAACCTCGTGAAGTACGTCCGGATCCCGGAATCGCTCTTCTTCTCGAGCGTCCAGCCCGTGATGTTCGTGCTGCTGTTCCGGTACGTCTTCGGCGGGGCGATCCGCACCCCGGGCGTGAGCTACGTCAACTACCTGATCCCGGGCATCTTCGTCCAGACGATGGCCTTCGGCGCCGTCAACACGGCCATCGGCCTCGCCGAGGACCTCCAGAAGGGCATCATCGAGCGGTTCCGGGCCCTTCCCATGGCACGTTCGTCGGTGCTCGCGGCGCGCACGCTCGCCGACCTCTTGCGCAACGTGGGCGTCGCGGTGCTCATCGCCGCAGTCGGGTTTGCCGTCGGCTTCCGGATCGGGACCAGCGTCGCCGCGTTCCTCGCCGGCATCGGGATGATCCTCGTCTTTGCCTACGCGTTGTCGTGGGGCTTCGCCGTGATCGGACTGTTCGCGCCCAACAGCGAGACGGCCCAGGTCATGTCTTTCCCGGTGCTGTTCCCCTTGACGTTCGCATCGTCGGCGTTCGTGCCGGTGGCGTCGATGCCGAGCTGGCTCCAGGGCTTCGCCAGCCACCAGCCGGTGAGCGTCGCCGTCGACGCCGCGCGCGCGCTCATGGTCGGCGGACCGACGACGTCGGCGGTATGGCAGAGTGTCGCCTGGTCGGTCGGGATCGTGGTGGTCCTCGCGCCCGTGGCAGTCCGCCGCTACCGCACCAGCACGTGAGCCCGTGGCGAGTGGCGCTCGCTGCGGCCGGGTCGGCGGGTGCCGGGCTCAGTCGGTCGGCACCGCCGGGGGCGCGCTGTCGATGAGCGGCATGAGGTAGCCGGCCTCGGCGGTCACGGCTCCGACGAGCATGAGACCCATCCCGACGAGCCGGAGCGACTGGATCGTCGCGAGCATCCCGCCGAGCGCGGCGACGCCGATGCCGACGAGGCCGGTCACGGCACCCAGCCGGAGCGGGCGCTCCATGCGCCGGGCCTTCGGGACGATCGCGACGGCGGCAGCGCCGAGCAGTGCCCCGAGGACTGCGTGGGCGAGGTAGACGACCTTGCCGTGCGCGGGCAAGACGGCGTCGGGGCGGTCGTAGGGCACGGCGACGAGCGCCGCGACGCCGAGGACGAGGTCGAGCGACACGAGGACGCCCATCGTGATCCCGGCAGTGCGCGCCCGACGCGAGATCGTCCTCTGCCACGGTGCACCTGGGGTGGCGACGGCGCCCGCTGCTGCAGTGGTTCTTTCAGGCTGCATGCTGTCGGGCACGGAGCGAGCGTACCGGCGCGACGCGTCGGGCACCGGTCGGGAGCCGGCGCCGAGGGTCGGGTCGACTCCGACCGGGCCGGATGCCGGAAACGCTGCGCGGCGCTGCCTCGATGGTGCCGTCTCAAGGGCGCTGGCAGAGCAGGTGCCATCCGGCCTCGGCCCACGCCGCGAGAAGCAGGGCGCGACCAGCCCGCGAGCCGAGCCACGAGCGGAGCAGGGCTGGGAGCGAGACGAGCCGGCGGTGTGACGCTCCCGTCCGTACGGTCCAAAGGACGAACGCCGAGGCGAGCAGGAGCCAAAGGGCGCCACCCGGCGTGCCGAGGGCGCTCATCGGCCAGCAACCCGGTCCTGGCCTGCGGAGCACGCTTCGCGGCTCCCGGTGGCACGGTGACGAGCGAGCGCGAGCCAACCTCCGCCCGCGAGCCACACGCCCGAGAGCACGGCACGACCTGCGAAGAGCCTGCTTGCGAGCCCGACGAGGACGCTCAAGGTCGGCAGCTCGCGGGATCCGTCGAGCCTGCTCGCGACGTCGAGTCCGGCAGCTGCACCGACGAGCAGGAGCCAGACCGCCACCCCCGTGCCGAGCCTCGAGCGGCAGGCGAGGCGGTGGGTGGGTGCGGCGACCGACGTGACCGTCTCGGTGCGCGCCGAGCGCCGGCGATCCCGCCCGGCGAGTGCAGCGAGCGCGGCGACGGCGACGATCGCCGCACCGACGCTTGCGTGGGCGGATGCGCTCGAGAAGCGGAGCCCGCCCTCCGTAACCGACGCTGCGACGACGAGTCCCCCGAGGAGCATCCCACGGAGCATCCGGAGTCGCCGCGCCTGCACGAGACACACTTTCCCGCGTGGGTCCGGACCGTGCCGGCGCGGTTGCTACGGTCACCGGCGAGATGACCCGCACGATTCGCCTGCGACCGTGGCAGCGCGCGGCCCTCGACCAGTTCGCGGCCGCACGAGGGAGCGACTTTCTCGCCGTCGCGACGCCAGGAGCAGGCAAGACGACGTTCGCGCTCGCCGCAGCGCGCACCGAGCTCGCGAGTCGCCCGGGTCGGCTCGTCGTCGTCGTGCCTACGGCGCACCTGAAGCTGCAGTGGGCGCGGGCCGCGTCCGAGCTCGACCTCCACCTCGACGCCGCCTGGTCGCCGTCCGACGGGCGGCTCCCGCCGGACATGCACGGGATCGTGACGACCTACCAGCAGGTCGCGACGGCAGCGGCGCCCTTGTCGACGTTGTCCCGGGGCGCCTTCGTCGTGCTCGACGAGGTCCACCATGCAGGTCAGGACCGAGCGTGGGGCGAGTCCCTCGTGCTTGCCTTCGGCAGCGCCCGCCGCCGGCTCTCGCTCTCGGGCACGCCGTTTCGCTCCGATACCCGCTCGATACCCTTCGTCCGTTACGAGCTCGAGGAGGCACGGCCGGATTTCGAGTACGGCTACGGCGAAGCGCTCGCGGAGCGCAGGGTCGTCCGACCCGTCTACTTCCCGCGGACCAACGGCTATATGGAGTGGTCGGCAACCGACGGCGCGCTGCACGCGGCGACCTTCGACGACGAGCTGAGCGTCGTGCACGCGAACCAGCGGCTGCGCACCGCCTTGTCGCTCGACGGCCAGTGGCTGCCGGACGTCCTCAGAGCGGCGCACGGACGCCTGACCGAGATCCGCAAGAGCCAGCCCGACGCCGGAGGTCTCGTCATCGCGACCGACCAGGGCCACGCACGCGGGATCGCCGAGCTCATGGCGGGCGTCTTCGGGACCCGGCCGGAGGTCGCCACCTCGGACGACCCGGAGGCGGCACGCACGATCGGGGAGTTCGCGAGGAACGGCCACCCCTGGCTCGTCGCAGTCCGGATGGTGTCGGAAGGCGTCGACATCCCACGGCTTCGCGTGGGCGTCTACGCGACGACGACGACGACGGAGCTGTTCTTTCGCCAGGCCGTCGGTAGGTTCGTCCGCTGGCTCCCGGGCATCGGGCGCCAGTCTGCGTACGTCTTCATCCCCGACGACCCGCGGCTGCGATCCGGGGCCGCGAAGATCGCGGAGTCGCGACGGCACAGCTTGCGCCGTCGCGATGCTTCCGCTCGCGAGGCAGCTGTCGAAGGGGACTGGGACCGCGCCGCCGAGCTCGTCGGCGAGGCTCCCGAGGAGCAGCTGTCGCTGTTCAGCGTGATCTCGGCAGTCGCGACACACGCGGTCGACGCGGACGGCGACGGCGCAGACGACCCTCTCCAGCCGGACGACGACCCGGCCCTCCTGCTCGACCTCGGCGCGCCTCCTGCTCTCGGTCACCACGCGGCAAGCGGACCGGCGGTGCCCGCAGGGATGGCTCGCACGGAGCTGCGCGAGCAGCTGCGCGTGGCGAACAGCGCCGTCGCCCGTCGCCTCGCGCGCCGTACAGGGTGGTCGCACGCGAAGGTGAACGCGGAGCTCAACCGCCTCGCGGGCCTGGCACGGGTGACCGAGGCGACCATCGGGCAGCTCGAGGCCCGGCTCCGCCACGGCGAGCGCTGGCTCAGCCGGGTCTGAGGCGATCTCCGCCTGGCGGGCTCGGCGCGCCAGCCCTCCAGCCGATGCGTGCTGGACGCGAGCTCCTCGCGCCACAGCCTTCGCGCCACTTGGTCAAGGCGCTCGCTCCTCGTTCGCGGTGCGTAGGATGTCCCTCAAACACCTCGGAGGGCGTCGCGGTAGCTGCTCGACAACCGTCACACGGCACAGTCATCGGCGATACCCCGGGCGAGAGCTCGAGATGGCTCGTGTTCGCGATCGTCTCGCTCGCGCTGTTCATGTCGTCGGTCGACGGCACGATCGTCTCGACGGCGCTGCCGACGCTCCGGCGGGCGCTCCATGCTCCGCTCAACTGGGCGAGCTGGACCATCACCGGCTACCAGCTCGGGCTCGTCGTCGCGATGCCGGTAGCGGGGCGGGTGAGCGACCAGCTCGGCCGAAAGCGCGTCTTCGTCGGCTCGGCCGTGCTCTTCACCTCCGCCTCCCTCGCGTGCGGCCTCGTCGGAAACGTCGGTCTTCTCGTCGCGCTGCGGGTGGTGCAGGCGGTGGGTGGCGGGGCGTTCATGCCGTCGGCGACCGGCATCGTCTCGGACGCCTTCGGTGCCGGTAGGGACCGCGCGATCGGGCTGTTCTCGAGCATCTTCCCGATCGGGGCGCTCGTGGGCCCGGTCATCGGCGGCGTGCTCATCGCGGGTTGGTCGTGGCGGGGGGTGTTCCTCGTCAACGTCCCGATCGGCATCGTGTTCACCGTGCTCGCCATCCGGTACCTCCCCGCGTCGCGACCGATCGGCGGGCGTACGGACATCCCGGGCGCGCTCGAGATGGGCGCGTGCATCCTCGCTGCGATGCTCGCGGTGACCTATCTCGGCTACCGGCACTCGAGCCCGACCTCTGCCGGCTTTCTCGGTCCGCTCGCCATAGCGATCGCGACCGGCTACTGGTTCGTCCACCGGGCCGGCCGGGTGCGCGACCCGTTGATCCCCGTCCACCTTCTGCGCGGCAAGGTGTTCGTCGTGATGAACGTGGTGAACTTCGTCTGGGGGGGATGCGTCATCGGGCTCGGTGCTCTCGTGCCGCTCTATGCGGAGAGCCGTTACCGGCTCGTCCCGCTGGAGGCAGGCACCCTGCTCACCGCTCGCGCGGTCGGAGAGATCGCCCTCGCTGTCGCGTCGTCGCTGCTGCTGCGGCGCACGGGCTACCGATTGCCGATGATCGTGGGATTCGCCTTGATCTCGGCGGGCTTCGTCCTCGTCGCGCTCCGTCCGCCGGTGCTCGGCCCGTACGGATGGCTGGCGCTCGCGACCGCGGTCACCGGTCTCGGGACCGGGGCGTCGGCACCTGCGGCGAACAACGCGTCGCTCGAGTTGTCGCCGGACGACGTCGGAGCGATCTCGGGCTTGCGTGGGGCCGTGCGCCAGGCGGGGGCGATCATCACAGTGGCCCTCGTGACCTCCTACGTCGCCCGCAGCGGCGACGAGGCGCTCGCGCTCGCGCGGGCGTTCGAGGCGTTCGCGCTGCTCCTGCTCGTGACGACTCCGCTCGTGTTCGTCGTGCCGGACCACGTCCGCCTCGGGGCCGGCGCGGGGGCGCACACGGTCGCGTCGTAGACTCGGCACGTGCCCGTACGCCGCGGGCCCGAGGGAGGATGCAGGGATGGGACAGGACGCGGCCGTGCTCGAGGCGGGCGACTTCGCTGTGGCGGATCTCGCTCTCGCCGCCTTCGGAAGGCGGGAGATCGGCCTCGCGGAGCACGAGATGCCGGGTCTGATGGCGCTGCGCGAGGAGCTCGGCCCCTCCCGGCCGCTCGTCGGCGCCCGTATCAGCGGATCGCTCCACATGACGGTGCAGACCGCGGTGCTCATCGAGACGCTCGTCGCCCTCGGCGCGTCGGTCCGCTGGGCGTCGTGCAACATCTTCTCCACCCAGGACCATGCGGCCGCCGCGGTCGTCGTCGGGCCGGGAGGAACGCCGGAGGAGCCGAGGGGCGTCCCCGTCTTCGCATGGAAAGGCGAGACGCTCGCCGAGTACTGGCAGTGCACGGTGCGGGCCCTCACATGGCCTGACGGCGGCCCCAACATGCTTCTCGACGACGGAGGGGACGCGACCCTCGTCGTCCACAAGGGGGTGGAGTTCGAGGCGTCCGGCAAGGTGCCCGACGCTTTGGTCGGTGACTCCGAAGAGCACGTCCAGCTGCTCGAGGTGATGCGGCGCGCGCTCGAGCAGGACGCGAGCCGTTGGACGCGAGCAGCTGCGGAGATCCGGGGCGTGACGGAGGAGACGACCACAGGAGTCCACCGGCTCTACGAGATGTCGCGGTCGGGCGCGCTTTTGTTCCCCGCGATCAACGTCAACGACTCGGTCACGAAGTCGAAGTTCGACAACACCTACGGCTGCCGGCACTCGCTGATCGACGGGCTCAACCGCGCGACCGACGTCCTCATCGGCGGCAAGGTGGCGGTCGTCTGTGGCTTCGGGGACGTCGGCAAGGGCTGCGCCGAATCTCTCCGAGGGCAGGGCGCGCGCGTGGTCGTCACCGAGATCGACCCGATATGCGCGCTCCAGGCCGCGATGGAAGGCTTTCAGGTCGCGACCCTCGGAGAGGTCGTGTCGGTGGCAGACATCGTGGTGACCGCTACAGGTAACCGCCACGTCGTCACCGCCGAGCACATGGCCGCGATGAAGCATCTCGCGATCGTGGCGAACATCGGCCACTTCGACAACGAGATCGACATGGCTGGGCTCGCAGGCCTCCCTGGCGTCGAGCGGGTCAACGTCAAGCCCCAGGTAGACGAGTGGCGCTTCGCCGACGGCCACTCGGTCATCGTTCTGTCCGAGGGCCGGCTGATGAACCTCGGGAACGCGACCGGGCATCCGAGCTTCGTCATGTCGAGCTCGTTCGCCAACCAGACGATCGCTCAAGTCGAGCTGTTCACCAAGCCGGATGCGTACCCGCTCGGGGTCCACGTCCTGCCGAAGCACCTCGACGAGAAGGTGGCACGTCTCCATCTCGACGCCCTCGGTGTCCACCTCACGCAGCTCACCGACGAGCAGGCCGCGTACATCGGCGTACCGGCCGACGGTCCGTACAAGTCCGACCAGTACCGCTACTGAGCCGTTGCCACCGGACGCGCCCGAGCGGCATGCTGGCTCTGCACGGCCCCGGAGACCCGACAGCGGGGCGGTGCTCAGCCTGTCCTGCCCGGACCGGGTCGGCATCATCCATGCTGTCTCGGGGTTCCTTGCCGCGCGCGACGTGAACATCGAGGAGAGCCAGCAGTTCGTGTCGCCGGGAGGCCGCTTCTTCATGCGAGTCCAGGCGACGCTGCCGGCGGGCTGCACCGTCCCTGCTTTGCGCGACGAGGTCGGCTCGCTGGCGACCCGGCTCGAGATGGCCTACGAGGTGCACGACGCGGGGCGCAAGCCACGCCTGCTTCTGCTCGTCAGCCGTCTCGGGCACTGCCTGAACGACCTGTTGTACCGGGTCCGCGTGGGCGCGCTGCACGCCGAGGTAGCCGCTGTGGCGTCGAACCATCCGGACTTCGGCGAGCTCGTCACCTCCCTCGGCGTTGCGTTCCACTACCTTCCCGTCACCCCGGACACCCGCGGGGAGCAGGAGGGTCGCATCCTCGAGCTCGTCCGCTCCCTCGACGTCGACCTCGTCGTGCTCGCTCGCTACATGCAGATACTCGGACCGCAGATGACCGGCGAGCTGGCCGGCCGGGCGATAAACATCCACCACTCCTTCCTGCCGAGCTTCAAAGGTGCGCGCCCCTACCACCAGGCCTACGCGCGAGGGGTGAAGCTCATCGGCGCGACGGCGCACTACGTGACCGCCGCTCTCGACGAGGGCCCGATCATCGAGCAGGAGGTAGCCCGGGTCGACCACTCGCACTCGCCCGAGGACCTCGTCGCCATCGGCCGGGACATCGAATGCGCCGCCCTGGCACGTGCCGTCGGCTGGCACGTCGAGCACCGGATCATGCTCAACGGGGCGACGACCGTCGTCTTCCGCTGAGCCGCGCTGCGGCGCCACCCGTGCCTGCCCGTCCTTCGCGCCGCCCCCGCGATCGCCGTAGATGACGAATCGGTGAATGGTTGCACAGAGTCCGGTAGAGCTGCTGTTACGGCTGTGTTGCTCTTCGCGGAATCACGCGATCTGGCAGTTGCCGCGCCGTATGCTCCTGTCAGACCTTTCCGCTGACTGTTCCGACCCCCCCAGGAACGTGGTCGCGAGGTCGTAGAGCGCGTGGCCCGGGCACCCCCCGCCCGGGCCACGTCGCGTCCGCTGCCACGCGCGCCCCCCGCACGCGCGCAGCGGTTACGACCCGATCTCCCGATCTCGCTGACGTCAGTGACGTAGGAGCCCTCGCGCCGCGTCGGCTACGTGGACAGCCGAGATCCCTGCGGCGTCGAGCAGCTCCTCGGGCGTGCCAGAGCTCGAAAGCCCGCGGACCGCGCAGTGCGCGAAGTGCACTGCGGTGCCGGTTCCGACGAGTGCCGACAGCACAGCCTCGCCGAGGCCGCCCTCGGGGTAGTGGTCCTCTGCCACGACCACGTGCCCGCCGGTCGCCGCGCACGCTGCGCTCAGCGTCTCGGCGTCGATCGGCTTGACCGAGTAGCAGTCGACGACGCGGGCGACGATCCCGTCGGCAGCCAGCAGGTCGGCGGCGGCCAGGCATTCGTGGACGGTGACGCCGGCGCCGACGAGGGTCACGGTGTCTGCGTCCGACGAGCGGACGACCTTCGCCCCGCCGATCGGGAACTGCTCGTCCGGACCGTAGAGCACGGGGTATGTGCCACGCGTCGTGCGGATGTAGGCGACGCTCGGCGCGTCCGCCATCGCGACGACGAGGGCGACGGCGGAGGCGGCGTCACACGGGTAGAGGACGACCGAGCCGTGCACGGCGCGCATCGATGCGAGGTCCTCGAGGGCCATCTGCGACGGACCGTCGGCGCCGATCTCGACGCCGGCGTGCGAGCCCGCCAGGCGGATGCGCAGGCCGGAGATGCCGGACATCCGGACGAAGTCGAAGGCGCGTGAGAAGAACGCCCCGAAGGTCGCGGCGAACGGCACGTAGCCGCGAGCCGCGAGCCCGCCGGCCGCCGCCACCATGAGCTGCTCGGCGATGAAGGTCTCGAAGTAGCGCTCTGGGGCGACCTTCAGGAACGATTCCGAGCCTGTCGAGTTACCGACCTCGGCGTCGAGGACGACG
>JAJZCK010000197.1 GCA_021846125.1 Actinomycetes bacterium | reverse complement strand
GAACAGATTGTCGAAGCTCGTCGGTGCCGGGATCCTCGAGCGCGTCCCCTACGACGACCGTCCTCCACGTTTCGAGTACCGCCTCACGGCCATGGGTTTCGAGCTGTCGCCGGCGCTCGTCGCGCTCATGCGCTGGGGCGATCGCTGGCTCGCCAACGGCCAGACAGGTGTGGTGCTCGTCCACGGTGCCTGTGGTACGGAGCTCGACCAGGGGTTCTGGTGCGAGTCGTGCGCGACGACATTCGGACCACGCGCCATCAGGAGGCGGGTGGTTGCGACCTAGACCGGCGCCTCAGCGATAGATCTCGGAGCCGCCCGTGACGAACTCGGCGGCCTTGTCTCTCATCCCGAGCTCGACGGTCCCCTCTGCCGCGTCGCCGTCGCTGTCGCCGTCTGCGCCTCTGCGCAGGTCGTGGCTTATACGCATCGAGCAGAACTTCGGACCGCACATCGAGCAGAAGTGCGCTGTCTTAGCCGGCGTAGCGGGAAGCGTCTCGTCGTGGAAAGCGCGAGCGGTCTCGGGGTCAAGCGCGAGGTTGAACTGGTCCTCCCAGCGGAACTCGAAGCGGGCCCGCGAGAGCGCGTCGTCACGTGCCTGAGCGCCGACGTGGCCCTTCGCGACGTCCGCCGCGTGGGCAGCGATCTTGTAGGCGATCATCCCTTGCTTCACGTCGTCGCGATCGGGGAGACCGAGGTGCTCCTTCGGCGTCACGTAGCAGAGCATGGCAGTGCCGTGCATGGCGATCATCCCGGCACCGATCGCGGACGTGATGTGGTCGTAGCCGGGCGCGATGTCTGTCGTCAGCGGTCCGAGCGTGTAAAACGGCGCTCCTGCACAGATCGCCGTCTGGCGATCGACGTTCTCCGCGATCTTGTCCATCGGCACGTGTCCGGGCCCCTCGACCATCACCTGCACGTCGTGGGACCACGCGATGCGCGTGAGCTCGCCGAGGGTGTCGAGCTCCGCGAACTGCGCCTCGTCGTTCGCGTCGGCGATCGATCCCGGACGGAGGCCGTCGCCGAGCGAGAACGCCACGTCGTAAGCAGCCATGACTTCGCATATCTCCTCGAAGTGCGAGTAGAGGAAGTTCTCCTCGTGGTGCGCGAGGCACCATGCCGCCATGATCGAACCGCCTCGGCTCACGATCCCGGTGACTCGCCGGACGGTGAGCGGCACGTAGCGGAGCAGCACGCCCGCATGGATCGTGAAGTAGTCGACGCCTTGCTCGGCCTGCTCTACGAGCGTGTCGCGGTAGAGCTCCCAGGTGAGCTCCGCCGGCACCCCGTCGACCTTCTCGAGTGCCTGGTAGATCGGTACCGTCCCGATCGGCACCGGCGAGTTGCGCACGATCCACTCGCGGGTCGTGTGGATGTCCGGTCCGGTCGAGAGGTCCATGACAGTGTCCGCTCCCCACCTGGTTGCCCACGCCAGCTTGTCGACCTCGTCCGCGATCGACGACGTGACTGCCGAATTGCCGATATTCGCGTTGACCTTCACGAGGAAACGCCGGCCGATGACCATCGGCTCGGACTCGGGATGGTTGACGTTCGCCGGGAGGATCGCTCGGCCTGCAGCGATCTCCGAGCGCACGAGCTCAGCATCCACATCCTCGCGGAGCGCCACGAACTCCATCTCCGCCGTGACCTCGCCACGACGAGCGTAGTGGAGCTGGGTAACGGTCCGGCCTCCGCGTGCCCGGAGGGGACGGGAGAGCATGTTGCGACCCACCGAACCTGCCGTCTCGAGCGCTGCCTGCCGTCTCGTCGCAGCGCGCCCGTCGTCTCTAGTCGACGATCGCCGACCCTCGACCTGTTCGACATCGCCTCGCTCGAGGACCCAACGGAGCCGCAACGGTGGCAGGCCGATCTCGGGATCGCTGCCCGGACCGCTCGTATCGTAGAGAAGAAAGGTCTCGCTCGCTGGATGCGCCGTTCCCGCGTCCTCGGTGGTCGACCTCACCTCGACGAACGGCACGTGCACATCCGGTCGACGACCCGTCGCGTAGATCTTCCGGCTAGCAGGCTCGGTCATCTTGTCTCCCTCCGCCGGCATGACCCGGATCAGGTTCAACGGTCGGCGCCCAGCACCCTCTCAGCCCACCCTGGGCTCCCGTGTGGGACCAGAGTACCGCTCGAGCACGAGGTCTCACCACCACGGGTGGAGCGAACGGCCGTGGCCAGAGTCGAGAGCGTCCGAGCAGCCAAAGGAGGGTAGGTATCCAAATGCCTTCCGTCGAGACGCGGCGGGGGCTAGCCGTCGGTCCGAGAGCGCACGATCGCGGACGACTCGAAGCGGCTTCGTGTCGCCGGCCAGACCCTCGTCAACCGGGCCGATCAGGAGCGGATCGAATGGGGCGAGCGCGAGGGGCGGCGAACGACGAACGCGGAGTGGACAGGCCGCCGTGTGGTGGATCTTCCACCCCACCAGGAAGCACTCGGGATCAACGGCTCGCCAGGAGCCGGTCGTCATATGCCACTCGACGGGGGGACCTGACGTGACGAACGCTCGCGTGGGAGTCTTGGGGCGGATACGCGCCTTTTACACGTCTACGATTGCCGTCCGCGTGAGACGCAGTCGGCTACGTAGCGCCGCGCTCACACTTCGAGGTCCAATCGAGCCGGCAGACCGTCGACTTCTGGCGTCACACCTGGTCGGATCCGCACGCAGAGTGCCTCGCCGTCGACCCGCATCCCTGACACCTCCAACGCCTTTGCAGTAGATAGCGGTCGCAGAAGTGCACGTCCAGCTGGAACGTCGGGCCGCAGTCCTGCGAGAGTCGAGACGACGGCGATGGCCGAGGCAGCCGACCACGCCTGTGGTCGACACGAGGCGGGATATGCCGGCGGTGCAGGACGTCCGTCGCGCGACTGTCCGCCGTAGAGCTCGGGCATGCGGAACTCGAAGCCTTCAGCCGCGGCGAGGACGCCGTCGATGAACGACGACGCGCACTGCCGTGCTGCATTGCCGGGCGTCGCAGAAAGACCCGCGATGGCGATGGCGGTATCGTGCGCCCAGACGGAGCCCGTGTGATAACCGAACGGATTGAATCCTGCCGAGCTCGCGGACAGTGTGCGCAGGCCGAAGCCACTGTCTAGATCCGGGCGACCAAGCCAGGTTGCGACGAGCTCAGACTCCTCAGAATCGAGGATCCCGGTGCCGAGCAGATGTCCGATGTTGGAAGCGAGTGCGTCGACCGCCACTCCGTCACCGTCGATCGCGATCGCCGGGAAAGGCCCCCGGGGACTGTCCACCCAGAACCGCTCGCGAAATCGCTGGGCAAGCACCTCCCCGAACTCCCGCCATTCGTCCCCACCTGGGCGGCCAAACGCGTCGAGCAACTCCGCACCTGCAATCGCTGCCTCGTAAGCGTAGCCCTGTGCTTCGCACAGACAGACCGGAGCACGTGCAAGACGTCCGCTGTGGTATTGGATCGCGTCGTGCGAGTCCTTCCAACCCTGGTTCGTGAGACCACTCCTCGAACGGTCGACGTAGCTCAAGAAGCCGTTCACGCTCATGCCGTAGTCCCGCATCCACGCGAGACAACGCTCCATCGGGTCCAACAGGGACCCGACCTCGTCCTCGGACAGTCCCCAGCGCCAGGCGTCGCGGAGCAGGCACACCCACAGCGGGGTGGCATCGACCGTGCCGTAGTAGACGGGAGGGAGCATGAGTGGGGCCTCACCATGGCGCCCACCGGCGAAGCCCTCGTGAGAAGAAGGCTCCCGCCGAAGCTCGTGAAGGATCTTGCCAGGCTCCTCGGCCGTTACCTCGTCGACGGCTGCACCTTGTCGATGAGCGAGGGTACGTAGCGTACCCAGCGCGATACCGGTGCCGAGCGGTAGCAACATACGGGCAACCCAGATCGAGTCTCGACCGAACAGGGTGAGAAACCATGGAACTCCAGCGGCGACAAAGGGATCGTCGGGAGTCGAGGCGGTAGCCATCACGAGAGACTCGAGGTCGGCCAAACTGCGCTTGACAAAGCGTTCGAGCCGGGGGTCGTCGCTCCGGACTGACATCGTCCCGAGAAGTCCCTGCTCGATCTCGCTCCGATAGCCTGCCGTTGTCCTCGGCGTGCCCTTACCGATAACTTTGGTGGGCCGGGCGCGAACCACACCTGGCCGGTCCTCTCGATGCACGACTTCTACGCACACGCTGCGCTGCTCGCCGTGGTGCAAGACGATGTCCCAGGTCAGCGTCGCACCCGTCGAAGCGACCGACTCCGGCGCCGGTGAGCAGACCACGGACACCTGCCCCGACCCTGGCGCTTCCCAGCGAAGGTTGCCATCCTCGACCTCGACCGACTTTGCGGGAGGCCGACCGCCGGACTTCACTGCAGCCATCGCTGCCATATCGCTCGCTACCCTGACCGCGAGACGGACCGCTATCGTCTCACGGCTGCAAGACTCGATAGCCAGGCACTCTCGGAGGCCATCAGCCCGGACCTCGCGCTCTCGGGTGACCAGCAGGGCGGGGTCCGGTGCGTCCCTTCCGACGTCGAAGGCGACGCACTCGAACACGCTACGACAGCCTCCCACCAGGTCGAGGCCGACCACGACCGGCTCGACGCCGTTGATCGAGACGACGAGCTCCGACAACACGCGCACGTCACCCACGTAGAGGCCTTGGACCCCCTCAGCTCGGAGCTGACCGTCGTCATCGGACAGGCAGACCGCAGGCGCGCACGTCGCCGTCACGAGCCGATGCAAGCTGGGCTGACGGGCCGCATAGCCACCCGCGTTGCCCTCCTCCCCTCTTTGCGTCTCGCGGGCAGGCGAGCTCAAGCTCGCTCCGCCCATCGCAGGCGCAGGCGCAGGCGCAGGCGCAGGCGCAGGCGCAGGCGCAGGCGCAGGAGCAGATCCTACCGG
>JAJZCK010000196.1 GCA_021846125.1 Actinomycetes bacterium | reverse complement strand
GCCGTAGCCCGTGCCTGCGGCGTCCGCTACCCCGGCGCCCGCGACGACCGCACCGGACACCATCGCGAGGATGGTCGCAACGCAGGCCACCCGCGTGCCGCACGACAACCGGCGCACAGTGCCGGTGGGGACGACGGTCATCTGTCCTACAGCCTGGCCCGTACGCTGGTCCGCAGCCTTCGCAAGCATGTCGCCAACCTTCCCTACGCCGTCCGAGATCATCGAGGCGAGCCCCTCCCGCTGCTACTTATAGTAGTACATCCCGCGGCACCGGACGGCGGAGAGGTTGACCCTCGGGACCAAGCGATGGGAGGCTGGGCCGTCGGTGCCGCTCGGCACAGAGAAGGCAGCCGGGAGGGAGCGAGGGACGAACCGGGTGGGTCAACCCTCGAGCGACCCACCTCCGGACGGCTCGCCCTCGAGCGCTCCGCACGGACAGATCTCTGCCCGAGACGGACACTCGCCCTCGACGGCAGACACCATCCGGCCTCTGTGGATGCAGGTCTACCTGCCCAATCTCGTGATCGCGACGGGCCAGGGCGCGATGATCCCCATCCTTGTCTACGCCGCTCGCGACGTCCATGCGTCGGCAGCTCTCGCAGTGGTCGTCGTCGCAGTCAACGGCTTCGGGACGATGCTGTTCGACCTGCCGTCGGGGCGGATCGTCGCTCGTCTCGGCGAGTGGATGTCGGGCTGGGTGGCGGCGCTCCTTCTCTGCGCGGGCCTCGTCGGGTGCCTCTTCGCCCACTCGCCGCTAGCGCTCGGCGCTTCCGTCTTTCTCCAGGCGGCCGGATGGTCCGTCTGGAGCCTCGTCCGGCTGACGCACCTGAGCCGGGTCGCACCTCCCCATGCGCGCGGCCGCGCGCTGTCGATCTTCGGCGGCGTGACGAGGGCAGGCAACGTGATCGGACCGTTCGTCTTTGTCGCCGTCGCCGGAAGGAGCGACGTCCGCGTCGCCTTCCTCGTCTACCTCCTCTGCGTCCTCGTCGGCTTCGCCTGGCTCGTGCTCGCGCGGGACAGGACCGACCACGACAGCGCCACCGAGCGGACCGAGCGCATCCGCCCACTCAGAGTGCTCGCCGGCAACCGCAGAGGGTTCGCGACCGCAGGTGTCGGAGCGTTCGGCATCAGTCTGCTCCGCGGAAGCCGCAACGCCATCGTGCCGCTCTGGGCCGGTCACATCGGGCTGAGCTCGTCGAGTGCTGCGCTGCTGTTCGCGCTCTCGTCCGTCGTCGACTTGGCGCTGTTCTACCCGGCCGGCATCGCTTCGGACCGGTGGGGCCGACGCTTCGTGGCGATCCCGTGTGCCACGCTGCTGTCGATCGGCCATATCCTCGTGCCGTTCGCCCACGCGTTCTCGACACTGTTCCTCGTCGCCTTCGTGCTCGGCTTCGGCAACGGTCTCGGGTCGGGGATCGTGATGACGCTCGGTGCCGACCTGACGCCGGAGACCGGCCGAGCCTCCTTCCTCGCGGTGTGGCGGCTCGTCTCCGACTGTGGCACGTCAGTGGGACCCCTTGTGGACTCGGCCGTCGTCGGGCTCGGAGCGATCGCCCTCGCTGGTCCCGCCGTCGGCGTGCTCGGGCTGGCGAGCGCGGCGGTCGTCGCACTCTGGCTCCAAGAGCCACCCCATCTCGCCCACGTTGGAAAGGGTCGCTCGCCCCTCGGCCGTAGAAAGATCGTCCAGCGCGACACCACGTAGATCGGGTCCCGGCCCCCGCGGAACGCCGCGTCCGGTGCCGCGTCGAGCTCGAGCAGCGCCCCGAGCTTGCCCCGGACCGCACCGCGGTGGACGCACCACTGGCCAGCCGGACGTCGGCGTTCGCCGCGCCGAGGTAGCTCGTCGACGTCGTGACCCGGTAGTACGCGAGTGACACGCGGGACACCGCCGAGAAGCTCGGCAAGCGCGCGAGCCCCCCCCCCGAGGAGTCGCAGCAACGCGACGAGGCCGGCGAGCCCCGGGTCGACCGCATCTCGCTCCCCCCGGTCGAGCGCGGCGGGGGCGTCGCCGTTCGTGCCGGCATCGAGGAGGTGCCGCGATCATGGCGACCGCGGCGCCGAGGGCGCCCATCCGGCGCGCCCGGCCGGCCGGTGGACCCCGGCGCGTGGCTCGCTCTCGCGGCGGGCAACTTGAGCTTCGTCCCCGGCGACCGCGTCTACGACGTCTGTCATCTGGCCCGTCTCGTCGCTCTTCTCGGCTCCACGCCGACCAGCGCCCCTCAACCAGACGGAAGCCGGAACCGTTAGCACGGCTGGGAGGAGGCATGCGGCCGCACACAACACGCTCCACATGGAAGGTCGTGTTGCTCGCCGGAGCCGTTGCCGTCTTCGGGTACTTCCTGCTCCACGGCACTGCCGAGCACGACGCTGCCTACTCGGCGATCGGCCTCGCGTCGGTCGGCTGCGTCGCGCTGGGGATCCGCACGTGGCGGCCGGCGGACCTTGCCGGATGGCTCGCTCTCGCGGCGGGCAACTTGAGCTTCGTCCTCGGCGACGGCGTCTACGGCGTCTACCAATTCTTCCTGCACCGCCCGACACCATTTCCGTCGATTGCAGACGCCTTCTATCTCGCCGGCTACCCGTTCCTGATCGTGGGCGTGACGCGGCTGACGAGGGATCCGACGGAGCGCGGGCGGAGCCGCGAGTCGTTCGCGGACGCGGCGATCGTAGCCATCGGCGCACTGGCGCTCTCGTGGCACTTCCTCATGGGCCCCTACGCCACCGACCCGAGCGCGGGCACCTTCGCGAAGCTCGTCAATCTTGCCTATCCCGCCCTCGATCTCGGCGTGCTGTTCATCGTGCTCCAGGGGCTCCTCTTCGGCGTGGCCCGGCGCGAGGTGCACCGCCTCATCGCCGCGGCGATGATCGCCATGGTTGTCTCGGACTTCGCCTACGACGTGCTGGCGCTCCATGGCTCCTATGCGGCGGGCAACCCCGTCGATGCCGGCTGGCTGGCGAACTACGTGCTCGTCGGGGCCGCAGCCCTCCATCCGTCGATGGCCCTACGCCGGGGGGACGAGGCACCGGCGCGAAAGCCGGGCACGGTGCGCCGCCTTCCCGCCGTCGCGATCGCCGGCTTCACCGCTCCAGCGATCCTCCTCGTCGGTGCGCTCCTCGGGAGCCACAGTGACGTTGCACCGCTCGCCGTGATCTCGATCGTCGAGGTCGCGCTGGTCGTCGCCCGGATGTGGTGGATGCTCCGCGCGATTGCCGAGCAAGCGCGCTCCATCGAGAGCGCGCTGGACGCCAAGACCCAGCTCGAGGTGGAGTTACGCCATCTTGCCTTCCACGACAGCCTGACGGGCCTCGCGAATCGCGCGCTTCTCTACGACCGGGTCGAGCACGCGCTCGCCGCGGCCTCGAGCGGTCGTGGCAGCGTCGCCGTGTGCTTCTGCGACCTCGACGGGTTCAAGACGATCAACGACAGCCTGGGCCACCTCGTGGGCGACGCGATGCTCGTAGCCGCGGGAAAGCGGCTCGCGGCGGTCGTCCGGCCAGGCGACACCGTCGCGCGCCTTGGTGGCGACGAGTTCGCAATCCTCATGGAGGATCTCGATGATCCGACGACCGCTATGGCAGTCGCGGAGCGGGCTGTGTCGGTCCTTCACCACCCGGTCGAGGTCGAGGGTCGCGTGATCACGCTCTCGGCGAGCGTTGGCGTCGCGATCGGCGACCTCGATACGACGACCGAGGTGCTGCTAAGCCAAGCCGACTCGGCGATGTACGCCGCAAAAGGCGCAGGACGCGACCGGTTCGAGGTCTTCGAGCAAACGATGCTCGCTCGGACGCTCGAACGCCTCGAGATCACGAACTCCTTCGCGGGCGCTCTCGAGCGCGGCGAGTTCCTCCTCGAGTACCAGCCGCAGTTCTCGCTTCGTGACGGCAAGCTCGAGGGCTTCGAGGCGCTGATCCGCTGGCAGCATCCGCGGCTCGGCCTCGTCGCGCCCCAGCGCTTCGTGAGCCTCGCCGAAGAGACGGGCTATATCGTGCCGATCGGCCGCTGGGTGATCGAGCAAGCCTGCGAGCAGGCTGCACTGTGGTCAGCGCAGTACGGCGCGCCGCTTGAGATCTCGGTCAACGTCGCTGCGCGACAGCTCGAGGATCCGCTCCTCGTCGACGACGTGCGCACCGCTATCTCGGTGAGTGGGATCCGAGCCGACCAGCTCGTGATCGAGGTCACCGAGAGCACTCTCGTCCGCGACACGATACGAGTGCTGGGCGCGCTCGCCGACCTGAAGGCGGTCGGCGTGCGCCTAGCGATCGACGACTTCGGCACGGGCTACTCCTCGCTCTCGTACCTTCGCCAGTTCCCTATCGACCTGTTGAAGATCGACAAGTCCTTCGTCGATCCGCTCGTCGACCCGTCCGGCGAAGGAAACGCCCTGATCGTCACGATCGTAGGGCTCGCGCACAGCCTCGGCCTGCGCACAGTCGCCGAGGGCATCGAGCATTCGACACAACACACCCAGCTCGCGCGGCTTGGATGCGACAGCGCGCAGGGGTTCCTCATGAGCAGGCCCCTAGACGTCGACGCCGCGTCGGGCCTTGTTGCGGCCGAATCTACCGACGACGAGCATCGAGCTACCTGGCCGCGCGTAGCTCCCGGACGCTGAGGTCACTTCGCGCAGCTGATCTCGTCGAGCCGGCACTGCTTCGGATCGACCTCGACATGCGAGAGCATCCACCGCCTCGTCGAGCAGCTCCGTCATCGGTCTGCCCGTCGCCTTGGCCAGCTCGGCGAACCGGCTCCGCGTCTCCTCGCTGGCCCTGACCGCGGTGCTCGTCCTCGCCGATCTCCTGCCAGGTAGACTGCCTCGCCTTCCTCCTCGAGTCGAGATTCGCCCACGACGCCAAGGACCAGTGACCACCTACTTCACCGC
>JAJZCK010000195.1 GCA_021846125.1 Actinomycetes bacterium | reverse complement strand
GGGCGCATAGGTCGTCACGCAGAGAAGTCAAGCAGGGGGCTGCGACAGCCCGGCTGCCGGAGCGAGCGGCCGAGACGCTCCTATGTCAAGGGCCGTCGGGATCTCGCCGGGAGCGGCACGGGCGGCACGATCGCCCTCGGTCCGGTGCCTGTGAGACCATCGCACCATGCTCGTCACGAGTCACGCCCTCGCCGGCCGGATCGTCGGCCGCCTCCTGCCCCATCGACCGCTCGTCGCGTTCGCTGTCGGCGTGGCGTCTCATCTCGCGATGGACACCTGCCCACACTGGTCGCCTGCGGAAGGACCAGGCTCCTACGAGGCGTTCCTCCACGTCGCCCGACGCGACGGCGTCGCGGGCCTCGCTGCGGTCGCTCTCGGCGTTGCCTGCGCGCCGGCCGAGGAGCGCAGCTGCGTGGCGGCGGCCGTCGTCGGGGCGGTGCTTCTCGACCTCGACAAGCCGTTCCTGTATTTCCTCGGGTTCAACCCGTTCCCACGGTGGGTCCGTCGGTTGCACAAGGCGGTCCAGCACGAGGCGCCGCACCGGATGCCCTACGAGCTTGCGGCTGCTGTCGCTCTGCTCGCGACGGTCCTCACGGGGCCGGGCGGGGTCAGGCGCCGAGACGACGAGCCACCCTCCCGGGTGTCTCGCCGAGATCGGACGCGACGAGCCGGGCGTCCGCACTGACGAGCGCTGCCTCGGGTTCCTCTGCCGCCGCGGCCCATGCCTCCTCATAGCGCGATCGCCTCGGCAGCCGGGCTAGGCTCCGAGCGCGAGGTCCTTCGGCGGGCAGCGGCCAGGAGGAGCGCACTTTTGGTGTCGCGCCCTTCGCCGTCCGGTCGCGGGCCCGCGGCGCGGCACCTAGGCGTCTCGCACGTCGCGTGGAGGCATCGGTGGCGGTCGTCGAACGGTGCTCGCGAGATCGATACGCTCACCGGTCTCCCCGGACTCGGCGAGCGCGATCATCGCGTCGAGGACGTGGTAGGCGAGGTCTCCACTCGCGCGGTTGGCGCCTGTAGCGGTACCGTGCGCGGCTGCGGCGAGATCCGCGAGCCCGATCCCCCGCTGCTCGAGCGCGAAACGCTCGACTGCGATCTCCTCCACCGCGCGTGCGCCGCGGCGGAACAGCCGGACCGGTCCGGAGAACGTGTTCGGGTCGGGCAGGAGGAGGCTGCCTTCGCTTCCGTGGATCTCGAGGCGTGGCAGCTCGGAGGAGAAGACGTCGAAGCTCGTGACGATCGACGCGATCGTCCCGTCCACGAGGTCGACAACCCCTGCGACGTGTGTCGGGACCTCCACTGCGAGCACCTCGCCCGCACGAGGGCCGACCGGCACGATCCGCTCGCTGCCGATGCCACTCGTCGACGCCACGACCCGGGCGATCGGTCCGAGGAGAGCCACCAGCGCGGTGAGGTAGTACGGGCCCATGTCGAGAAGCGGCCCTCCTCCGGTCTCGTAGTAAAAGGCAGGATCCGGGTGCCAGTGCTCGTGGCCGTGGTTCACCATGTGGGCCATCGCGGCGATGGGAGCACCGATGAGACCGTCGTCGATCACCTTGCGACACGTCTGCAAGCCCGCGCCGAGGAAGGTGTCCGGTGCGCACCCGACGAGGAGGCCACTCGCGGCCGCGATGGCGAGCAGCTCCCAGGCGTCGGCTCGGCGGGTCGCAAGTGGCTTCTCGCAGTAGACGTGCTTCCCCGCTTCGAGGGCCCGGAGACCCACTGTCGCGTGCGCCTGCGGAACGGTGAGATTGCAGACGACGTCGATCTCGGCGTCGGCGAGGAGATCGTCGACCGACTCGGCCCGGAGGCCGTGCGCCTCGGCAGTGGCGAGGGCGCGTGCACGGTCGAGGTCCGCGCATGCGACGTACTCGACGCCTGGGTACGGCGCGCCGAGATAGGCCTCGCTGATCTTGCCGCAGCCGACGAGGCCGACGCGGACGGGTGCGTTCTCGACTGTCCGGCTCGGCACCGTTTGGCTCGGCACTGTCCGGCTCACGACTGTCCGGCTCACGACTGTCCGGCGGGAGCGCCGTCCCTGGCGGCCCACAGGCTGCCGCGCAGGACGAGCTCGCCTACCTGCGGTACAGCGAAGTCTCCCGCGTCGTGGCCGAGTGCGGAGCAGAACACCCTTCCCTTGCCGTACGAGCGTGTCCAGACGACCGGCATGACACAGCCGTCGATCCACGGCGCCTCGTCGTTCGAGCGAAACGTCGTCGTCGCGAGGACGTCGTTGCTCGGGTCGACATGGAGGTAGTACTGCTCGGTGTGGACTGTGAAGTCGGCGAGGCCCTCCACGATCGGGCTCTCTCGACGTCCGGGCACGACGTCCACCTGGTAGTCGACCTTGCCACCGGGGTGCGCCACCCACTGGGCACCCGTCATGAACTGGTACTCCGGGGCGGAGCGGAACGCGTCGCAAAGCCCACCGTGCCAGCCCGAGAGCCCTGTCCCGGACCGGACCGCTCCGCACAGCCCGGCGAGCTCGTCGGACGTCAGCTCGCCCATCGTCCAGCACTGGACCACGAGGTCCAGCCCGTCCATCACGGACAGGTCCGCATAGACGGCGAGCGAGTCCGCGATCGTGACCTCCACACCCGCTCCTCGAAGGAGAGCCGCCACGATATCCGAGGTCACGACGGGCTCATGGCCCGCCCACCCGCCACGCACCAGGAGCGCGTGGAGACTCCTTTTCGTCATGTCGACCTCCCGACCTGTCGTGCCCAGTCGCCCGATGGCACGGCTGTCCGTACGTCTCGCCCGACGACCCGAGCTGCGATCCTCAGCCGTTCGACGTCACGACGGCGCAAAGCTCCTCGTCGCGCTCGCACGCCCGGAGCGCGAAGGAGGCCCCGAGCTCGACGAGCTCGGCGTCGTCCGCGTCAGCCAGCGCGTCCGCGAACTCGTCGGCGAGCGGCTCGGCGAGCAGGATGCTCCGTACGAGCAGCTCGACGTGGCGCTCGAGACCGAAGGGGTACGGGTCGTAGCCGGGGAGCTCGCTCGCCATGCGCGCCACGATCGGCCTGACAAGGTCAGCGACCCCGTCTCCGGTCATGCCCCAGGAGTCGACTCCGAGCCTCTCCTTCTTCGCACGCACCGGCGCGGTGCGCGTCATCCAAGCCGAGTCGGAGCTTGCACGGACGAGCCCTTGCACGCCGATGTCCTTGTATGTCCATAGCGACCAGCTTGCGCCGGCCTGAGCGTAGATCTCGAGCTGGTCGACAAGGAGCTGGCGACGCATAGCGTCGATGCGGGTGTCGCGTGCGTAGACGGGCCCGAACTCTCCGACCCAGATCGGAACGTCGTGCGCGCGCATGTAGGCCGTGCGCTCTTCGAACTGACGAGCGACCGCGTCCTTGTCGTAGCGGACGCCATCGCTCGTGCCCGGGTACTCGCCCCCGCGAGCAGACCCCGGTAACGGGTACTGGTGCAGAGCGTAGACCGTGTTGTCGCCGGGCTCTCCGAACGCGTCGAAATCCTGGGCGTAGCGGTTGCCGTCGAGGAACAGGACGTGGCGGGGGTCGACCTTGCGGATCTCCTGGCTGATGCGGTCGTGGAGCGCGACGAGCCGGTGGCCCTTGTCGTCGGCTGGCTCGTTGATGAGGTTGTAGCCGGCGACGGCTGGCTCGTCACGGTAGTGATCCGCGATGGCAGTCCAGAGCTTCACGGTGCGATCCTGGAAGTCCTTGTGCTCGAAGAGCAACGGTGCATGGAACCGGTTGTCGCTGTGCCAGTGGTGGTTCTGGCTTCCGGGGAGCGCGTGGAGGTCGACGACCGCATAGACACCGTGACGGGCGCAGCTCGCGATCGCCCGGTCGAGCCGGTCGAAGCAGCCGGGCAGCAGGTCGCCGGGCGCCATGTCGTCCTCGAGGTGACGGTAGTTGAGAGGTAGGCGGACGCTGTTCAATCCGAGGGAGGCGACGAAGGCGACGTCCTCGTCGGCGAAGAAATTGTCGAGCAGGGAGTCGAACAGGATCCGGTAGCGCTCGGGACCGAGGCGATCGAGGAGAGCACGTCTGTGCAGCGACTCGGTCGAGGGATAGCCCGTGATGAAGTTCTCCATGTTGAGCCAGCCGCCGACGCCGACGCCGCGGAGGCGCACCTCCTTGCCCGCCTCGTCGCGCAGGAGGCTGCCGTCGGTGTGGAGCCAGGAGATCATCGTTTCCGTCCTTTCACGTGCTGTCGCCTCATGTGCCGTCCGTTCATCGGGGCAGCCTCCGCCCTTCGGACCATCGGGAGGTGCCGCGGGTCATCGGGCGATCCCGACCGGCTCTCCGACCGCGACAGTGGTCGCGACGCAGAGGTGCACCGGATGCTCGGTCGTCTCGCCGGTGAGCTCTACGGTCGCCTCGGTGCGGATCCCGGCATATGACGCCCCGGCGGCGAAACGGAACTCTCCTGGCTCGGTGACCCGTCGCATCGCCTCGTCGTAGAAGGCGAGCCGGCTGGAATCGACGACGAACGACACCTGCCGGCGATCGCCGGGTTCGAGCCTGATCCTCGCGAAGCCGACGAGCTGGCGCTCCGGCCGAGCGACGGAGGCGACGAGGTCGGTCATGTACAGCTGGACCACCTCGACGCCAGAGCGTTCCCCGTGGTTCGCCACCTCGAGCGCACAGGTCACCGGAGAGCTGGTGTCGCTCGCGCTCACCTGGAGGGTGCCGTAGTCGATGGTCGTGTAGGAAAGACCGTGGCCGAAAGAAAAGAGCGGGCTCGTTGCGCTGTCCGTGTAGTCACCGTAGAACATCGCGCTCGAGCCTCCCGCCCGCGGGCCCGCGTAGACGGGCACCTGCCCGACGGTGCGGGGCAGGCTCACGGGCAGCCGCCCGGAGGGCTCCGTCGCGCCGACCAGGACGGATGCGAGCGCGCTTCCCCCCTCCTCGCCGGGCGGGAACACCTGCAGGAGCGCATTCGAGCAAGCCGCCACCTCCGAGAGGCTGTGCA
>JAJZCK010000194.1 GCA_021846125.1 Actinomycetes bacterium | reverse complement strand
CCAGGTGCTGAAAGGCCACCTCGGTCTCGAGGACAAGCGTCCCGGGACGGTCGAGCTTGAGGACGAGGCGCTGCGCCTCCGACGCTTCGGCGTCGTCGACCGGACCGGTCGTCCGGGGCCACCACCGCTCGACGGTGCCGCGATGTCCTACGACGACATCGCGACGGTGCTCTCCCGCACCCAGATGTGGGCCAAGCGTGCCTGTGCTGCGGCCGAGCGACGCGAACGAGCGGCAGGAGAGCTGCAGCTCGACTTCAATCTCTCGTTCAACGGGCTCCGGAAGTTCACCTCGAGCGAGCTGCTCGACGCGGGGTTCAACATCAACGTCGTCGCACAGCGGCAAGGACAGGGTGCAGAGGTGCTGATCAAGCACTACGGCAAGGCTCGCGGATCGGCGAGGCGACGTGCGGCCGAGCATCTCGGTGGCGTCGTTCACGGCGCCGTCGATCGTGCCTCGTCGCTCCGAGTGGCCGAGCGGGACCAGCAGCTCGGAGAGCCCGTCGCGGAGCGAGGCAGGGCTGCAGTATCGCTGTCGTCAGATTCTGGTGCTGCGGCGCCGGCATGACCTTCGAGCGGTGGCCATCGCTAGGAACGAGTCGTTGCCGAAGGTGTCGTCTGTGGGCGATCCGGCCCTCCACCTGTCGCGGTGTCGTGGGATTAAAAGTGGCCGGTCGGCCCGCTCTAAGCGTCTCCCGATTTGCCACGTCGTCCCGTTTTCGCAGTTCACAAGCGGTGTCGACTGCGAGCTCGGATACGCGATGGGCGGGCTCGGGACCGTTCGCTACCCAACTGTTGGGACAGATCGAGGCCTCGGCACGGCGTCGGTCCTCGCCGTCGTCTGCTCGATATCCTGGTCGCCCACCGGTCCCATAGATGACGCGATTCCCCACATCAGTAGGGATATCGTGACTAGGCGTCGATCCAGCGGTTCGTGTGCTGTCCGCCCACCTCCACCAAATCTGTCATGGCGCGGGACGCCGACTTGGCAGGCTGTCCGATAGCAACTGTTCAGCCCCCATGGCCTCTGCGGGGACGTCGCGTAGAGCCGTAAAAGTGCGCGGTGCTTTCGACACTGCCGCGCTCGTGGAGAAGAAAGCCCTGGTACTCGGCGAGGAAGATCTCCACCGCGCCGCTCGGTGCTCGCACCGTCGGCTGCTCGATCACACCGAGCTGACGCAGGTAAACGAGCAGCGGCTCACGCGATCGCGGTGTCAGCACGTTCGAGCTGCCCTCAGCCCGGCGCAGCTCGAAGAAGGCCACGGCGTCGTCGGGCCGAAGCTCATCGATAGCCTTCTCCCGAAGCCCGAGCCACCGGCCGAGGTGCACGGCGAGCTGGACCTGCTTCTTGGCAGCCGAGGCCGAGTAACCGAGACCGAGCAGATGGTCTCGAAAGTCGCTCAGCTGGGTCAGCATGCCCCCGCCATCGCATGGTCGCCACGTCGTCGCCCTCCTTCCGTCGGGAAGGAATGAGCATCCACCAACCCCTCGCGGTTATGTCGAGTCGGCGGCGCTCACTGGCCGGTCGAGTGCGGTTGCCGCGGCCTCGCTCGGCATGGCCGCGGTCTCTGCATAAAAGCCGATGCACGACGGAGGATCGCGCTCGCGCGCTTGAGCTCCCGACTCTCCTGCTCGCGGGCCTTGATCCGCTCGGCGTCTGCTGTCGTCGTGCCGGGCTTCACGCCGTCGTCGATGTCGGCCTGGCGGACCCAGTTGCGCACCGACTCCTCGCCGTAGCCGAGCTGGCGCGCGACGCGCCTGATCGTTCCGTGCTCGGTGCCGAGCTCCGCGCGTAGCTGCCGGACGAGCCGGACCGCCTGTGCCTTCTGCTCGGGGCTGTAGCGCCGCGTTGACGGGCTCTTCGATTCCTCTTTCGTTGCGAGGACTCCACCCTCGTTTCCAAGGTCATCCCTGAGTCTCGATCAAATCCAGGAGGATTCACCTCTATCAACCAGATCTCTCCGCTCGAGCGGGCACTCCTGCGCGACACGGCGCTCGCCCGGCGCTACGAGCAGTGGCTCGAATCCCGCAACCCAGCTGCCACGGAGATCTCCGTTCTCGCGGCTTGACGACGATAGGAGCATCAGCGTCGATCTCGTCGCGCTGTTGGCGGGTGGTGGTGGCGACCTGATGGGTCTCAGCAGCGATGGCCCGTGCGACGAGCTCAGGCGTGACGTCGTGGCGCTCCTGCGCTCGTCAGGACGACCGATCGCGTATGTTGCCCGCGATCTCGGGGTGGCACTCGTGGCGGACCGACCCGATCGGTCGACCCACGTCGTCGCCGGTCGGTACCGCACGACAACTGAGCTCTGCTGACCAACGGCCGGTCCATCTCGGCGAGGACGTCGTCGTGCCGCGGTCGTCACGGCGAGTCACCGCGAGATGTCCGGTCCTTGGGCGTGCACGTGCTCGTAGCCCGGCACCTGCGATGGTGCCCGTGTAGCCCGGCCTCCCTCGTAATCTGATATCATAATGATAACTCGTGGCAATGAGCCTGTCGAGAGTGGAGAGAATCATGAGAACGATGGAGCGAGCCAGCAGGCGGCCAGACGGATCGGCGTGGTTGATCGAGAGATTTGCCTGGTCTGCGCCCGGCGTGGGCGCGCTGCTTGTCGGCTTGGCGATGCTCGCCGCCGGCGCCGTGCTGATCGGCTTCGGCGACGTCGAGGGAGGCGTCGTCGGCGTCGGACCGACTGCGCGCGTGGCGACAGGGATCGCACTTTTGGTTGCCGCCTTCCTGATCTTCCGGGGGCTCACAGCGGTCGTCCCGGGCGAGGCTCGAGCAGTACAGCTCTTCGGCCGCTACCACGGAACGATCCGCGCTCAAGGACTGCACTTGGTCAACCCGTTCGCGGAGCGGCGCCGGGTGTCGACCCGGGTCCGCAACCACGAGACACCGATCGCGAAGGTCAACGACTCCGACGGCAACCCTGTCGAGATCTCGGCGGTGGTCGTCTGGCAGGTCGAGGACACGGCGAAGGCCATCTACGGCGTCGACGACTTCGCGCACTTCGTCGCGACGCAGACCGAGACAGCGGTCCGCCACACCGCCTCCAGCTACCCTTACGACAGCCGCGGTAGCGGAGGGTTGTCGCTGCGCGACAATGCGGAGGAGATCACCGAAAGGCTCTCGAACGAGATTGCCGATCGTGTGCGCCCTGCCGGAGTCACGATCGTCGAGTCGCGCCTCACCCGACTTTCCTACGCGCCCGAGATCGCACAGGCGATGCTTCGCCAACAGCAGGCGAGCGCCGTCGTCGCTGCTCGCCAGCGGATCGTCGAGGGAGCTGTCGGCATGGTGGAGCTCGCGCTGCAGCGCCTCGAGGAGCGCTCCGTCGTCGAGCTCGACGAGGAGCGCAAGGCGGCGATGGTCTCCAACTTGCTGGTCGTGCTCTGTAGCGAGCAAGCCACGCAGCCTGTCGTGAACGCCGGTACCCTCTACCAGTAGTCCGTCACGGCGCCACACGATGAGCGAACGCAAGAGCATCCTGCTGCGCCTCGATCCCACCGTCCACGACGCGCTCGCCCGCTGGGCCGGTGACGAGCTGCGAAGCACCAACGCCCAGATCGAGTACCTCTTGCGTCGGGCGCTTGCTGACGCGGGCCGGCTGCCGGATCGGGCGGCCGAGATGCGAAAGCCAGGCAGACCGAGATCGGACAGCAGGGGCGCGATCTGAACGTGCTCCCGCACGCGCCCGCTCCGGTCCTCCCGTCATGCGTGCCGTGGCAGGGAGCTCGACGTCGCCACTGCGTGATGGCGTGCTCCTCGGCCACGCGGCTCACGAAGATGTCCTGTGATGTCAAGGACGGGTGGCGTCGTTCACGGCCGCGAGGGCGTTCAGGGAGCGGGGGTACCCGATGAACGGCAGAAGGACGGTGATGACGTCGAGCAGCTGCCGGCGTGTGTTGCCGACCCGGAGGTTGCCAGCGATATGGCCTCGTACCTGAGGGTCGACTCCGCCGAGGGCGATCAGCATGGAGAAGGTGAGCAGCTCACGGCTGGCGAGGTCGATCCCTTTGCGAGAGACGTAGTCTCCGAAGCAGTTCGCGGACAGGAACTGCTGGAAGTGCGCGTCGTCGTCCTGCGCGTCGTCGTACATGGCTTGGACGCGCTCGGTGCCGGCGACCTGAGCCTGCACCGAGCGGCCTCGTTCGGCCCTCGTCTCGAGGGTCGTGGTCGACTGGCCGTCGAGGGGGAGCGTGACACCCCGATCGGTGAGGACCTCGTTGGTCGCATGGACGAAGTCGAGCACCCGCCCCATCCCGACGTAGGGAACAGCCTGGTAGACGATCTCCTTGGCCTCGACTGGCGTCACGCCGGCAGTGATCGCCGCGCCGAGCACTGTCCTGTACGCACCGAGTGCCCCGGAAGCGATCGGAGCGGCCAATTGCACCATGAGGCGCGTCCGGGTGTCCAACCGGCTCTGGGCCAAGGTCTCGTCGAAGGTGAAGTTGCCGAATACTTCGACCAGCTCGGGGTCGGTGAGCGAGAAGGCCGATGCGTGGTCGCGAAACAGATCGTCATAGGCCCGTCGGGCCTGCTCACTTGGAGCCATGGGTTACTCCCTTACTCGAAGATCGTGGATCGCGCAGTATCAGCAAGTGCCGAGAAGGCCACCTCCATGCCGCCGTCCACGAGGACGTCGCTGCCAGGAGTCAAGGCACCGGCGGCACCTGTGAGAAAAGCGGTGGTTGTGGCGGCGTCGCCGCCTGCCCGGTCGGCAGGTGACCGCCTGACCACATGCCGCCACCCCGTGCCACGAGGCCGTCCCCGTCGTTGCATCCTTGCGGGTCGTCAGCGCCGTCGGGAACCGGCGCCGAGGGCGGGCGGGACCCAGCCGTCGTCGGCGGGGTTGCACGTGACGCCGGGGGCCACGATGCGGTCGACGGCGTCGAGCACGTCGTCGCCGAGTCGTACATCGGGCGCCGTGAGCTGGGATTCGAGATGCTCCA
>JAJZCK010000193.1 GCA_021846125.1 Actinomycetes bacterium | reverse complement strand
CGCGGCGACGGTCGGTGGGAACGCTGCGCGCTCGATGCTTCGGCTCGCCGGTTCTCCTGCGGCCCTGCGCTGCACTCTGGCTCTCGCCGACGCCGCGCCCCCACGTGCTCGCGCGCCTGTTGGCGCTCAGCGCCTGTTCTCAGGCGAGGCGCACGTCGTTGTCGGTGACGGTCGTGTCGGAAGCGCACGTGAACGTCGGTCCGGTCCGAGCACGTGCTGCTCGCTCACTGCCGTGCGGGCGCCACGAGCTGTGTGCCGCGAAGTTGGCTGACAACCGGCGCAAGTCGTTCGTCGTGACGCGGGCACCCGGCAGCGCGCTTTGCGGAGATGGCTCGCGATGGGGATGACGGCGTCGCCGCCGGAGGATGGGGGGAGGCACTCGTGACACGAAGCATCGGGGTCGGCCTCGTCGGCTACTCCTTCATGGGCCGGGCGCACTCCGCCGCGTGGCGCAACGTCGCTGCGGCGTTCGGGTCCGAGATCACCCCTGAGCTCGTCGTGCTGTGCGGGCGCGACCGAGCCGCGGCGACGGCGGCGGCGGCCCGGCTCGGCTGGTCGGCCGTCGAGACCGACTGGCGCCGAGTCGTCGAGCGTGACGACGTCGGGATCGTCGACATCTGCACGCCAGGGGCCAGCCATGCCGAGATCGCGATCGCGGCGCTGCGGGCCGGCAAGCACGTTCTTTGCGAGAAGCCGCTCGCGCGCGACCTTGCCGAGGCAGAGGACATGGCCGCCGAAGCCGCTCGTGCCCACGAGCGCACCGGCGTGGTCGCGATGGTCGGCTTCAACTACCGGCGCCTTCCTGCGGTCGAGCTCGCGCGCCGGCTCGTCGCATCGGGTCGTCTCGGCGATCTGCGCCACGTTCGAGCAGCCTACCTCCAGGACTGGCTCGTCGACGCAGACGTCCCGCTCTCCTGGCGGCTCGTGAGGGACGAGGCGGGATCGGGATCCCTCGGCGACTTAGCGGCGCATGCGATCGACCTCGTCGAGCACGTGAGCGGTGCCCGCCTCGCAGCCGTGAGCGCGCTGCTCACGACCTTCGTGGCGACCCGCCCGGCGGTCGCAGGCGCGGAAGGGCTCACGAGCAAGGCGACGGGAGGGGCGCGTGGCGAGGTGAGCGTCGACGACGCGTCGCTGTTCCTCGCTCGGCTCTCCGGTGGCGCGGTCGGGACCTTCGAGGCGACCCGGTACGCGACGGGGCACAAGAACGCGCTGCGCGTCGAGCTGAACGGGTCGCTCGGCAGCCTCGCCTTCGACCTCGAGCGGCTCAACGAGCTCGAGATCTACGAGCAAGGTCGCGACGAGGACGCGAGCGCCGGCTGGCGCCGGGTGCTCGTCACCGAGCCGGAGCACCCGTACCTCGAGGCCTGGTGGCCACCGGGGCACGTGCTCGGCTGGGAGCACAGCTTCGTCCACGAGGTCCACGACCTGCTGGCTGCGATCGAAGGTGGCGGCGAGATCCACCCGAGCTTCGCTGACGGGCTCGCCGTCCAGCGCGTCCTTGACGCCGTCGAGCGGTCCGCGGCGTCTGGCGCCTGGGTCGAGACAGGTCTCGGGCACCGCTTGAGGCCGCCTGCCGACCCTGGCCTCGCGGTCACACCCGCGCGAAGCGCGCAGAAGGAGGAGCCATGACGCCGACCGGGACACCGACTGGGACACGCCAACCCGTCACGCTGTTCACCGGGCAGTGGGCGGACCTGCCTCTCGAGGTCGTCGCCGCGAAGGCCGCCGCCTGGGGCTACGACGGCCTCGAGCTCGCCTGCTGGGGCGACCACTTCGACGTCGCACGCGCGCTCGCAGAGCCCGACTACTGCACGGGTCGCCGTGAGCTGCTCGAGCGCCACGGCCTCGGCTGCTGGGTGGTCTCGAACCACCTCGTCGGCCAGGCGGTCTGCGACCACCCGATCGACGAGCGCCACCGCAACATCTTGCCGGCACGCATCTGGGGCGACGGCGACGCGGAGGGCGTGCGCAGCCGTGCCGCGGCCGAGATGGCCGACACCGCGCGGGCCGCGGCCCTCCTCGGTGTCGAGACGGTCGTCGGCTTCACCGGCTCGAGCATCTGGATCACCCTTGCGGGCTTTCCTCCTGTGCCACCGGAGACGATCGAGGCCGGCTACGAGGACTTCGCTCGCCGGTGGAACCCGATCATCGACGTCTTCGACGCAGAGGGCGTGCGGTTCGCCCACGAGGTGCACCCGAGCGAGATCGCCTACGACTACTGGACGACGAAGCGCACCCTCGAGGCGATCGACCACCGGCCGGGCTTCGGTCTCAACTTCGACCCGAGCCACTTCGTCTGGCAGGACCTCGACCCGGTGGGCTTCCTCTACGACTTCGCGGACCGTATCTACCATGTGGACTGCAAGGAGTCCGTCCGCCACCTCGACGGGCGCAACGGCCGGCTCTCCTCGCACCTCGCTTTCGGGGACCTACGGCGCGGCTGGGACTTCGTCTCGGTCGGCCACGGCGAGGTCCCTTGGGAGCACGTCTTTCGGATGCTGCGCCAGATCGGCTACGCGGGTCCGATCTCGGTCGAGTGGGAGGACTCGGGCATGGACCGCGAGGTCGGAGCACCGGAGGCACTGGCCTACGTCCGCAAGCTGCTGTTCCCTCCACCGGCGACCGCATTCGACGCGGCGTTCTCGAGTGGCGGTTGAGGGGGGGGACGAGGAGCGACGACGGAACCGGGAGTCGAGGGGGCTCGAACGGCGCAAGAAAGGCTGACCAAGCGAGCGAAGGCGAAGGAAAGGGCGGCACGAGTGAGCAGTGACGCAGCCGGGATGCGGGTGACGGTGTGGGGCGAGAACGCCCACGAGCAGCGGGACGAGAGTGTCCGCGCGATCTATCCCGACGGCATGCACGAGACGATCGCCCGCGGTTTGCGGGCACACCTCCACCCTACGGCCGTCGTGCGGACAGCGACGCTCGACCAGCCGAGCTGCGGGCTCGACGCGGCGACGCTCGAGGAGACGGACGTGCTCACCTGGTGGGGGCACATCGCCCACGACCGCGTGGACGATGCCGTGGTCGACGCGGTGTGCGAGCGGGTGCACCGCGGGATGGGCCTCGTCGTGCTGCACTCCGGTCATTGGTCGAAGGTGTTCAAGAAGCTGATGGGCACGAGCTGCAATCTTCGGTGGCGGAGCGCGGAGGACCGCGAGACCGTTTGGACGGTAGACCCGGCGCACCCGATCGCCGAGGGCGTCCCGGATGGGTTCGTCATCGAGAGCCAGGAGATGTACGGCGAGTTCTTCGACATCCCGCGGCCAGACGAGCTCGTGTTCATCTCGAGCTTCTCTGGTGGCGAAGTGTTCCGAAGCGGCAGCTGCTTCCATCGCGGCTACGGCCGCATCTTCTACTTCAGTCCGGGTGACCAGGAGTTCCCGGTGTACCACCACGCAGTTGTCCAGCGCGTCATAGCCAACGGGGTGTTGTGGGCGCGTCGCGACTCCGGCGTGCGAGCGTCGCGCTACGAGCTCGAGCGCAAGGATCTCGGCTGGCTCGACGCTGCCGGCGGCCAGCCGTGAGCTCGCCGCGGCGGGTGCTCGTGGTGGGCGCCGGTGCGATGGGCCGCCGCTGGGCGGCTGCCGTCGCCGCTCGCGACGACCTCGAGCTCGTCGCCTGGGTCGATACGGAGAGCGACGTGGCCGCACGGGCTGTCGCCGATCTGGCGTCACGTGGCGCTGAGCCGAATCACTCGGTCCTAGTGGAGGACAGCCTCGCACGGGCGCTCGTGGCCACGACGCCGGACTTCGTGATCGACGTCGCCGTGCCCGAAGCGCACCGCGACGTGACTCTGGCGTGCCTCAGCGAGAAGGTGCCGGTGCTCGGCGAGAAGCCGATGGCGGTGACCCTCGACGAGGCACGCGAGCTCATCGAGGCGTCGGAGCGCTCCGGGACGCTGTTCGCGGTCAGCCAGAGCCGCCGCTACAACGCGCAGCTGGCGGCGTTGCGCGGGCTCGTGGACGACCATCTCGGCCACCCAGAGATCGTCGCCTGCTGGTTCTACAAGGCACCCCACTTCGGGGGCTTCCGCGAGGAGATGGACAGCCCGCTCGTCGTCGACATGGCGATCCACGCGTTCGACGTCGCCCGCTGGATCGTCGGCAGTGACCCAGTCTCGGTCTACTGCGAAGAGCACAATCCGAGCTGGAGCTGGTACCGGGGGGCTGCGAGCGCCACGGCGGTGTTCGAGCTGTCCGGTGGCGAGCGGTTCAGCTACTCGGGAAGCTGGTGCTCACCCGGTCTCGAGACGTCGTGGGAGGGGGATTGGCGCGTCACGAGCGCGGCAGGCACCGCGACGTGGGACGGTGCATGCACGCCTGTCGCCGAGCTCGGGTCGAGCACGGTCCTCGGCGTGTCGGACGCGACGGCTCCGGCGGGAATCTCCGGCTCTCTCGCAGAGTTCGTGCGTGCTCTCGACGGCGGGCCTGCCCCGATGGGCGAGTGTCACGACAACGTCAAGAGCCTTGCGATGACGCTTGCCGCGGTGCGGTCGGCTGCGACGGGGCTGCGCGTCCCGGTCACCTGGGCGTAGGCGCACGATGCTCGAGACCGCCGGCCAGGCGACCGACGAGGCCGCCCGTGCTCGATCCTCGCGGGCGAGCGAAGACGGTCCGCCACGGCGTGCGGCGTCCAGCGCCCGTGTTCCGGACGGGCGAGCGGTCGCTCTGGTCCCGGAAGATCGGACAGGGTCCCAGAAGATCGGCCAGGCGATGTGGCTTCACGTCGTCCGGCCTCACCGAGGGAGCGGTGGTCGCGGGGACCTACCGCGGTCGGCTCGCTCATCTCGCCGCAGAACACGTTGCTGTGGGCGAAAAACAGCGGCGAGGTCGCGAGCCAGCGATCGGTCGCGACCGAGCTCATCGCCGCCGTTCCGCTCGACCGCGTCTTCGCCGACGAGATCCAGCACGCGCAGTCCCGTGTCGGTGTCGTGCGCTCGGCGTACCCGGCAATCTCCTCGGCTATCACGACCGCCATTCA
>JAJZCK010000192.1 GCA_021846125.1 Actinomycetes bacterium | reverse complement strand
AAGTCAGCCCCGGTGAAAAAGACCGTGGCGGCGAAGACCGTGGCGGCGAAGACCGTGGCGGCGAAGGTAGCCGCCCGGACCCGCTAGAGCTGGAGCACCGATCCCGGTCCGATCCCGGCAGTTGCCAGGATCGGACCGGGATCGACCGGAGTCCACCCGGTCATCCCCGTCCCACGCCTGGGTGCCCGGTGACCGATTCGTCGGATCACGAGTCGATCGCCGGTGTCCCAAACGTCGACCCCGCGATCGGGGCTCCCCGACACGACAAGGATTGCGCTTCGGTCGAGCGGGACGCGTTCGCATCGAGGCTTGCGTGACGGTTCATCCTCGGCCGGCGTCAGGCGTCGAGGTCGAGACCTATGTCGAGGATCGGGGCGGAGTGTGTGAGCGCGCCGACAGCGAGATAGTCCACCCCGGTCGCGGCCACGACCGCGACCTGCTCGAGGGAGAGGCCGCCGCTCGCCTCGAGACGGACCGCTCCGTGAGCTCGAGCAATCTCGACAGCGCGGCGAATCGTCGGCGGCGCCATGTTGTCGAGCAGGATCAGGTCCGCTCCGGCGGCGAGTGCCTCGACCACTTGGGCAAGAGTGTCGCATTCCACCTCGACCGCCACGTCCGGCGCGGCGCTGCGCACGGCACGCAGTGCCGCTGTCACGCTCCCGATCGCAGCGATGTGGTTGTCCTTGATGAGCGCAGCATCGCCGAGCCCCATGCGATGGTTCTGGCCACCGCCACAGCGCACAGCGTACTTCTCGAGCACCCGCAGACCGGGGGTCGTCTTGCGGGTGTCGCGTACCGCAGCGCCGCTGCCACCGACGGCCTCCACCCACTTGCGGGTCAGCGTCGCGACGCCGCTCAAGTGGCAGAGAAGGTTGAGGGCACTCCGCTCCGCCCGCAAGAGCGCTCGTGTCGAACCGGCCACGGTAGCCACCACGTCACCGGGCTGAAGGCTTGCACCGTCCTCCAGCGCGACGCGCACCTCGAGGTCTCGTCCGCTCGCCACCTCGCACACGGCCACCGCGACGAACGCCCCTGCAAGCACGCCGGAGCCCCGTGCGACGAACGCTCCACGGCTCCTCGACTCGGGACCGATGACAGCTTCGCTCGTGACATCCGGACCGAGTGCGAGGTCCTCACGTAGCGCCGCAGCCGCTACGGCCTCCACGGCGGCTGGATCAAGACCCTGGTCCTCGAGCCGTGCAACGGTAGCCGCGCGCAGGGTCACCCGAGCGACCGATCGGTCACAGCGGCTCTGACGCTGGCAGCGGCGTCGTGGCGCACACGGAGCGCCCAGCGTTCGGGACCACCGACCTCTCGGTGACGACGGCTCCTTCGCCTGCGACGTGCACGCGCACCACGGCGATCGGCACCGCCGCGGTCGCGGTGGCGTCCACGCGCTGGTGACATCCACGGCTCTCGCTTCGCTCCAAAGCGGCACTCGCGACGAGGGTAGAGACCGTGTGGAGGTTCGTCGCCTCGATCGTGGCAAGATCGCTTGCGATCCCCGTGTGGCGCGTCACCGACGCCAAGTCGTCGAGCAGCGAGCGGAGCCCGGCATCGCTTCGCAGCACCCCCGCACCGAGCTCGGTCGCCGCCGCGGTCGGCACGCGGCTCGACGGGTCGACGACCTCCCCTGTACCACCCGTGAACGTAGAGCAGCCCACGGCTCCGCTGTCTCGCGTCGTCGACGCACCAGGGCTCGCATGCGCTCCGGCGCCGAGGAGGGCTCCCGCCCGCGCACCGGCGACCACAGCTTCGAGCAGGCTGTTCGAGGCAAGGCGGTTCGCTCCGTGCGCGCCGGTCGCCGCAACCTCGCCGACTGCGAGCAATCCGGCGATCGAAGTGCGTCCGTCGAGATCAGCCTCGACACCGCCACAGGCGTAGTGCGCGGCCGGCCGGATCGGCAGCAGCTCGCGCGTCGGCTCGAGACCGGCGTCGCGGCACACGCCGACAACGGTCGGAAATCGAGCCGCGAGGTCCCCGACGCTCCGGCAGTCGAGGAAGAGAGCCTCTTCACCGTGCTCGACGAGACGGCGTGCCATCGCGCCGGCGACGACGTCGCGCGGGGCGAGATCGGCGAGCGGATGGACGCCGGCGAGCACGGGCTCGCCCGCAGAGTCTCGGATCACGGCCCCGGCGCCGCGCAGCGCCTCGGTGAGCAGCGGTCGCTGGCCGGTCGCACCGGACTGGTACAGCACTGTCGGGTGGAACTGCACGAGCTCAAGATGTCGCAGCATCGCGCCGGCACGCGCAGCGAGTGCGAGGCCGTCCCCGGTCGCCTCCGCGGGGTTGGAGGTCGTCGCGAACGCCTGACCGATCCCCCCGGTCGCGAGGACGACGTCGCCGGCAGAGATCTCGACGACCTCGCGCACGACGCCTGCGAGATCCAGACGGGCGACGAGGAGACCACTCACGGCCCCGGTCGGCCCGGTGACAAGGTCGAGCGCTACGCAACGCTCCTCGACGGCAACGGGTCCTGCAGAGACCCGCTCGAGAAGCGCTCGTACAAGCTCCGCGCCGGTCGCGTCCCCGCCCGCGTGCACGATACGGGCCCGGCGGTGACCGCCTTCGCGCCCGAGCGTGAACCGCCCGCCCGTGGCGTCGAAACGGACGCCCCATGATGCCAGGCGCTCGACCGTCGCTCCCGCCGCAGCGGTGAGCGCATCGACGACCGCTTCGTCGCACAGCCCGGCGCCTGCGACGATGGTGTCCTGTGCGTGGTCGGCGGGACTGTCAGCCGGGTCGACCGCGGCGGCGATGCCGCCTTGGGCCCAGCGGCTCGATCCCTCGCCGAGCGACGTCTTCGTCAACAGCTCGACGCGACGGCCGGCCTCGGCTGCGGTGAGGGCGGCGACCATACCGGCAGCTCCCGAGCCGACGACCACGACGTCGGCGACGCGCCTCCTCGTGGGACGAGCGACGCCGATGCGCGCCACGACGGTCGGCATCACTCGCCCCGTCCGGGCGATCCGATCGCGACCATCGCATCGACCGCCCGGCGTGCCCGTGCCGCGACGTCGGCCTCGACGTGGATCTCCGTGGTGCCGGTACGAAGTGACTCGAGAAGGACGTCGGGCGTCGTCATCTTCATGTACGGACAGACGGCGCGATCGTTCACCGCAGAGAAGCGCGTGCGGTGGTTCGCCCGACGCAACTGGTGGAGCATGCCGGTCTCGGTCGCGACGAGCACGCTCGCGGCCTTCGTCGTCCTCGCACGCTCCAGCATGCCCGAGGTCGACAGCACCCGCACCCGCTCGGCCGGAAGCTCGCCTGTGCCAGCCAGCCAAAGCGTGGGCGTCGCGCAGCCGCACTCGGGGTGCACGAACAGCTCCGCTTCGAAGTCCTGTTCCATCTGCGCGACCACGTCCTCGGGACGGATCCCGGCGTGCACGTGGCACTCCCCGAGCCAGACGTGGAAGCCCTCCCGCCGGGTCGCACGCCGCACGTGCTCACCGAGAAACTGATCCGGGAGGAAGAGCACCTCCCGGCCGTCCGGGATCGAGCGCACCACGTCGACCGCGTTCGCGGAGGTGCAGCAGAGATCCGACTCGGCCTTCACCTCGGCCGAGGTGTTCACGTAGGCGACGACCACGGCACCAGGGTGCTCGGCCTTCCAGCGGCGGACGTCCTCGGCTGTCACGGCATCTGCCAGCGAGCACCCGGCGTCGGCAGCCGGAAGGAGGACCGTTCGGTCCGGGGCGAGGATCTTTGCCGTCTCGGCCATGAACGCGACGCCGCAGAACACGATCGTACGCGCATCGCTTCTCGCCGCGAGCCTCGAGAGCGCGAGCGAATCGCCGACATGGTCCGCTACATCCTGGATCTCCGGCAGCTGGTAGTTGTGCGCGAGGATCACAGCATCACGCTCTCGCGCGAGCCTGCGGATCTCCTTGCGCCAGCTGTGGAGGTCGGTCGACGTCATGGGCACATGGCCGTTCTCCTCGCCCCTCGTCCGACCCCTGGAGCCGTGTCGCCCGCGGGAGGTTTTCGATGGTGAGACAATAACTCGATGCCTGACACTACCCCCGAACTGCGCTCTGGGCAACGTCACGACATCTCGCACGAGGTCCTCGGTGTCGTATTCCAGGTACGCGACGGCGCGCTCCAGGTCCTGCTCTGGCGGCGCGCGCAGGCACCGGAAGCCGGGTGCTGGTCGCTCCCGGTCGGCCCAGTGGGGGTAGCGGAATCTCTCGAGGCCGCCGTCTCCCGCCACCTCGCGACGAAGGTCGACGTCCGTGACCTCGCGCACCTCGAGCAGCTCGGCACCTGGAGCGAGGTCCACCGCGTGCCCTCCCGCCGCCTCGTCGCGACGGCCTATCTCGGGCTGGTGCCGACGACGAGCGACCCGGACACGCCCCGAGACACGGACTGGCACCTTGCCGACAGCCTCCCGGCGACGGCCTTCGACCATGGCGCGGTCGTCACCCACGCGCTCGCGCGCCTGCGGGCGAAGCTCTCCTATACGAACATCGGCTTCGCGCTCGCGCCCGAGGAGTTCACCATGGCGGCGCTGAACCGCCTCTACTGCGCTGCCCTCGGTCGACCTGTCTCGGTGACGAACCTCCAGCGAGTGCTCTTGCGCCGCGGCGTGCTCGAGGCGACGGGTCGCCTCGCCGCGCCCGGGACCGCTGGAGGGCGACCGGCCGCGCGCTACCGATTCCGGCACCACGAGCTCGAGGTCACCGACGCATTTCCGGTTCTTCGACCCCGCAGGACGTCGTCAAGGGGTGCCGAGGACCCGCCCGGGGCGGAGTCCGTGGATTGAAGGTCGCGCGAGACCGCCCGCCCGAGACGGCGCAGGAAATCTGGAGGTGCCCCGACATGCGAGGGACCCGCCCCTGCGAGGGCCCGGTAGTCGGGGGGGCTTGGCAGTCGGGGGGCCCGTCTGTCGTGCGGTCACGGGCCCCGAACCACCGGAGGTGCATGAGCGGGCCGGCAGACCGTCTTCACCAGTGCGAGCCGAACCAGCGCGAGATGCTCGCCACCGCCCGGTCGACGACGGCTGGGTCGTCGTAGTACTGGTAGTGCGAGGTGTCGTCCTCGACGAGCATTTGCTTGTCCGCGTGGGGCACGCTGTCGAAGTGGCGG
>JAJZCK010000191.1 GCA_021846125.1 Actinomycetes bacterium | reverse complement strand
ACATGCTCCGCCGCTTGTGCGGGCCCCCGTCAATTCCTTTGAGTTTTAGCCTTGCGGCCGTACTCCCCAGGCGGGGCACTTAATGCGTTAGCTGCGGCACGGAGCTCGTCGATAGAGCCCCACACCTAGTGCCCAACGTTTACGGCGTGGACTACCAGGGTATCTAATCCTGTTCGCTCCCCACGCTTTCGCTCCTCAGCGTCAGTACCGGCCCAGACCACCGCCTTCGCTACTGGTGTTCCTCCTGATATCTGCGCATTTCACCGCTACACCAGGAATTCCATGGTCCCCTACCGGACTCTAGTCATGGCAGTATCGAGTGGCGTCTCCAGGTTAAGCCTGGAGGTTTCACACCCGACTAACCAAACCGCCTACGAGCTCTTTACGCCCAATAAATCCGGACAACGCTCGCCCCCTACGTATCACCGCGGCTGCTGGCACGTAGTTGGCCGGGGCTTCTTCTGTGGGTACCGTCAGTTTCGTTCCCACTGAAAGGAGTTTACAACCCGAAGGCCTTCATCCCCCACGCGGCGTTGCTGCGTCAGGCTTTCGCCCATTGCGCAAGATTCCCTACTGCTGCCTCCCGTAGGAGTCTGGGCCGTGTCTCAGTCCCAGTGTGGCTGATCGTCCTCTCAGACCAGCTACCCGTCGTCGCCTTGGTGGGCCATTACCCCACCAACAAGCTGATAGGCCGCGAGTCCCTCCCGAAGCGGTAATCCTTTCCTCACAAACCCATGCGGGCTCGTGGGGGCATCCGGTATTAGCAGCGGTTTCCCGCTGTTATTCCGGTCTTCGGGGCAGGTTGCTCACGTGTTACGCACCCGTTCGCCACTTGGTCTTCACCGGTGTTGCCACCGGATGGACCCCGTTCGACTTGCATGTATTAGGCACGCCGCCAGCGTTCGTCCTGAGCCAGGATCAAACTCTCCATCGAGACCTGACGTGGGCGAGCCCACGCTTCGATCATTTGAAGAGCCGGCTCGGGGCCTGACGCCCCTTGCCGACTGGCACCAAAAACGTTCGTTGTTGTCCGTTATCAGTGCAATTGACTTCTATGACCGCAGACGACGCACGAGGCGAAGCCCACGGTCACCCGCACTGGCTTTTGGCTGTTCCTATTCCGTTCTCAAGGAGCGACGACGAAGCACACTTCCTCGCGGAAGGAGGTGCCCGTGCGCTCTGCAAGACCGCTGCGACCGGCACGTTGACCGCACCAGACACTGGCCTCACATCGCTACCGGAGTGCGATCTAGCCGCCTCTCCAGCATCTACTTCGGTCGCTTTCGCCACCGAAGCGGGATCTTACATTAGCACATCGGCACACGCTGTCAAGACAGCGTGTGGGCGGCAAGCTCGAACTCTGCTTGCATCCGCCGGCTTGCTCTCGCTCGCCGGCCTCCGTGCCCGGGTCACCATAGTCGATCTCGCGCGTGGTGCGTCACGTCCCTGCGCGCTCGCGCCCGCCGCGCGATCAGCTGAGCGGATCGCGGCCTGCTCGAGGGAACGGCCGCGAGATCGACCGAGCGCCTGGCACTGCGAAGCGCCACTGGAGACGCGCCGCAGGTCCCGCTCGCAGGCCGATCCCGACACGCTCGCCGACGAGCGGCTCGAGCGGTGGTGCGGTGCCGTCGTCGGCCAGGGTCACAGCCGACCGCACGTCGAGCAGGTCCGTCCCGTCGCAGTCGCCTCCGATGCCGAGTGCGGCGCACAGCCTGCCGGGGCCGGCGCACAGCCTCTCCTTTGACGTCGCCCCCGACCGCCGGCGGCGCATCGCGTCGATCCCCGAGACCGGGTCGAGCGCACGCACGAGCACGGCACCGGCCGTCCCCTCCGCGCCGCACACGACGTTCGCGCAGTGGTGCAGGCCGTAGGAGAGGTACACGTAGAGCACGCCCGGCGGGCCGAACATCGAGGCGTTCCGGCGTGTCCTGCCGCGGTAGGCGTGCGAGGCCGCATCCCTCGCACCGCCGTATGCCTCCACCTCCACGATCCGCCCGACCTCCTGGCCGTGCACGAGCAGGAGGTTCAACAGCCGAGGCGCGACGTCGGACGCGTCTCCGCGGAGGAGCGCCTCGTCCACAGTCGTCCGCTGGGGACCACCGACGCCCACCGCCAGCGTCAGCGCTCGTCGGGCCGGCGCTCGTCGAGCCGGCGCTCGTCGAGCGCGAGCCGTCGGGAGAAGCGTTCGAGCTCCACCGCGACCGCAGCGCTTCCTGCCCCGCCAGGGCTGCGACGGCGCGCCGAGGCAGCCCCCGGCTCGAGCAGCGCGGCGGCGTCGGGACCGAGGTCCGGGTGCGCGCCGACGAGCTCGGCGAGCGAAGCGCCTCCGTCGAGGGCCGCACGCACGAGCGAACCGACGACGCCGTGCGCCTGGCGGAACGGCATACCGCGCTCTACCAGCCATTCGGCGAGGTCGACCGCGGCGAGCGTCGGGGCGTCGGCGGCTCGCTCCATCGCCGCGAGGTCGAAGCGCAGGCTCGTCACGAGACCAGCGAGCGCTCGGCACGCGAGCGACACCTGGTCCAGCGCGTCGAAAAGCGGCTCCTTGTCCTCCTGCAGGTCCCGGTTGTAGGACAGCGGCAAGCCCTTCAGCGTGGTGAGGAAGCCGGCGAGGTGCCCGACGAGCCTGCCTGCCTTTCCGCGCGCGAGCTCTGCGACGTCGGGGTTCTTCTTCTGCGGCAGCATCGAGCTGCCGGTCGCCCAAGCGTCGTCGAGCCCGTAGAAGCCGAACTCGTCGCTCGAGAACAGCACGATCTCCTCGCCGAGCCTCGAGAGGTGCACCCCGAGCAAGGCGCAGACGAACAGCGACTCCGCGACGAAGTCACGGTCGCTCACCGCGTCCATCGAGTTCTCGAACCGGGACCCGAAACCGAGCTCGGCAGCCGTCGCGTCGGGGTCGAGACCGAGCGACGTGCCCGCGAGCGCTCCCGCGCCGAGCGGCGAGACGTCGACGCGCTCGAGCGCGTCGACGATGCGGTCGACGTCTCGCACGAGTGCCCAGCCGTGCGCGAGCAGATGGTGCGCGAGCAGGACGGGCTGTGCCCTCTGAAGGTGCGTATAGCCCGGAAGCCGTGCGTCGCCGGCCTTCGTCGCACGTGCGAGAAGCGCAGACGCGAGGCCGAGCGCGGCGCGCCCCACTTCGCCGAGCTCGCGGCGCGTATAGAGGCGCAATGCCGTGGCGACCTGGTCGTTCCGGCTCCTGCCGGTGTGCAGGCGTGCACCGGTCTCGCCCGCGATCTCCGTGACCCGCCTCTCGACGGCGGTATGGACGTCCTCGTCCGTTGCCACGTATGCGAACGAGCCGTCGGCGATCTCGGTGGCAACGGCCTCGAGCGCGTCGACGAGGGCCGCGGCCTGGTCGCAGTCGAGGAGCTCCGCTCGCTCGAGGCCGTGCACGTGGGCGATCGAGCCCTGCACGTCGTCCCATGCGAGCCTGCGATCGAACCCGATGCTCGCCGAGAAGGCCATCATGAGCTCCGACGGCCCTGCCGCCATCCGTCCCGACCAGAGCGTCACGCTCCCCTGCCTTTCCCATCGTTGGTCACGTGCCGAGCGGTCACGTGCCGAGCGGTCACGTGCCGAGCGGTCACGTGCCGAGCAGCTCAGCGTCCGGCGAGGTCGGCGATCCGATCCGCGAGCGCGCTGCCGCCGAGGTCCTCGGATGCGACGACGAGCACCGTGTCGTCGCCGGCCACCGTCCCGAGCACGCCGTCGACGCTCGTGCGGTCGAGGGCGGACGCCACGACGTGCGCGGACCCGGGCGGGGTCCGCACGACGACGAGGTTGCCGGACGATCCGAGGTCGACGACCCATTCGCCGAGGACCCGCCGCAGGTGGTCGAGGGGAGCGACCTGGTCTTTCGGAAGCTCGGCGATCGCGTAGAGCTGACCGTCGACCCCCGGCATCCGCACCCGCACCGCTCCCAGGTCCTCGAGGTCACGCGAGACCGTCGCCTGGGTCGCGTCGACTCCTTCGACGGCGAGGAGCTCGACCAGCTGGCTCTGGCTCGTCACCGCGTTCTCTGCGAGCAGCCGGGCGACGAGGTGCTGCCGCCTGTTCTTCGGGACACGGCTCACGACGACGTCCCGACGGGGGCCGGGCGAGCGCCGAGCGCGTATGCGAACAGTGCACGCGCGGCGTGCAGCCGGTTCTCGGCCTGTCGCCACACCCGGCTGCGTGCACCCTCGAGCACGCCATCGGTCACCTCCTCGCCACGGTGGGCGGGAAGGCAGTGGAGGAAGATCGCACCAGGGGCCGCCCGACCGAGCAACGCGTCGTCGACCGTGAAGCCGGCCAGGTCGGCGCGTCGCCTCCCGGCCTCGGCCTCCTCGCCCATCGACACCCAGACGTCTGTGTAGACGACGTCGACGCCCTCGACAGCCTCCTCGGGCCGCGTCGTGCAGACGAGGGCGCCGCCGAGATCTCTGTTGCGCTCGACGTCGGCCGGGCGAAGGCCGTACCCGTCGGGCGCGGCGACGCGCATCGCGACGCCGGCCATGGCGCACGCGTCCGCAAGCGACCGGCAGACGTTGTTTGCGTCGCCGACGTACGCGACGGTCCGGCCGGCGAGCCCACCCAGCTCGTCCCTGACGGTGAGCAGGTCGGCGACCGCCTGGGTCGGGTGCTCGAGGTCCGAGAGCAGGTTCACGACCGGTACGGGGACCGCCTCCCGGGCAAGCGCCGCGACCATCCTCTCGAGGGTCGCGTGGCGAGCGACGCGAGCAGCGAGAAGCGCGTGGTAGCACGCGAGGGTCCGCGCCACGTCCTCCACCGTCTCGCGCCGGTCCATCGCGACTTCGTCGTCCCGGATCGTCACCGGATGGCCTCCGAGCTGCACGACAGCCATCTCGCACGCGTTGCGGGTCCGGGCGGAGGGGCGCTCGAACACGAGCGCCGCACCGAGACCGGCAAGCACCTGCGGAGCGGGCGAGCGGGCGATCTCGAGCACCGCGGCGAGACCGTCGGCACCGAGATCGGAGATCCGCAGCACGTCCGCCCTCACGTCGCCTCCATTCCTGTGGACGTCGCCGCATCCCTGGACGGTCCGCTGCGGCTCGCGTCGAGCGCACGTCTCGAACCTGTTCCACAACGAG
>JAJZCK010000190.1 GCA_021846125.1 Actinomycetes bacterium | reverse complement strand
CGTCCCGCGCTTTCCCTACGCGCACCAGGCGGCAGAGATCCCCCCGTACTTCTCCTCCCCTGCGGTGCGCCAGATCCCACCCGGCAGCGTGGTGCTCAGCTATCCCTACGACTACACCCCCTACAACGACGCGATGCTCTGGCAGGCGGCGACGGCGATGCGCTTCGAGATCGTCGGCGGAGAGGCGACGCGTCCCGGGCGGGACGGCGCGGGGACGAGCGCCGTGCTGCCGCTCGGGCCGACCGAGACGCAGAACCTCTTCCGGGCCGGGCTGCTCGGGACGGCAAGCCCCGTGCCGGCACCTCCGCTCGATCCGGCCGGCCTCGAACGTGTCCGGACGCTGTTCACGCGCTGGGGCATCGAGACGGTGGTCGTCGACCCCGTCGGTGTCGACCCGGCCCTCGTCTTGCGCTACCTCACCGTCGCCCTCGGCAGGCCGCCGGTCGCCACCGGAGGCGTCGACGTCTGGTACCACGCTGACCAGCTCGCAGCAGGCCGGGGCTGACGCCTTCCTGCGATCCGGGGCCGGCCCCGAGGCCCGCCCAGTCGTAGATGCCCTCGACGGACCAGCTCGTCGCTCGAGATCATCGAACTTGCCTTCGTCTCCTTGCCGGCTCGGCATCCGGCGCTTCGCAGCCGTTAGCGTGCAGCGATGACCAGTCCCGAGCCAGACGCCGAGCGCGAGACCCTCGACTGGACGCGCTTTGGCACCGCTACCCGCCAGCTGGCCGAGTCGATCGCCAGCGACGGCTACCACCCCGACTTGATCCTCGCGATCGCGCGCGGCGGGCTGTTCGTCGCCGGAGCGCTCGGCTACGCCCTGTCCGTGAAGAACATCTACGTCATGAACGTCGAGTACTACACAGGGGTCGACGAGCGCCTGCCGCTGCCCGTCGTGCTCCCCCCTGTACCTGACCTCGTCGACCTCGACAGCGCGAGCGTCCTCGTCGCCGACGACGTCGCCGACACCGGGCACACGCTCGCCCTCGTCCACGAGCTCTGCAAGGGCAAGGTCGCTGACGTCCGCGCGGCGGTGCTCTACGAGAAGCCACGCTCGGTCATCTCGAGCCGGTACGTGTGGGAACGCACCGACCGCTGGATCGCGTTCCCCTGGTCCAGCGACCCGCCTGTCGTCGGCTCCGGAGCAGCGGACGGCACCTCCGGCCCGGCGCAGGGGCGCCACCCGCCGGGCCGGCGCAGCCGGTAGCCTCGGCGCTTTCCCATTGCCCAGCTTCTTGTTGCCCGCCGTATCGTTCTCGTTGCCCGGCTACCCGTTGGCTGATCACCCGACATCTACGAGGTCACCTGTGCGTCGTTCGCTCCTCCTCTCCGCCACGCTCCTCGTCGGCCCTCTCGCCGGGCTCACGGCGACGACAGCCGCTGCCACAGCAAGGACTTCCACGGCAAGGCCTGCCGTTACCGCCACTGCGACCAGCGCGGCCCGGCAGATCACCTGGCCAAAGGTCTCCGGAGGGTTCGGCCAGACCCCGAAGATCACCTTCCCGTCAGGCAAGGCGCCGACGGCGCTCGGGGTGAAGGTCCTGCACAAGGGCAACGGCCCGACCACGAAGAAGGGTGACCTGCTCGTCGCCAACTATCTCGGTCAGGTCTGGGGTGGGAAGGTCTTCGACAGCTCGTTCAGCCGGCACCAGCTCTCCGGCTTCGGCATCGGGGTCGGCCAGGTCATCGCGGGGTGGGACAAGACGCTCGTCGGCGTGCATGCCGGCAGCCGCCTCCTGCTCGTGGTGCCACCCGTCGACGGCTACGGCAAGAACGGGAACCCCCAGGCCGGCATCACCGGCAAGGACACTCTCGTCTTCGTCGTCGACGTCGTCGCCTCCTACAGCCACTCCGCCGAGGCGGACGTCCACGCGAAGGTGCTCCGGCGGTCGGTCGGCGGGATAAGCGTCTCGGGCGCCCTCGGTGGTCCCCCGACGATCCAGGTGAAGAAGGGCACGCCGACCCCGTCGGCACCGACGACCACGCTCCTCGCCCGCGGCAGCGGCAAGCCGCTCGGCGCTGGCCTCGTAGTCGTGCAGTTCGCTGCGGCGAGCTGGGGCGGGGTGCTCGCGGAGTCGACCTGGGCCGCCGGCACGCCGTACGCTGTGAACCTCGGCATGAAGGGCAGCACGAGCTTCGTCAACGGGCTCGAGGGCATCCCTGTCGGTAGCCGCGTCCTCATCAAGCTCCCGAAGAGCAGCACCTCGGGCGGTGGCCCCTATGCGATGGTGATGGACATCGTCGCCCAGCCGAGCGATCCGCAGCGCTAGTCCCGCGCCGTCGGTCCTCGTCGGGCAAGGCACTCGTCGGACCAAGCTCGGCCCGGCGACGGGGCGCGAAGACGAGGGACGGATCGTGCCGACGGCCCGACCGGGCGCTCAGCCCCGTGCGCGCCTCATGACCAGCCGTACGACGAAGCCGACGATCACCGCGATCACCGCGATCTTGACGACCGTGGCGACAAGCCCGACGATCGAGGAGAGCACCGCAAAGGCCACAACGACGGCGACGACGACCGACGCGGCGACGGCAGCACCGTGGACCGGTCGCAGCCCTCGACCCTGCGTGCTCGGCGAGGCGGTTCCCCTGGGCTCGATCATGACATCACCACAGCTTCCCGGGCTCGTGCGTCCCTACGCGGATCGTACCCGGCGCCCGGGTGCGACGGTCGGCGGGCGGCTCGCGTAGCCTGAGGGTCACATGGACGACGTGCTCATCACCGATCCGGCAGCGGAGCGCTCGGGGGAGCCCGCGCCGCTGAGGTCGGTGCGGGACCAGCTTGCCGGTGACGTCCTCTCCGGCAAGCTCGCTGCCTCGGAGCTCCCAGCCCTCTACGCGGACGCCGCGGACGCTTGGCTCGCGCGGCTGTTCGACGAGGCGACAAAGGGGCGGGCACGCGGCTACGCGCTCCTCGCTGTCGGCGGGCACGGACGGCGCGAGCTCTGCCCTGGGAGCGACCTGGACCTGGTCCTGCTCCATCGAGCGCACCGCGGCTACGACCGTGTCGCCCAGGCGATCTGGTATGCGATATGGGACAGTGGCGTACCTCTCGACCACAGCGTGCGGACGCGTGGCGAGGTGCTCACGGTTGCCCGGACAGACATGAAGGCCGTGCTCGGCCTGCTCGACGGCCGGCTCGTCGCCGGAGACGAGCACCTCTGCGAGCGGGTCCTCGCAGAGGTCCGGGAGCTGTGGCGCAAGCAGAGCGCGACGTACATGCCAGAGCTCGAGCAGGCGGGCAATGCCCGGCACCGGGAGCACGGGGAGCTCGCGTTCCTGCTCGAGCCCGACGTCAAGCAGTCCGCCGGCGGGCTGCGCGACCTCGCCGCTCTGCGAGCTATCGGCACCGCGTTGCCCGATCTCGCCCCGTTGACCCGCACACCGACGCTCGCCGGGGCCGAGAAGCTCGTCCTCGCGGCACGCGTCGTGCTGCACTGCAGGACGGGCCGGGACAGCGACCGACTGCTGCTCCAAGAGCAGGACCAGGTCGCCGCCGTGCTCGGCTTCGCGGACGCGGACGCGCTCATGGCGCGCGTCGCTGACGCGGGCCGGTCGGTGACCGCGACGTCTGTCGAGACATGGCGGCGCGTCCGGACCGCCCAGGCGGGAGCGCGTCCGGTCGCCGACGTCGATCTCGGCGACGGCATCGTGCTGCGCGGCGGCGAGATCGCTGTCGCGTCGGGCAGGAGCCCGGCGAAGGACCCGACGCTCCTCGTCCGGATCGGGGTCGCTGCCGCCCAGCGCAACGCGCTCGTCGAGCGTGAGTCGCTCGACCTCCTCGAGCTCGAGGCGCCACGGCCTCCGGAGCCGTGGAGCGACACGATGCGTGACGCGTTCCTCGCACTCCTCGGCACCGGCGACGCCCTCGTCCCGGTGGTCGAGGCGCTCGACCAACGAAGGCTCTTCGAGCGCCTCCTCCCGGAGTGGTCGGTTGTCCGCAACCGTCCCCAGCGCAACGCCTACCACCGCTTCACCGTCGACCGCCACCTGCTCGAGGCGGTGGCCCGGGCGGGCGAGCACGTCCACGCGGTGGACCGGCCGGACCTGTTGCTGCTCGGCGCGCTCCTGCACGACCTCGGCAAGGGCTTCGACGGCGACCACAGCGAAGTCGGCGAGGACCTCGCTTCCGACATCGCGCGCCGCATGGGCTTCGAGGAGCGCGACGTGGCGGTGCTCGCCCGTGTCGTCGCCTACCACCTCGTCCTCCCCGAGGTCGCGACTCGGCGGGACCTCGACGACCCGTCGACGATCGAGCTCGTCGCCCGCGTCGTCGAGGACCGCCGTACCCTCGCGTTGCTCGCGGCGCTCACCGAGGCGGACAGCCGGGCGACCGGGTCGTCGGCTTGGAGCCCCTGGAAGGCAGAGCTCGTGGCGATGCTCGCCGAGCGTGTCGGCAGGCTGCTCGACGGCCATCCGATGCGAGCGCCCGCGCCGTACGTCCCGGACCCGGCCGACGCAGAGCTGCTGGCACGCGGCGCCCTCGCCGTCCGCGGCTCAGGACGGCGCGTCACCGTGGTCGCCCCCGACCGCCCCGGCCTGCTCGCCGCGGCCGCCGGAGCCCTCGCTCTCCACCGGTGCAACGTGCGCCGGGCAACGGCCTCGGCGGCGAGCCCGGGCATGGCTGTCGAGGTGTTCGACGTCGAGCCGCAGTTCGACCGGCTCCCCGAATGGAGCGCCGTCGAGCGAGATCTCGCAGCCATCCTCGACGGCAACCTCGACGTGTCGGCTCGCCTCGCGGAGCAGGAACGTGCGTACGCGGCGGCACGGCGGCCGCTCTCTGCCCGGCGGCCCGAGCGGTACGTCGTCGTCGACAACACGACGTCGGACCTCGCCTCGATCGTCGAGGTCCGTGCACCGGACAGGTTCGGGCTGCTGTACGAGATCACTGCCGCTCTCGCAGCAAGCGGCTGCGACGTCGAGGCGGCTTTCGTCGACACGATCGGCCACAGCGTCGTCGACAGCTTCTACGTCCACGGCCCGGACGGCGGCAAGCTCGCACCCGGTGCGACGTCGCAGCACGTGAGCGACGCTCTGTGTCTCGTCGTGGGAGCGCCCTCCGACGCCGCGGCCGTCGGGTCGGGAACCGACGGCCCGGACCTCCGTCGGCAGGGCGACGGGCACGAGAGCGACGAGCGGACGGGCGGAAGGGCCG
>JAJZCK010000189.1 GCA_021846125.1 Actinomycetes bacterium | reverse complement strand
CCAAACTAGTTCGGCGGTGCTCATCCGACCGGAGCGACACATCACCGATATATCGCGATATGCTTCCACCTGTCGGCGGGCGTCCGCCGGGACGGGAGATGCACGAGATGCACGAGATGCACGAGCACATGAGCTTCGCCGGGACGCACGAGTGCGGACCCGGGTGCTGCGAGGAGCGCGACGCGCCTTGGCAGGGCCCCGGTCCTGGTCGGGGCAGGGGCCGCGGTCGGGCCGCGTTCGGCGGCTTCGGGCCGCCCTGGGCCGGTGGGATGGGTCCCCTCGGCCCCCGGGGGATGGGACGCGGGCGCGGTGGGCCGGGCGGGCGGGCGCGGCGCGGCGACGTCCGCGCCGCCGTGCTCGCGCTCCTCGCCGAGCGCCCGATGCACGGCTACGAGATCATCCAGGAGCTTGCCGAGCGCACCGGTGGGATCTGGCGACCGAGTCCCGGCTCCGTCTACCCGACTCTGCAGCTCCTCGAGGACGAAGGGCTCGTCGTCGCGGAGGAGGACTCCGGCAAGCGTCGCTTCTCCCTCACCGAGACGGGCACGGCGTCCGCTGCCGAGCAATCCGGCCGCAAGGCCCCGTGGGACGAGGTGAGCGAGGGAGCCGGCCCCGACGCTCTCCGCCTTCGGGAAGCGACGGGACAGCTCCTCGGCGCGGTCGTGCAGATCGGGCGGGCGGGGACTGCCGAGCAGAAAGCCGCAGCCGAGACCGTCCTCGCGGAGGCACGCCGGCGCCTCTACGCGATCCTCGCCGAGGCATGACCCGTCGCCCGGGCGCGCTCGGCTGGCCGAGCGACACCGGCCAGCCGAGACGCGCCGGTGTCACGAGCCGAGCGCACCGGCGTTCTCGATCTCGACGGGGTCGAGGACGCCGGCTGGCGTGAAACCGAGCACCTGGCCGTAGAAGGAGAGCTCGGCCTCGGCAGTGCGCTTGATGCTCGCGGCACGGCGAAAGCCGTGCTGCTCGCCCTCGTACGCGATGTACGCGACCGGGACGCCGGCTGTGCGAAGCGCCGCGACGATGCTCTCCGCCTGGGCCGGCGGGACGACGGCGTCCTCGAGCCCCTGGAACACGACGAGCGGGGTGCGGATCCGCTCGACGTGGAACAACGGCGAGCGTGCCTCGTAGACGTCGCGGGCCTCGGGCCACGGACCGACGAGACCGTCGAGGTAGCGCGACTCGAACTTGTGCGTCTCGCGCGCCAGTGCTGCCAGGTCCGCGACACCGAAGTAGCTCGCTCCGGCGGCGAACACCTCGCCGAACGCGGCTGCGCACAAGACGGTGAAGCCACCCGCGCTCCCGCCGTGGATGACGAGCCGGCGCGGGTCTACCTCCCCGGCCGACGCGAGGGCGCGCGCGACGTGCTCGCAGTCGGCGACGTCGACGATCCCCCAGCGACCGGTGAGGCGCTGCCTGTACGAGCGGCCGTAGCCGGAGCTCCCGCCGTAGTCGACGCTCGCGACGGCAAAGCCCCGGCTCGTCCAGTACTGCACGGAGTAGTCGAGCGCGGGCGAGGACGCCGACGTAGGTCCACCGTGGACGGACACCACGAGAGGAGGGCGCTCGCCGGGCGGGCCGGCGAAGGCGTCGTTCACCGGCTGGTAGACGAGCGCGTGCACGTTGCGACCGTCGGCCGACGCAAGCTCGACGTGGCGCGGCCGTGAGATGCAGCCGGGCGGGATCGCCGACTGGCGGCTTGCACGGACGACCTCGGTGCGCCCCGACGGGATCTCGATCTCGACGAGCGCCGCCGCGGCGTCCGCGGAGGCCGCGAGAGCGACGACGCCGGAGCCTGCCGCGCGGATGGCCGAGAGCACGCAGTAGCCGGTCTCGATCGGCTCGAACGCGTCGTGGCCGCTCTCCAGCACCCCGAGATGGCTCTCGCCGCCGCTGGTCCAGGACGCGACGACCGCCCCCGACCCGAGCAGCGCGTAGCTCGCGAGCCCGAAGACCCAGTCCGGGCTCGCGAACTCCGCCTCGGCCGGCGCGAGCTCGCGACCGCCGGGCTCGCCGTCGTCGGCGTAGAGGTTCCACCACCCGCTCCGGTCGGAGGCGAAGTGGAGCACCCCGGCCGGCGAGTACCGGGGCTGGGTGACGGACTCGCCGGGGCCGCCGGCGACGAGCCGGACGGTGCCCGGCGACGCGCCCCGACCGAGCTCGGCCTCCCAGAGCTCGGTCGCGTCCCATGGCATCTGCGGGTGGTCCCACGTGCACCAGGCGACGCGCGTCCCGTCCGGCGAGAGCGCAGGCGTGCCGTAGAAGTCGTGGCCGTCCGCGACGACACGGACCGCCCCGTCGCCTCCGGCCGGGACGGCGACGAGGTCGTTCGCCACCGTCGCGCCGTGACGCTCCCGCACGCAGAGGACCCACGCGCCGTCGGGGGTGAGGACCGGAGCCGCGTAGCGCAGAGCCGCGGGCTCGGCCGGCTCCGGCGTCAGCGGGCGGGGCGCCCGACCGGGCTCGAGGCGGTAGAGGCGCTGGTCGGCATGGTTCGAGAAGACGAGCACCCCGCCACGCGCCGCCACGCACAGCCCGCCGTACTCGTGGACGAGCGTCCTGGCCGCAAAGCCGTCGGGCAGGACGTCGGTGACGGTCCCGTCCGCGGCACGGCGCACGACCATCTGCCGGCCGCCGCCGGCCGGCCTGCCTTCGACCCAGTAGAGGTCGCCGCCGTCCACGATCGGGTCCGCGAGGCGCACGGCGCTCTCGACGAGGAGCTCGGTGGTGACGGGTGAGCGCCACGATCCGTAGGGAGCGACGCTCGTGGTCATCGGCCGAGGCTACCCGTGAGCTGCCTCCCATGCTCCCCGATGCTCGGGATCGAGCACCAGCGACGGCCGCTGCGAGCCGGTAGGGCGTCTCCTCATCCGGTGAAGACCGTGAAGCTCGTGATCCGCCCCGGCAGCAGCGTCCTCGCGGAGGAGCCGAAGAAGCGGGCGTCGCCGTAGTTGAAGACGTTGCCCTTAGCGGTGACGAGGTAGTAGCCGTTGCCGCCGGGCGTCGCTGCGAACGCCGTGACCGGTGCCGGGACGACCCTGCGGGCGGTCGAGCCGTGGAAGCGCGCGTCGCCGTAGTTGAAGACGTTGCCCTTCGACGTGACGATCCAATAGCCGTCGCCCGTCGCTGTCGTCGCCATCGCCACGACGGGGCTCGTCGTCGCGTCCACTCGCAGGTTCGACATCCCCCGCGCGCCGCCGTACGGGTAGACCGTGCCGGCCTTCGTCACGACCCAGTACCCCTGGTCACCCGGAGCGACCGCGATCGCAGCCGCTGCCGAGCCCATCGGGGTCCCCACGGGTGCGCCGAAGTAGCGGGCACCACCGAAGCTGTAGACCTCGCCGTCCGCGGCCAGCAGGTAGTAGCCCGTGCTGCCGGTCGCGAGAGCGAACCCGACGATCGGGCTCTTGATCGGCGTGCGCGCGAGCGAGCCGTAGAAGGGCGCGTCACCGTAGTTGTAGACACCGCCGAAGGAGCTCACGAGGTAATAGCCGTGCCCACTTGCGGAAGTCGCCATCGCGACGACCTCGCGCGGTCCCTGGCGCGACGTCGTCGGGTAGAGCTGCGCCCCACCTTGGTGGAGCACCTGGCCGGTCGACTCCGCGTACCAGTAGCCGGTGACATGGCCGGTGGAGCTGGGCGGGGCGGCCGCCGGCGTCCCCCGGGCCGCCACCGACATGTGGAGCACCTGGCTCGCCGACCCGGAGATGTTCCTCGCGGTGATCGTCAGCGCGTAGCTGCCCGTCGCCGACGCGTACGGTGCGCCGTAGATGATCGCCGTGCCGTTCTCACGTGGCGCGATGTGCACCCCGAGCGGGAGCGTGCCGGTCACCGTGAGCGGCATCGGCACCGCGCCCGAGATCGTGACGGTGAACCGGACGTGGGTCCGGGTCGTCAGCTGGAGCGTCGAGGTGCTCGTGAACGCCGGCGGCTGCGGGTGCACCACCTCGACGTGGAGCACCTGGCGAGCCGCTGGGCCGACGCCGTTCGACGCGCTGAGCGTGACCACGTACGTGGCCGCGTCCGAGGCGGCCGCGGAGCCGGCGACGACCCCGACGCCGTTGCCGAGGTCGGAGAATGCCGTCCCTGGCGGGAGAGCACCCGACTCGGCGACGCGCGCGGCAGGCGAGCCGGTCGTCGTCACGTAGAACCGGAACGGCACGCCGGGCCGGATCGCTATCGACGAGCGGCTCGTGAACGCGGTGCCGGCAGCGTGGACGACCGTGATCGTGAGCGTCTGGGTCGCCGAGCTCCCGATGCCGTTCGACGCCGTGACCACCACCGGGAACGTTCCGAGCGTGGTCGGGGTGCCCGAGAGCGTCGCCGTGCCGTTCGCGCCCGGGGTGAACGTGATGCCCGGCGGGAGCGCCCCGGACTCGGTGAGGGTCGGAGTCGGCGTGCCGTGCGCCGTCACCGTGAAGCGTGACGCGACCCCGAGCGGGAGCGCGACGGAGGACGAGCTCGTGATCGAGGTGCCCGACGCGAGCCCGACGGTGATGTGGAGGCTCTGGGTCGCCGGCGAGCCGACGCCGTTGGCCGCGACGATCGCGACCGTGTAGCTACCGGTTCCCGGCGGGGTTCCCGAGATCGTCGCCGTGCCGTTCGCGTTCGCGGTGAAGCTCACACCTGGTGGGAGCGTCCCGGACTCGGTGATCGCCGGGAGCGGGACGCCGGTGGCCGTGACGGTGAAGGTGTTCGCAGAGCCCGCGACGAGCTCGACGCTTGCGGGGCTCGTGATCGTCGGTGCAGCGGAGGCGACGACGGAGACTGCGAGGGTCTGGGTCGCCGGCGTCCCGGTGCCGTTCGAGGCAGTCAGGCTGAGGTCGTAGGTGCCGGTCGTCCCGACCGCCGGGGTGCCCGAGATGGTGGCCGTGCCGTTCGCGTTGGCTGTGAAGCCGAGACCGCTCGGCAGGGGCCCGACTGCGCTGACGACCGGCGTCGGCGTGCCCGAGGTCGTGATCGTGAAGCTCGAGTACGTGCCGATCGCTACCTGGAGAGTCGCCGGGCTCGTGAACGCGGGCCCTGCGCTCGCCGTGTAGAGCTCGGCCTCGCTCGTCACCGCGCTCGAGGAGGTCGTGCCTCCGGCGACGAGGACGTCACCGTCGCCGAGCCGTGCCGCGACCGCGGAGGAGCGGGCGACGAGGAGCGAGCCCGTCGCCGACCAGGAGCCGGTC
>JAJZCK010000188.1 GCA_021846125.1 Actinomycetes bacterium | reverse complement strand
GCCGGCTCGATCACGGCCCCAGAGCGTCGCTGCGGGCCACGCCGCCGGTCGCCTTGCCACGGCTTCGCTCACGGCCTAACTGGCGGTGGCGACAGAGCGAGCCGCTGGGCGAGCATGGGGAGATGCCCGGCCTCGATCGACGTCACGGTCGCCTCTTCGAGGAGGTCGCCGAGCTCTACGACCGCGTCCGGCCCAGCTATCCCGACGAGCTGTTCAACGACCTGGCCGCGATGGCCGGGATCGGGGAAGGGTCCTCGGTGCTCGAGGTCGGCTGCGGGACCGGCCAGGCGACCGCCCCGCTCGCCCTTCTCGGCTGCTCGGTGACCGCCGTCGAGCCGGGGCCGGCCATGGCAACGCTCGCCCGGGCGAAGCTCGCCGGCCTTGCGAACGTCGAGGTGGAGACGTCGAGCTTCGAGGAGTGGGACGACCGGGGCCGACGCTTCGACGGGATCGTCGCGGCCTCGTCGTGGCACTGGGTCGACCCGACCATCGGGTGGGCCCGGGTGCACCGGTTGCTGCGCGACGGGGGATCGGTGTCGCTCCTCGCCAACGTCGTCGTCCGACGGCCAGGCGAAGTGGAGCTCTACGCGGCGACGGCGGATCTCCACGAGCGCTTCTCCCCGGCCAACCCGAGCTTTGGGCACCCGCCGCTCGAGGAGGAGCTCCGTGCCACGAAGGAGGGCTGGGGGACGATCGAGCGGATCGAGGACCCCGGCCCGCTCTTCGAGCGACCCACGGCGCGCTTCTACCCGAACCTCCAGTGGCTCGACGGCAACGGCGCCGCCGACCTCCTCGGCTCGATATCGATCTACCGCAGCCTCGACCCGGAGGTCCGCTCAGGACTGCTCGACGCGATCGTCGAGCGGGTCCGCACGGCGATGGGGGACCGGGTCCCGAGGCGCTACCTGAGCGTCCTTCGGGTCGGCCGACGCGCCATGTGAGCCCGGGGGTATGCGTGCGCGGTGAGGACCGGGACCGTGACACTGAGCGCCATGGCCATCAGGCCCAGCCTCACCGGGAGGCCACGCGCGCGCGACCTTCACCACGACCGGCTCGGGTGACGCGAGCGAGTCGTTCTCCTGCCCCATCGCATCGGCGGCGGTGCCTATCACCGTGACGGGCGACGGGGCCTCCGCGAGCTCGACATTCACCGACGACTGAGCCAGGTCTCCCCTGGCAGCGACGTTGCGGCCGACCCGGATCGGCGTCAGCTGCACAGGAGGACATGGACTCAACGCCCCGCATCTGCTTCGTCGGCGACACCCGTGGCGTACGAGAGCGGACCGAGCAGGTCGTCGCCCGGGCCGGGGACCTCAGGTGCCACACGATCATCCAGGTCGGCGACTTCGGCATCTGGCCCGAGATGCGGCACTCGAGGCCGTGCACCGACGGTTTCGAGGTCGAGGTGGCCGCCATGTGCGAGCGCGCCGGTGTGGACCTGCTGGTGTTCGTCGACGGGAACCACGACTGGCACCCCTGGCTCGCCGTCCAGCTCCCCAAGTACGAGGCGCGCACGCAGACCAAGGACCCTGCATCTGTCCCGGTCGAGGAGACGGGGCGGGTGCGCTGGGTCCCGCGCGGCACGGTCCTCGGGGTCGCCGGGCTGCGGATCCTCTTCTGCGGCGGGGCGCCGTCGTTCGACCCCGAGCTGCGGGTGCCCCGGCTCTCCTGGTGGCCCGAGGAGGAGATCGCCTCCGCCGAAGTCGCACGGGCCTGCGCGTCCGGCGCGGCGACGGGCGGTGTCGACGTGCTCGTCACCGACGCGCTGGGAGCTGCTCGGCTGCGGCGGCAACCCGATCGAGGACCAGATGGCCGTCGTCGACGTCGCCACCCTCGCCGGTACGCCGACCATCAGCCAGGTCGCGTGAGCAAGGGGTAGGTTGCCGCACTCTTGCTACCCCTTAGGCACCTAAAGGGTACTACGATCGTCCCATGGTCCCCCCTGAGCAGACCCGCCGTGCTGCGGGCACGCCGATCGGCGGGCAGTTCGCCTCGACAAGCCGGCCAAAGACAACCACGCTGTCGCTCGAAAGCGATGCCGACCCGGCGAGATCCTTGCCCGAGCCGATCTGGCCGCCGATCTCCTTCGAGTCGCACCCGTGGGAGTCGAACGCCGCCGGTATCAGCCGGACCGAGTGGAAGGCCACGCGTGGCCCGTACGTGGCGGCCGTCGTCCCGCAGATCGCTTCAGTTCACGACATTCAACTACCGGGCGATGTCCGAGTCCTCGCAGAGGAAGCTGCCACGGAGATCGCTCGCTTCGACGCCGAGCTGGGACATGACATTGCGCCGTTCTCGGCGGTCCTGCTTCGGTCCGAGTCAGCGGCATCATCCAAGATCGAGAACCTCACAGCGTCGGCGAGGGCTATCGCCATCGCCGAGCTTGGTGACCGGAGCCGCCCTAACGCAACGCTCATCGTCTCGAACACGAAAGCGATGCGGGCAGCGATTGAGCTCGCCAACCGCCTCGATAGCGAGGCGGTCGTCGCCATGCACGGCGCACTGCTCGGGGACTCCAACCGAGAGTGGACCGGAGAGTGGCGCGACCAGCAGGTCTGGATTGGGGGTCGCAACAGCCCACATACTGCGAGGTTCGTCCCACCTCACCACGACCGGGTGCCAGCGGCGATGGACGACCTCGTAGCGTTCATGGCCCGAGACGACTTGCCGGTGGTCGTCCAGGCGGCGATCGCTCATGCCCAGTTCGAGACGATCCACCCGTTTCCCGACGGCAACGGTCGGGTGGGCCGAGCGATCATCCACTCCCTCCTTCGTGGGAAGGGATTGACACGGACGATCACCGTGCCGGTTTCCGCCGGGCTCCTGACGGACACGTCGACCTACTTCGACGCCCTGGACAGCTACCGGAGCGGTGACCCGGTGCCGATCGTCCAGCAGCTCTCGGACGCGTCCCTCCGCTCGATCGACAACGGTCGCCATCTCGCCGCCGATCTCCGTTCCATCCGCCAGGGGTGGACGGAATCGATCCGGGCAAGGTCTGACTCGACAGCCTGGAAGCTGGCCGACGTGTTGCTCCGACAGCCGGTCGTCAGCTCCTCGCTCGTGCAGGGTGAACTTGGCGTGACGGTCTCCAACTCGTTCCGGGCGATCAAGCGCCTTGTCGAAGCTGGTGTCCTGAATGAGGTCCGCGGAACTCGGCGCAACCAGCTCTGGGAGGCACAGCACGTCACTGCCGCCCTTGACGCCTTCGCCGAGCGCGCCGGGCGCCGCCGGAACACCTGACCGACCCGATGGCCAGCCGTGCGTACAAGTTCCCGGCACCGAGGACGGCTGGCCGCCCGGCGCTGCGAGCCGGCGCAAGGTCGAGCGGATCCGATCGCTGACGTCGCCCTCGTGGGCGTTCTCCGGGCATCACCACAAGCGGGTCAGCGCCACGGTCGGCGACGGCGGGTCGTCGACGCGCTGGGAGCTGCTCGGCTGCGACGGCAACCCGATCGAGGACCAGAGGGCCGTCGTCGACGTCGCCACCCTCGCCGGTACGCCGACCATCAGCCAGGTCGCGTGAGCCCTCCGCGGCACAAGCGACCCGATTCGCGGGCACCTGCACAGAGGTGTGTGACCGCAACCGCACTCGCACCGGCCCGCCCGTTCGTGAAATGGGTCGGCGGGAAGCGCTCCATCCTCCCGCTCCTTCTCGAGCGCGTCCCGCCGGCGTTCAGCCGCTACGTCGAGCCCTTCGTCGGTGGGGGAGCGCTCTTCTTCGCGTTGCGGGCGGCCGGGTCGACAACCTGCGCCAGGCCTCGGCCGCTCTCCAAGGTGTCACCCTTGCACACGGGGACTTCTCCACCGTCGTCCCGGCGAGCGGCGACTTCGTCTACCTCGACCCGCCCTACGACAAGACCTACACCGGCTACACGACGCGGGGGGCACCGGACTGGTCGTCACACCGCCGAGCGCCTCGGGGGCGATCGACTCGGCGACGCTGCACGCGCTGCAAGTGGGCGGCGTGAGCAAGCTCCACGTCGCCGGCGGCCCCGACGCCGTCACGCCGGCCGAGCTCACCACGCTTCGAGCGACGCCTGCTTACGCATGTGGTGGGACGACGCACACCTCCGCGGACATAGCGCTTCTCGAGGGCACCCTCTTTGAGTGGCCAAACAAGACCCTGCTCGTCGCTCAAGGCACGCCGAGCGGTTGGAGCGACGCGCTTTCTGCAGCAGCGCAGTCGGGGGGCGGGGAGGAGGCATCGCTGCTCACCGCCGGGCAAGGCGTCGCGCTGCCGTCGTCGCTCACAAGCGCGCTCGTATCCGCCGGCTCGACGGCATCCGGTCTTGGTGATGGTCAAAGCACCGGTATCGAGGTCCTCGGCGGCCCGCTTGCGGTCACGGACGCGCAGGCGAGCGCGCTCCAGGCTGCTCTCAACGGCCAGTAGCCGCGACACCTGCAGGTCCACGACGACGCTGCACCCACACCCTGCGGCACCAGGCGCCCCGGGGTGTGGGTGCAGCACGACTACGAGCTTCGTTCGAGGATTGCGGTTCTGATCGCTACTAACGCGACCTGGTCCGGCAGATCGACGATCGAAGGAGTTAGCACGCGGCCGGCCCGTCGGGATGGGATCGGCTCGGATGACCACCGAGAACGTCCGCCGTCCTGGGGGCCGAGCTTCCCCGCACCCGCACGTGGTTCAGCACCTGCTGTGGGCGCGAGCACGACTCCGAGGCCAGCATGCTCGACAACGTGCTCCTCGTCACGAACGGCAAGGGTGGTGTCGGCAAGACGAGCCTCGTCGCGAACCTGACTGGTCTCGCCGTCAAGTCCGGGTGGTCGGTGCTCGCGATCGACCTCGACCCCCAGGGCAACCTCGCTCGAGACCTCGGCTACCTCGACCGCTCCGACGGCGGCCAAGGTCTCCTCGCGGCCGTCCTGCTCGACCGGGAGCTCGCGGTCGTCCAGGGGGTGCGCCCTCCCGGCGGCACGGGAGCCGGCCGTCTCGACGCAGCTGCCGGCGGGCCGCAGGTCGCCCGGCTCTCCGACCAGCTCGGCATCGAGGTCGCACGCAGCGGTCCGGCCGGCTACGACAGGCTCGCGGAGGTGGTCGGAGCGCTCGCCCCGTCTGACGACCTGGTCGTCTGCGACCTGCCGCCGGGCGACGGGGCAATCGGACGGGCGGCGATGCGCATGGGCCACTTCGTCCTCATCCCGACACCACCCGACACCACCCGACACCACCCGACGACGCCGGCATC